>CAVANK010000007.1:0-70238 GCA_963590075.1 Eshraghiella crossota
GCTTGCGCGGTAGCCGTACAAGAGGGTTTGACAAAGTAAATTGTGCGCAGAGCAACGATTGATTGTTTGCGTAGCAAATAGCACCAGTAACACAAAAGGCACTCGTCAGAGTGCCTTTTCTGGTGCGTAAAAATCGGTTGCTTGCGCAGTCGCCGTCCAAGAAGGCCTCACCAAATAACTCTTTCGCACAAGCGAACGAGCATAATCTTTGCGTAGCAAAGTAAAACCAAAACACAAAAGCACCTTTTAGGTGCTTTTGTGGTGTGGAATATTCCACATTTATTAATTATTAATTAATAATTATTAATTCAGTGAAAATCTTTTAGTACCCCAAAGGCTTGTCTATTATCACCACTTCGTACGGGCAATTGGTGGGTTTGCGCCAAAGGACGACAAGACCTTTGCAAATGCGTTCGGGGCTGTTGCAATTGTAGCATTTATCGGCATTGACGGCGCAAGGCGTGTTTTTGTGCAAACGCTTTGCGTTCTTGGGTGCGGCAATATTTCTTGCGCGCCACAATGCGGAATCGAAATCGGGTGCAATTTTGTTGTTGCCGACTATGAGATACACCTTCTCGTGTCCGTACAATTCCCCCGCCACTCTATTGCAGTTGCCGTCGATATTGATAATCTCGCCCGTTTCGGCAATGCCGTTTGCGCTTGTCAAAAACACGTCGGCGGTGAGAGACTCTTTCATAACCTCGGTGGGCGTTTTGCCGTCGGGATTGTCAAATCTATAAAGAACGTTGTTGTGCGTTTCAAGCAATTTGAGCACGCCCGTTTCGTCAAGCGTAACCGAACCGCCAAAGCCTACGCTCTTGCCGTCTATTGCGCCGTTGAGATACTCGTTTGCCTCTTGCACGGTGTCGAATACGGACACGGCAAAGCCGTTTCTTTCAAGATTTGATTTTATCGTAGAATAATCCATATATACCTCGTTTTTCTCGTTTTTACTTATAGTAAAGGCGCAAAACACGTTGCGCCTTAAAAACTATTTCATACAATCTCGATTATTGCTCGCGGATAATATCCGTCTGGGCAAAGTTCTTGATTTCTCTCATATGAGCGTTTGCCTCTTCAAAGGTGTTTTGCGGAGATCCCTTGTGCACGTAGGTCTTGCGTTTGAGCACGAAGAAGAACTTTCCGTCCGCAGCTTCGATAGTATAAGTACCGATAATTGCGTGAGATTTGAAGCGGTTGATTGCGCGCTCGCAGAACTCTTTCGTCGTGTAGTTGGAGCTTTCGTAGATGTTGTTGCCGTTGGCGTCGTAGAGCGTGTAGAAATACTCTTGCGTGCCGTCTTCCTTGTCGACGTGCTCGATGATGTACTTGCCGTAAATGACGGACTCGTCAAAACCTGCAACCTTTGCGGGTGCTTTTCGCACGTTCTTGGGCGTTTTGAGTGCCGCAAACGGAGGAGCAACTTTCTTGATAACGACTTTCTTATCCTTATTGGCGTTGAGTGCTTCGAGTTCCGCCTCTTTTGCCGCAAGTTTCTTGGCAAGTGCGGGTGACGGAGTGCCTTCGTAGTAGCAAGCGTCTTCGGGATCGTAATAATAACCCTCGTAAGTTCCGTCATATTTGGACCAATCGTCGGGTTTCTTCTTGACGACTTTCTTGGTATCGGGCTTATCGACGCCCTTCTTGACGGGCTCTTCAACCTTTTCGGGAACGGGTTCGGGAACAGGCTCTTCCTTCACCGGTTCAACAACGGGTTCGACGGCGGGTTCAGGCTCAACCGCGGGTTGAGGTTCCGGCGTCGGCTCGGGTTCTTGAACGGGTTCTTCCTTGACTTCTTCGACGGGTGCGGGTTCAATGACGGGTTCTTCGACTTTTTCGGGTTCGACAACTTCGTCTGCCGCAACTTGTTCGACGGGAGTCTCTTCAACGACAGGTGCTTGCTCCGCTACGGGTTCTTCTACGGGTTGTTCGTTTTCGGCAAGTTCAACCTCGTTGCCCTTCTTGCCTCTAATCGCCTCTTTGAGTTGATTGCGCAATCTTGCAAGTTTTTGGTTGAGGCGCAATTCTTCACCCGTAACGCCGTATTCGGAATAAAACTCGTTTTCCGCATTATCCTCTTTTGCGTCGTTCTTTTCCTTGATAGCTTTCACTATGCAAGCGACGAGGACTGCGATAAGCGCAACGAGCGCAATCACCAAAACGACGATCACGATGAGCGCGTTAAATCCGTCGAGAGGACCGAGTTTGAGATTTTCAATCATACTTCCACCCCTTATGAGAGTATTATAAACAAAAATATATTAACACACAAACAAGTCAAGCGCAATACATTTTTGGTTTTTTTCGACACGGAGAGCAAGCAAAGCGACATAAATAGCCGAAAACGGCGATTTTTTGAAGCGTTTTTGCTCACTCAACGATTAGTTTATGCAAGTAGGCGCACGATTATCTCATACGCACTCATACGCACGCCGCGACGATCATACTCATCACGAGTCCCGCCGTTGCGGTGAGCGACAACGCCCTACCTCTCTGCACTTTGGTTAGGAAAACGTATCTCGACGCAAGAACAAGCATAATCACCGAGGTTATAAGTCCGACTAGTCCCATAACGGTATTCACCGTCGCAAAAGGCAAAGAACCTATCGCTTTGACGTACAATCGGAAAGGCAATAGCAAATATTTGAGTATCCAAACAAAACCTCCCCAACCCGTGATTACGGAAAGCGTAGTGAGAGCGAGCATTGCCACGTACACCGCCATAATATACGGCAAAATCAGGAAGTTGGACAAGATGAACAGCACCGGTACTTCACCGAAGAAGTACGCCACAAACGGATAAGATGCAAGGTTGGTTGCAAAAGATATTGCGCATACGCTTGCAAATTTTCTGCCTATATGGCGTTTAGGGCTGATTTTCTCCACAATTTTGTTGCCCGTCTTCTCAAAAGGTCTTGCGAACATAAATATGCCGGCAACCGACGCAAAGGATAACAAAAATCCGATATCCACTATTGCGCAAGGTCTAAATATCAAAATCAATATTGCCGCAAGCGAAAGCGAGGACAAATCGTCGCGTTTGCGTCCGAACGACGAGGCAAACATACTCACTCCGCTCATAACCACCGCTCTCAAAGACGACGCCGTAAAAGAGCAAAGCATAGAATACAAGAAAGTCAGTACAAGCACCACGACGAAACTGATTTTGGGATTTACCTTCAACTTTTTGAAAACGAAGTACAACGCCGCGGCAAGCGTAGACACGTGTAGCCCGCTGACCGCAAGCACGTGCGCAAGACCGCTCGCTTTGATATTGTCGTACAAATCCCCGTCTATTCCGAATTTGTCGCCGAGCACCAATGCTTGCGAAATGGACGCCGTGTAATCGTCGGTGTTCTCATATAAAATACGCTTGATTTTCACTTGTAGATTGACGGGAAATTGCAACTTACCGTCGGATAACTTTGCTATTGAATACACGGTCGCGTCATAGCGTTCGCCGCTTGAAACGTACGACGAATAAAAGGTGCTGAACCTCTCGTGAACGCGATACTTTATCGTGCCTTTCATCGTAACGAAATCACCTGCGGAAAAGTCGATATCCTCGGCGTAAATATTGCACCTTGCGTAAGCGGAATATTCGAGCGTACCTTCACTCGTCGTTATGTTGTCAAGATAGAAAACGGCTTGTCCGTCCTCGTATAAAATCTCACTCGACACTTGCGCGGTGAAAGTGCCCGAATACGTCTTGATATCTACGGAATTATACTGCAAATTGGTTGCCGTCATCGATATAAAACCAACGAGAACGGCAAGAGAAATATAGAAAAATTTTCTTGATTTTTTGACGGCGACGACTGCGATATTTGCGCCGATAATAACTATCAGAAGCGCGAGATACCACCACACGGATTGAGTGTAAAGTGCTTCCGCGACAAGAATACCGGATATCAAAGCCACTGCGAAAAACACGAGCGGTCTATAATTGAATATACGTTTCCCCTTGATAGTCATTGGCGTGTCTTTGGTATAATTTTATCGCAATCAAGGTTTTACACACTCTATTGCGATATCTAAAAGTTCCATTCGGTTTTGATATAATTTTATTTTCTGCCCGTAATAACGACGTCCGCGCCCGTGCCGAGCACGTCTTTTGCCACGACGTCACCGATTTTTACATTGTCGGGACACGTAAGCGTGCCGATAAATTTTACGACGTCGAATATCATTTCTTTTGGAACGGTCGTAGTGGTTTTGCAAGACGCAACACCTCCGTTTTGAAGTTTTACGAGCGTGGTCACGGTTCTTCTTGGGTGCGTGTACTCTTCCTTGCCGTACAACTCGCCTCTTTTGCAAGTGTTTCCCGTGACGGTAACTACGCCGTCTTTTTCCTCTATCGTAAGCGGACAGCCCATTGGGCAATTTATGCAAATTGTATTCATTTTTCCAACCTCACTACCACGTCAGAATCGATTGCGGATTTATCGAGCACGATATTGCCCATTTCACCGGGGGCAAGCACCATACATTTCTTTGAGAGCAACACTTTTCCGTTACATTCGGCAACGAATTTGCAATTCTTGTAAACGTCGCCTACTCTGAAAAAGATTTGAACTTTTCCCTCTCCTTTTCCGACTCTTTGAGGAAGCGCGTATCTAACGCCGTCTTTTGCAACGACGTTATATTGCACCTCCGCTTTTACCGTTTGACCGAGCGCGTATTTTGCGGCGTATTCACCCGCGATTTCCGCCTCGTGCGAAACGTTGTCAACAAGATCGTGCACGTGAAGCACGTTACCGCAAGAGAAAATACCCTCGCAAGACGTCATTCTATGCTCGTCCACCACTGCGCCGTTGGTAATTCTGCTCATTTCGATGTGCGTGCCGTTGAGCAAATCGTTTTCGGGAATAAGCCCCACCGACAACAAAAGCGTGTCGCAATCGATATATTGTTCTTCTTCGAGTATGGGCTTTCTGTCCTCACCCACGGGTGCGTAATAAAGTCCCGTCATACGCGGTTTGCCGACTATTCTCGTAATCGTGTGACTGTATTTGATAGGAATATTGTAGTCGTCGAGGCATTGAACGATGTTGCGTTTAAGCCCGCTGGAATACGGCATAAGTTCGAGCACGAGTTTGACCTTTGCGCCTTCCGTAGTCATACGACGCGCCATAATCAAACCTATGTCGCCGCTACCCAAAATAACGACTTCTTTGCCTACGAGATAGCCGTCAAGGTTGCAAATCTTTTGCGCCATACCCGCGGTATAAACGCCCGCAGGACGAGTGCCGGGGAGTGCGATTGCACCCGCGGTGCGTTCTCTACAACCCATAGCAAGCACGATTGCGCCCGCTTGTATCTTGCAAAATCCTGCCGTGGGAGACAATACGCTGACGACTTTGTTTTCGTCGAGAGACAACACCATACTTTCGAGCATAACGGTGATGTCTTCTTTTTCAACCATCTCTTTGAAGCGGTTGGCGTATTCCGGTCCGGTCATCTCTTCGCCGAAGTAATGAAGCCCGAAACCTTGATGTATGCACTGATTGAGGATACCGCCCAATCTCACGTCTCTTTCAAGAATAAGCGTGCTTGCGCCTTGCTTTCTTGCAGAAAGTGCCGCCGCCATACCCGCAGGACCGCCGCCTACGATAACTACGTCAAATTTGAGAGTGTTCATTATCTCACCTCCTTGACTTTGCATACCGCGATGTTGGAATCCTCTCCGCCACCCTTTCTGACCTTGTCGAGAGGCATATCGAGTTCTCTTGCAATGATTTCCATAACCCTCGGACCGCAGAATCCGCCTTGGCATCTTCCCATACCCGCACGAGTGCGACGTTTGACGGCATCCACCGTAGTTGCGGGAACTGGTGAATGTATCGCTTCCACTATCTCTGCTTCCGTGACCTTTTCGCAACGACACACGATCCTACCCCACGCGGAGTCTTTCTCTATAAGCGCGTTAAGCGTCTTTTCGTCAAGTTCGGTAAGTCTGTTGTGTTTTGCAACCTCTCTTACGTAATTCTCTTTGAGCAGTACGCCAGAATTTTTTGCAATAAGCTCGTCTATATATTCCGCTATTGCGGGAGCGGACGTAAGTCCCGGCGAACATATGCCGATTGCCATAAAGAAGTTGCCTTTTATCTTGGATTCACCTATCACGAAGTCGTGACCGATAATCGTGCGCAATCCCGAATATACTCTTATGCACTTGTTGTAAGCGGGCGTCTTATAGGATATAGGCACGCTCTTTCTCAACGTGTCGAGAGAGTCGAGCGAAGACGCAGTATCGTCGTCGTCTAAAGTGTCTACGGCAGTAGGTCCGTATATAACGTTTCCGTCCGCGGTGGGTGCTACGAGTACACCCTTGCCGAGTGCGCTCGGAAGTTGGAATATAACCGTATGCACGTTCTTTCTTTCCGTATTGTCGAGTACGAAATAATCTCCTCTTCTATATGTCGTTTCGTAATGTTCCGCACCCGCTTGGTCGTTTACTTGTGCGCCGTGCGCGCCCGCGCAGTTGATTACGTATTTTGCGGTAAAGTCACCTTTGTTGGTCTTTACGATATATTCGTCGTTTTCCTTTGCAATGGATTGACTTTCACATTCGAGCAAAACTTGTGCGCCGTTGAGCACCGCTCTGTCTGCATATGCAATGCAGAGTTGGTAAGGAGATACAATACCCGCCGTCGGTGCGTAGAGAGAGAACGCTATGTCGTCCGCAACGTTAGGTTCGAGCGCAACGGTCTTTTCTCTATCCCATATCTCAACGGTAACGCCGTTTGCCTCTGCCTTTTCTTTGAGGAATTCAAGCCCTTCGAGTTGATCTGCGCGCGCCACGACGATAGAAGCACATCTATGATGCGGAACGTCAAGTTCCTTGACGTCTTGCCACATAAGCTCGTTTCCGCGCACGTTGAATTTTGCTTTGAGGGTATTTGGCTCGCAGTCGTAACCGGCATGAACTATACCGCTGTTTGCTCTTGAAGAAAAAGAGGCGACATCGTCGCACTTTTCGATAAGCAAAACCTTGAGATTGCGCCTTGCAAGTCTGTCAAGTACTGCAGTGCCGACGATACCGCCACCTATTACGATACAATCGTATTTCATTGGTTATATTCCTCTAAAAATTGGTTTGATATTGTTCGTGTGTATTCACCCACGAAGTGATATTGCGCCGTTGGCGCAGTGATATTCTCGCTATGCGAGAGTGATATTTTTTGCTTGCGCAAAAAGTGATATTGCGCCATAGGCGCAGTTGTGGAATATTCCACATTTATTAATTACTAATTAATAATTATTAATTCTTGCCGTAGCGTTATTTGATGTTGAACTTCTTCTTGTACGCTTCCATATTATCTTTGATAATAAGTTCGGCAAATTCTCTGTTTTTCACTTGGAATACCGTCGTTTGCTTGCCTTCGAGTTGTTTGTACACTCTGAAAAAGTGCGACATTTCTTCCATAATGTGCGAGGGCAAATCTTCGATTTCCTTGTATATATTCCACGTAGGATCTTTGAAAGGAATTGCGATGATCTTGTAGTCCATCTCACCGCCGTCTTGCATCATCATTACGCCGATGGGATAGCATCTCACCATTGCCATCGGGACGATAGGCTCGGAACAAAGCACGAGCACGTCGAGCGGATCGTTGTCCTCGCTATAAGTGCGCGGAATGAAACCGTAGTTTGCCGGATAGTGCGTGGACGTGTAAAGCACTCTGTCCAAAATCAGTGCGCCGGACGCCTTGTCAAGTTCGTATTTATTTTTGCTTCCCTTGGATATTTCTATAACTGCCAAAAAGTCTGTAGTGGTAATTCTACTCTCGTCAATGTCATGCCAAATGCAACCCATATCTTTCTCCGATTTCTATATTTAATACAAATATTATAGTTATCTAAAAACGAAAAGTCAATAGCGTGCGGATATTTGTATGCACTCCTCGTATATTTTGCCATATTCCGTTCATATTTTGTTGACTTACAAAAATCAAGGTCGCAAAAAGTTTACTATCGCGCGACGATATGATAAAATAACTTTTTGAAAATACTTTATAGTGGAATAAAAATGACTAAACTACTAAAATATCTCAAAGGCTATTGGGCAAAGACGATAATAGGACCGTTTTTCAAACTCATTGAAGCGGTATTCGAGCTTATCGTGCCCGTCATCGTGGCTTGGATAATCGACACCGCAATTCCGCGCGGACAAAACGGCGATTATTCGGGTTTGATTTACGGCGGATTGATTATTCTTGCGCTCGGCGTATTCGGACTCGGATTTTCACTTACCGCGCAATTCTTTGCGTCGAGAGCGTCTATGGGCTTCGGCACGAACCTTCGTCGCGACCTTTACGCGCACATCAATACGTTTACTTACGCCGAACTCGACAAGTTTTCCACCACTTCTCTAATCACGAGAATGACAAGCGACGTCAACCAGACTCAACAAGCGGTGCTTATGTTTATCCGCCTCGTTTTGCGTGCGCCGTTTATCGCAGTCGGCGCAATCGTTATGGCAATGATAATCGACGTCAAGCTCTCGCTTATATTCGTCGCGGCGTCTTTGGTTATTGCGGGGCTTTTGGCACTCATACTTGCCTTGACTATGCCCAAATACAAGGGCGTTCAAGCCAAACTCGACGATGTAACCCGCCTCACCAAAGAGAATTTGTCAGGCGCAAGAGTTATCCGTGCTTTCGACGCGGAAGAGAGAGAAAAAGCGGGCTTCGACAAGGCTTCCGAAAAACTTTCCTCCGCTTCCATAAAAGTGGGTGCGCTCTCCGCGCTTCTCAATCCTCTCACCTACGCCGTGCTCAATATCGCAATAATCGCAATCCTCTATTTCGGCGGAAAAACGGTGTATTACGGCAACCTTTCACAGGGTGAAATCATCGCGCTCGTCAACTATATGACGCAAATTCTCAACGCGCTTATCGTGTTTGCCAACTTGCTCGTAACCTTCACCAAAGCGTCGGCTTCGGCAGCGAGAATAAACGAGGTTTTTGCCGTCACGTCGTCTATGAAAGAAGGCGAAGGCGCAACCCCCGATACGGATGCTCCCGCAATCGAACTCAACGGCGTATCTTTCACCTACGCGTCAAGCCCCTCCCCCTCTCTTGAAAACGTCAACGTAACCGTGCAAAGAGGTCAAAGCGTGGGTATTCTCGGCGGTACGGGTAGCGGAAAAACGACGCTCGTCAGTCTTATGACGAGGCTTTACGACGCAACGCAAGGTGAAGTGAAAGTCTTCGGTGAAAACGTCAAAAACTACACCAACGCGCAACTCTATTCTCTCTTCGGAGTAGCTCCGCAAAAGGCAGTGCTTTTTGAAGGTACTGTGCGCGAAAACTTGCAATGGGGCAAGGCGGACGCAACGGACGAGGAAATAGACAAAGCGCTTCAAATCTCGCAATCGGCAGAGTTCGTATACGCCAAAAAAGACGGTCTTGACGAATATATCGCGCAAGGCGGAAAGAATTTGTCGGGCGGACAAAGACAACGCCTCACTATCGCGCGTGCGCTCGTCTCTTCTCCCGAAATTTTGGTGCTTGACGACAGTTCCAGCGCGCTCGACTTCGCAACGGACGCAAGACTTCGCAAAGCACTCGGTGAATTGCGCGAGGAAAGAGGTCTCACCACCGTCACCGTATCGCAAAGGGCAACCAGCCTCAAATATTGCGACGTTATAATCGTGCTCGACGACGGAAAAGTCGTGGGACTCGGCACGCACGACGAGCTTATCGACACTTGCCCCGTGTATCGCGAAATTTGCCTATCTCAAAACAAGGAGGACGAAATCAAATGAAAAAAACCTCCGCAAAAACTCAAACCAAAAAGATGGAAACGGGCGCAATCAAGAAATTGCTCAAATTTGCGCGCCCCTATCTTCCCTATATAATCGGTGCGTTGATTTTCTCGGTTATCCAAATAGCCGCGACGCTTCTTGCACCCGTCATTATCGGCAATACGGTTGACTACATCATCGGCAAAGACAACGTGGACTTCGGCGTTATTCTCAAAAACTCGGGAATACTCGGCGGACTTATCGCGGCGGCGTTCTTGTTCCAATACCTCAGCAATCTTTGCATAAATTTTGCGTCATTCCGCACTATTCGCGACCTTCGTCGCAAAGCGTACGCCAAGCTCAACGACGTTCCGCTCTCATATATCGATAGCAACTCGCACGGTGATTTGATGTCGCGCGTAGGCAACGATATCGACCAAATATCCGACGGTCTCATTCAAGGCTTCTCGCAACTTTTCAGCGGTATAGTGACAATCGTCGGCACGCTTGCGTTTATGATTTGGTACAACTGGCTCATTGCGCTCATCGTCGTGCTTCTCACTCCCCTTTCGCTGTTCGTTGCCTACTTCATCGCTCGCGGTTGCCACAATATGTTTGCACTGCAAGCCAAAAAACGCGGTGAGATGACGGGACTCGTCACTGAAATGCTTTCCAACCAACGCGTCGTCAAACTTTTCGGATACGAAAAACGTGCGGAAAGCAGATTCGGCGTAATCAACGACGATTTGAAAATATGCGGACAGAATGCCGCTTTCTACTCGTCTTTGGTCAATCCTTGCACGAGATTCGTCAACAGCGTCGTGTACGTTGCGGTATGCGTTTTGGGCGCGTATCTCGTCATCAACGGCAACGAAGTGCTGGGTATGAGTGCGTTCAGCGTGGGCGCGCTCTCGTGCGTGCTTTCCTACGCCAATCAATACACAAAGCCTTTCAACGAAATCACGGGCGTGGTTACCGAGCTTCAAACGGCAACCGCCGCTGCAAACCGCGTTTTCGACCTTCTCGAAGCCCCCAATCAATCCTCCGACGCGGGCTTTGAAGACCTCACCGACGTCAAAGGCAATATCACAATTGAAGACGTTTACTTCTCTTACGTCAAGGAAGTTCCTCTCATTCAAGGCTTCTCTCTCAACGTCAAGAGCGGTCAACGCATAGCAATCGTCGGTCCTACGGGTTGCGGAAAAACGACTTTAATCAACCTTCTTATGCGCTTCTACGACGCCGACAGCGGAAAAATTTGCGTGGAAGGCAAGGATATAACCGAGGTTACGAGAAAGTCGCTCCGCCTCAACTACGGTATGGTCTTGCAAGATACGTGGCTCAAAAAAGGCACCGTGCGTGAAAATATCGCGTACGGCAATCCCGACGCCACGGACGAGGAGATTATCCAAGCAGCGAAATCCGCACATATCCACAACTTCATTATGCGTCTTGAAAACGGATACGACACCGTACTCGGTGACGACGGCGGAAACATCTCACAAGGTCAAAAGCAATTGCTTTGTATCGCGCGCGTTATGCTCACCCACCCGCCGATGCTCATTTTGGACGAGGCAACGTCGTCAATCGACACTCGTACGGAAATCAAAATTCAACAAGCCTTTGAAGTGCTTATGCAAAACAAGACTTCCTTTATCGTTGCGCACCGCCTTTCTACAATCAAAAATGCGGACTTGATCCTCGTTATGAACAAAGGTAACGTCATCGAAAAAGGCACTCACGAAGAATTGCTTGCAAAAGGCGGTTTCTACGCGAATTTGTACAATTCACAGTTTGAGCATTGAGCAAAAATCATCGCAATATCTAAAAAATCCCGAGACTTCTCGTCTCGGGATTTTCATTTGGTGGCGGTACACAGTTCCGCCTACGGGCACTCAAAAGCAACCTTACGAGCGCGATGCGCCCTATTTTTTCATATATCCGCCACCTTACTCGTGTGCAAGCATTAAACTTACTGGCGGTACACAGTTCCGCCTACGGGCACTCAAAAGCAACCTTACGAGCGCGATGCGCCCTATTTTTTCATATATCCGCCACCTTACTCGTGTGCAAGCATTAAACTTACTGGCGGTACACAGTTCCGCCTACGGGCACTCAAAAGCAACCTTACGAGCGCGATGCGCCCTATTTTTTCATATATCCGCCACCTTACTCGTGTGCAAGCATTAAACTTACTGGCGGTACACAGTTCCGCCTACGGGCACTCAAAAGCAACCTTACGAGCGCGATGCGCCCTATTTTTTCATATATCCGCCACCTTACTCGCAAGCGAGACGGGGCGGATATATGAAAAAACAACCTCACGGTTTTCGTAAGGTTGTTTTTTCGTTGGTGCCGGCGGTCGGACTCGAACCGACACGGATGATTAGTCCACAGGATTTTGAGTCCAGCGCGTCTGCCAGTTTCACCACGCCGGCGCAAGTGTTAATATATCATAATCAAGCCCCGCTTGCAACTGATTTCGTTAAAAAACTTCAAATCGGTCTTAAATTTGTGCCACAAGTCACTCTTTATGTGCTCACTATCGAAAATTTTGCTTGAATAAATGCGACTTGCGTTGTACAATTGTATTATAAATTTATTTATCCATTAGGAGTTACTATGAAATACGAAAACGGTTATGTCGATAGTTTTGTAAAACTCATTCAATGTCCCACCGTCACCAACAGCGGTCACGAGTATTTCGATGCGTTCCACAAGGTTTTGGACGAGGAATTCCCGCACGTAACTGCCACTTGCCAAAAGATACAAGTTGGCGGTGACGTATTGCTTTACAAGTGGAAAGGCAAATCTTCGGATAAACCTCTCGTGCTTATGGCACACCAAGACGTAGTGCCCGTTGTCGAGTCCGATTGGCATTATCCTCCCTTCGGCGGACAAATCGTGGACGGCAAAGTGTACGGAAGAGGCGCAATGGACTGCAAAAACACCCTATTCTCCACCATTCAAGCGTGTGACGAACTCATTGCGGAAGGTTTCGTGCCCGAGCAAGACGTATATTTGAGTTACAGCGACAACGAGGAAACTTCCGGCCCGGGTGCAAGTATGGCGCGCGATTGGTTCAAGTCTCAAGGTATCACTCCCTTCCTCGTGGTTGACGAAGGCGGTGCGATTATGCGCAAAGGCGCAAACGTTATGAAAAAGGACGTTGCGGCAGTCGGCATTTTGGAAAAAGGCTACGCCGACGTCAAATTTATCGCTCGCGGGAAAGGCGGTCACAGTTCTCAACCTCCGAAAAAAACGCCTATCGCAAGATTGTCCGCGTTCGTAAACTATTGCGAAAAGCACACCGTTTTCAAACCAAAAGCGTCCAAAGCCGCCAAAGCAATGATTTACGGTATGGGTGACGCACTCGTTTCTCCGCTCAAATTGTTCTGCCATCTCATCGGTATCAACGGTTGGTGGCTTGCAAAACTCGGTCCGAAGGTAAATGCGGCGTACGGCGGCGGACTCTTCACCACGACTATGGTTTTCACTATGTCGCAAGGCTCACCCGCCCCCAACGTAATTCCGCAAGAAGCGTCCGTGGTTGCAAACCTCCGCTTCGCGCCCCACGACACGAGCGAAAAATGCTTTGCAAAACTCAAAAAACTTGCAAAGAAATACGATCTCGAAATGGAAGTTTTGCAATCTCGCGAAGCGTCTCCGATGATCGACATCAAAGGCGAAGGCTTCCAAATGTACAAAAAGGCACTCAACGCGGTATATCCCGACGTTGCGGTCGTTCCCTTCTTGGTGTTCGGTGGCACTGACTGCCGTGTGTTGCAACAAATCTCCAAAAACGCAATCCGTTGTACGCCTTGTCCGCTCTCGTTTAAGCAACTGGGCGGTATGCACGCTTCCGACGAAAACGTGGATATCGACGCTATTACGAGTTGCGTAGGCTTCTTCAACAACTTTATAAGAAATTACAAATAATCATAAAACCGATATAAACGATATGAAAAAGCACGTCCTCGGACGTGCTTTCGTTTTGCAAAAATCGCGTTTAAGATTTATCGAGTGTTGTATTCCTTCATCACTCTTTGCAAGTTTCTGTTGTTTTCCTTTTCCTTGATTGCTTGGCGTTTGTCGTGCAATTCTTTACCTTTGCAAAGCCCGATTTCCACCTTTACGAGTGCGTCTTTGAAGTAGACTTTGAGAGGTATGAGCGTGTATCCCTTTTGTTCCACCTTTCCGCGGAGTTTGTTGATTTCCGAGCGGTTGAGCAAAAGCTTGCGCGTGCGACGAGGATCTACGTTGTAATAACTGCCCATTTTGTACGGCGAAATGTGCGTGCCGAGCATAAAGACTTCCCCGTTTTTGATTATGACGAAACTGTCTCGAAGATTGATTTGTCCGAGACGCACCGACTTCACCTCGCACCCTACGAGTACGATACCCGCTTCGTAGGTGTCCTCGACGAAATAGTCGTGATATGCTTTTTTGTTGGTTGCGATAAGTTTTTCCATATAAGTTGATTATATATTACTATTATCCATTATTCAAGGGATAAATTTGTCGATATAAAAATAAAACGGCTCATATACGAGCCGTTGCGATATTTTTTTTGAAAATCAGACCGTTGTTGTACCGACAAACTTCCACATCACGAAGCAAATGATTGCGCATACGAGAATGAAAGCAAAGAGACCGAAAGTCACTTTTTTGAGAATGCTCTCTCTATTGCTCTTTTTGTTTTTGCCGTAAAAAGTATCGCTTGCGCCCGTAATAACGCCCACGTTGTCGTTTGTGCCCTTTTGCATCATAATGACTACGATGATTGCGACTGCCGCAATTGTCATCAATATAACGAATGCCATCAACACTTGTTGTGCTGTCTCATACTTAATGCCTTGTTCTGCGGCAAGAAGAATAGAATTCAATGAATCTAGCATACTATACCTCCTAAAAGTTACTATGAGATTTTATCATAAGAATATATATTTTGCAAGCGGTTTTATCAAATATACCATAAAATTTGCTCGTTTTAAGCAAAAAGCACGCCGTATATCGTAACGAAACGCCAAAGTGCGTCATATAGTAGTCAAAAAGGAGGATTATATGGACTTGACAAAATATGCAAGCGACCTTCCCTATCCCAAAATCGAAGTGGAGCAAAACGTCGCCGAATCAAAACTTCTTATGCCCGTCTACGCAGGCTCGGCAAGCGAATTGACTGCGGTTTTGACCTACTCTTTTCAAAAGTACGTTTCACCCAAATATCCCGAAATACAGACCGCGCTCGAAGGCATCGCAATCACCGAAATGCGCCATCACGAACTGCTTGGTGAGACGATATATGCGCTGGGCGGATACCCCGTTATGGGCGCAAGGACGTATTGGAACGGAAGTTTTGTCAACTACGCCCTCGATCCGAGAAAATATCTCCGACAAAACGTCGTTGCGGAAGAGACCGCGATACTCAACTACGAGCGCACCATACTCAACCTCACCACCGACAGCGTAAAGATGCTTCTCGAACGCATAATTCTCGACGAGGAAGTGCATATCAGGATATTCAAAGAACTTCTAAAATCGCAATTCGGCGAGGACTACGACAAATAGCGCATAAACATAATCGGCTTTTTATAAATGTAAAACGGGTGCATAAAGCATCCGTTTTTGCTTTTCCGTATAAAACCGATTTTTGATTTGACGATTGAAAATTTTATGTAAAATACAACAATATTTTCGTCGTTTTCACCGCTTATTTTGTTCTTTCGTTACCTCTGCAAACAGATTGGGAAGTATACTCAAAAACAACGAATAAGTTGCCTCGTATGCGCCCTCGTCATAGCCGTAGGGATCCGATACTCCGCCGCCGCAAAAAGCAGACAATGACTTGACTTTGCGCTTTACGCCGTACGTTTCTCTCACTGCGTTTGCTTGTTCGTCGTCCATAGTATATACGAGATTTGCACTCTTCACCGCTTTCTTGTCCAACGCTTTTGCCTTTCTGTCGGCATAGTAAGGAACGCCGTGTCTTTCAAGCACGCTTGCGCAATACGGATTGAGCGTATCGCCCTCACGAGGCGCAAGCCCCGCGCTGTCAATCTCTATATCCTTAATTCCGCGCGCGAAAGCGTATTGGCGGAACATCTGTTCCAACATAGGAGAACGGCAAGTATTTGCGGTGCATACGAAAAGCACTTTCATACTTCCTTGCCTCCCGCCGCTTTGGTGACTCTGTTCATAACCGACGCTTCGAGACCGTCGCCATTGAGTTCCTCGACGATTATAAAATCATATGCCTTTTCGGCAACGTGAAGTGCGGAATATATGTTGCGAGTATAGTCTTCGACGGTGATGCCGAGCGAGATTTGCTCACGCTCTTTCACAACGTCCCTATATATGTCGCGCGCAACGATAACGGGGTGCTTGCCGAGTGACATTTGCCTATCGTATTCGCTCACGGCGTGCTCGATATTGAGTGCCATAACCGTTTCCACCTTCGGCGCGTAGTGCGTGTATTTCATACCGGGGGCTTTTGCGATTTTGATGACTTTGCCGTTTTGACTGACCGCTCCCACTATATCGAGAAGCATATCCGCAGTCACCGCGCCCGGTCTCAATATCGTAGGCACGTCCACGGTCAAATCGAGCACGGTGGACTCTATACCCACTTCGCAAGGACCGTCGTCGAGAATAAGCTCCACTTCACCGTTCAAGTCCTCGTAAACGTGTTGTGCGGTGGTGGGGGATATGTGTTTGGAGCGGTTTGCGCTGGGCGCCGCAAGCGGATAACTCTTTGCAATAAGTTCTCTCGTATAAACGTTTTTGGGCATACGAATCCCCACGGTTTCACCGCCCGCCGTCACGACGTAGGGAATTTTGTCGCTCTTGTTGAGTATGACGGTAATAGGCCCGGGCATAAACCTTTGCGCAAGCGTGTAAAACTCCTCGGGGATATCCGCCGCAATATCCTTCACTTGGTCGAGCGAGGATATATGCACGATGAGCGGATTGTCTTGCGGTCTTCCCTTGGCTTTGAATATTTTTGCGACGGCGTCGGGATCAAAGGCGTTTGCCCCGAGTCCGTAAACGGTCTCCGTGGGAAACACGACGAGACCGCCCTCTTTGAGGATACGCGCGCCTTCGTCTATTCCGTCTTTTGCATTGACGATTCTAGTCATCTTTCTTGCCTTAAATCAATTGATATACCGTATACGCAACGGCAGAACCGCTGGTGACCTTCTCAAACACAAACACTTTATTCGGGCACTTGGACGAGGCGTAAAGCACGCTTCCCGAAGCCATAGTCGCCGGCATAACCACGTTTTTGTTCACGTTGGGATTGAAGTTCTTTATACCGAAGAGTTTGACCTCTTTGCCGTCCTCGCCCGTTGTGGTGACGTAGTTCATGTAGCAACCGATTTTGTAGATGTATTGACTTGAAGTCGACTTTGCGATATCCGCAAGAGGAGTCGTCCCGTCGCTCATCTCGGTGACGATTTTGCCGTCGCTACCTATAATATACGGAAGCGTCTTCTTGGCGTCGCTGTCATACTTCATACCTATCGTATACGAGCCTCTAAACGCCGAAAGCGACGAGTATTCAAACGGAATAACCGTCTCGCCGTAAAGGTTGAACGCGCCAAAAAGATAACTGTTGCTGTCGTCGGGATCGGTGATTGCGGCAACTATCATATTGTTGCTGAGTTCTTGTTGCACGACGGTGGTCCTGTCGTTGTGCCCGACGAGTGCGCCGTCCTTGTCATAGACGTTGATTTCGCTCGGTTGAAGCGGATTGTAGTAGTATCCGTCAACGCTTTGCATAACGAGATCGAAGTAGCCGACTTTCTCTTTCTTTTGGTCTTTGATTGTCACGCCGTAGTTGCCCGAAAGCGACATAACGACATTGAAATCGGAGTCGAGAATATATTGGTCATAAGTGCCGAGTTTGCCCACGATTGCCAAGCCGTAGCTTGCGTAGGTAAATCCGTCTTTGAGGTAAGATGTAGTGTCAATACCGCCCTTGTCACCGCCGTAGTAAGCGTTTTCGAGATAGAGGAACACCTTGTCCGCATTTTGCGTATAATCGCTCGTAGCGTCGTTGTCGGGCGTGTAAACTCGGCGCTTGAAGCAGTAGTAATCAAAGCCGTCGTAGTAGGCGTAATCGTCCGTCGATTCAACCGTCCAGTCCTCGTGAATGAAAAACTTACCGCCGCCCATATAGGTGATTTCGCTGTAATAATCGTCTTTACCGTTGTCCTCGACCGTGCCGTTGGTTGTGGCAATGACGTTTTTAGGCTCGCTTGCGCTTTGCGGAATCGCAAAGATATAATCACCCTCGGAGTTGCCGACGACACTGACGTATTTGCCGTCAAAACCTCTCATATACGAGAGTTTTGCGTCGTCGTTTTGCACTCTGCACACGAGTTGACCTCTATTTGACAAGTCACCGCTCGTGGTGGGACGATATATAGATGTGTAACCGGTCACCGCTTTGGTGTCGTAGGTTTGAGACACCGCAATCATACTTCCGTCCAAAATCTTGATAACGTCGTCGATGTTTGCATCGGACGCACCGCTTGCGACCGAGCGCGACAATACGGTGTTTCCGCTCTTGTCGAAAACGCCCGCTTCACCGTTGGCAAACTTGCAAGCAATGAGATTGCCCTTGACGCGGAGTGCGCTCACATTTATCCAATCGGGGAAAATCTGCCCCTTCATACCGCCTTCAAAATAAACGTTTTGGTCGTCGCAAAGTACGATAGAAAGCGAGCCGTCTTTTGCGATTACAAACCCGTTGATGCTCTCTATGTAGCCGACGTCGCTGTTGACGTCAATGCTTTGTGAAGACTTTGACGTGGAAGTGGTATAAACCGCCCAGCCCTCGTCAAGCACAAACTGCAACTTGTACGATGAAAATTCGCTTTCGCTGGATTTGCTCTTGTAGATGTCCGCAACGGTTTTGGGTTGATCCTTTTTCTTATTGCACGCAAAAAGCATAAAGCAACAAGATACGATCAGGCACAACGTCAAAACGAACGCTATCGTTTTTGCAAAAGTTCTTTTGTTTGTCATATTTGCTCCGTAAAGTAGTGAGTGCCTATGCGCACTCCCGACGTTATATATACAAATTCGGAAAGTAAAAGATTGGCTTTTACTCTCAATTCGTGTGAAATATTTCTGTTTTCACCGCTCAAATACTTCCTCGACGTTTGATCGATGGGAATATATCCGTCCAATCCCTTGCAATGCTCACACACTATACCGTCGGCATCTTTGAAATACGCCGTGCCGTCGATATTGCATTTGCACACGTTGCAGTGATCGAAATCAAGCTCGTTTCCGCAATTTTTCAGCACTTCGAGAAGAAAATCAGTCACCACTTCGTCCGCCTCTTGCTCGGTAAACGCAAGATTGTTGAGCGTTTTGAGTGCGCAAAGGAAAAGTTCGGGTTGAGGCTCGACGGAAAGTTTGGTAAGCACTTCCAGCACAAGCGATGCCGCATAATATTTTTCGATATCACGCGTTATCGTGGAAAACGACTCTATTTGCGAACACTCCGTGATAACGTACCTTCCCCCGCGCCCCGTAAGCACGTAATCTCCGAAATTCATCGGTTCTGCGCTATAACGGAGTTTTGCCTTTGGTTTTAGGCAACCTTTTGCGGTGGCGGTGATTTTTCCGCACTCAACGCCGACAAGAGTGACTATCATATCACTCTCATTGTAAGGCACTGCTCTTGTTGCAATTGCTTTAATTTTTAGGTCGGCTGTTTGCATTTTCGTCCTTTCGTCGCGACTTAATATTCTTGTAATCCTTCATCGCTCGGTACATATTGTACCACTCGACGTCGCCGGTTTTTGCAAACATTGTCCACAATTCGTATTCGTTCACGATCGTAGAGTGTGCAAAATCGGAAAGATTATTCAAAAATTCAGTCTTTTTTCAAAGATTTCAGGTCATAACCCAATTCTTTCATAATATAGTCGTTGTCGCGCCACTCGTCCTTAACGCGCACGTAAAGGGTGAGGAACACTTGCATACCTATCATTTGTTCGAGGTCTTTTCTTGCCTTGGTGGCAATTTGTTTGAGCATCTCTCCGCCCTTGCCGATGACGATTGCCTTGTGCGATTGCTTTTCGCAAATAATGTCCGCGTCGATATCGACTATGGGTTGATCCGCTCTTTCCTCGAACTTGTTGATATACACGCCTATGCCGTAAGGCACTTCCTTGTCGAGAAGGTAGAGAGCCTTTTCTCTTATTATCTCGGACGCCATAAAACGCATACTGCTTTCGGTGTACATATCCTCGGGATACATCGGTACGCCCTCGGGCAAGAGGTCGATAAGTTCCTTGCGGAGCGGATCGAGATTGTCACCTTTCTTTGCCGAAATAGGCACGATCGCTTTAAGTCCCTCTATGCCGTTGAGCTTTTGCAAAGTTACGAACATAGTCTCTCTCGTCACGGTGTCCTCTTTGTTGAGCGCAACCACGACGGGCACTTTTTTTGCGTTCTTTTCCAAGAATTCGTAATCTTCCTTTTGCATCCCGCGCGAAGCGTCGATGACGTATACCACGCCGTCCACGTCTTTGAGCGAATTGTCAACCGCTTGCATCATATACTCACCGAGGTGATTGCGCACCTTGTGAATACCGGGAGTATCGATAAGCACCATTTGATAATCCTCGCCGTTGACGATGCCGAGAAGCTTGTTTCTCGTCGTTTGCGGACGCCAAGAAACTATGGACACCTTTTCACCGACCAGAGCGTTGGTAAGCGTAGATTTGCCCGCATTGGCAAGCCCTGCTATGCATATAAAACCGCTTTTGAAATTTTCGTACATATATTTTCCTTCGTATATTCTCGCTTTGCGAGAGTGATAATGCGACTTCGTCGCAGTGATATTTTTTGCTATCGCAAAAAGCGATATCGTTGCTATTGCAACGGTGATATTCGCACTTTGTGCGAGTTGCGGTTATTTTATTCGGGTGTGGGTGTCCCACCCAATCGTCATTCCGAGCGTAGCGTGGGAATCCAGCGTAGCGCAAGTGGAATATTCCATCAGCGTGCAATGCACGCATAACGTTGCTCGTAGACAGGCGGAGCAGTAGTTTATAACTCCACGAAGAAATCGTTGTGAGCATCAACTTTCCGTCCGAGCAACCGCCGAGCCGTCTCAAGGTTGTGAGACCTTACGCACAAAAGCAATGCTCCGATTGCTTTTGTGTAGGACGTTTGCGCCTAAATATGTGTCTAGTTATCTCGTAGAGATAAGTGACACGTGTTTAGCATTCGGCGCAAAGAAAATTATTAGTTTTCGTTTCTTTTTAAGTTGACCATAGCCATAATTGCTTTTTGGTGGGCAATCATCACTTTTTCGTCTTCGGGCTCTATATGGTCAAAGCCGAGGATATGCAAAAAGCCGTGGCACGCCAAAAAGCCGAGTTCCCTTGCGTAGGAGTGTCCGTACTCTTGCGCTTGCTCCTCCGCCCTTTGTCTGCATATCATAATCGAGCCGAGCATAACTCTTTTCCCGTCAAAATCGCAAGGTGAAAAATCCTCTTTGTACACGGGCAAATCGAGCGGAGCAAAGCACGGAAAACTCAATACGTCCGTCACTTTGTCCACGCCTCTTGCCTCTCTGTTGAGGTTGCGGATGGTATTTTCGTCAACTATCGTAATGTCCGTCACGAAAATATCGCGTTGCTTCAAATGTTCAAAGCACGCTCGTTCCACCCTTTTTATCAGCATTTTTTCGCTGAATTTTGCACCCGAAATTCTAATCATAATCTTTCGTTAGCCTTTCTTATTTGTTGAAAGTGTTGGCTCTGTTCTTTTTCTCGTAACTTATTCTACCGTGATGAATGGACGGCAAAACTTCTATGATCGTGCGCTTGATGGTGGCGATATCTCCCATCGTGATGGGGCACTCGTCAAATTGGCGTAATTTGAGTTTTTCGTCAACGAGTTTGTTGATGCGCGCTTCAAACTCCTCTTTGGTGTCGGGCATATATGCACGCATTGCCGCCTCTATGGTATCTGCAATCATAATGATTGCGGCGATCTTGGTTTGCGGTTTAGGTCCTGCGTAGGTGTATTTATCCACTGCAAGATCACCCTCTTCTTTGAGCGTCAACGCCTTGCGATAGAAGTATCCGACGGGCGACGTGCCGTGGTGCTCTCTGCATATTGCGACTATCTCTTGCGGAAGTCTGTTTTGCTTTGCCAAAATCTCACCGAAAAGCGTGTGAGAGGTGATCATACTTACGCTGACTTCGGGGATAAGTTCGTCGTGCGGGTTGTAAGAGGATTGGTTTTCACTGAAATAAATCGGCGCTTTCAATTTGCCGATATCGTGATAGTATGCGGCGCATCTTGCCATATTGGGGTTTTCACCGATAGCGGAAGCGCAAGCTTCGGCAAGGTTTCCGACCACCAACGAGTGGTTGAACGTGCCCGGTGCTTCGCTTGCAAGTCGTTTGAGAAGCGGGTTTGAAAGCGAACAAAGTTCGTTGAGACGGAAATCGTCCGCGATGTTGAATATACCCTCGAAAATAGCCACGAGAGGCATAAACACCAGCGACGCCGCGACGTTTGCGCCGTAGCAGTTGAGCACGTTCCACAAAAGGTTCATACTCGTGTCCCCCGAGGCAAGCGTGAGCATAACGACGAGCGGTTGGATAATGAGCGGTGTAAGCATCGAAACGAGCAAAAATTTGAGACGAGTAAGGTGCTTTTTCTCGTAGAAATTGACGATTATCGCACACAAACTGTTGCAAATAATCGCGGGCATAACTTGCTCGAACAAGTACGTTTGCTCAGTAGACTTAATCATAAACGAAACGATAAGCATAAGTCCCACCGTGCAAGTAGCGAGTGTTGCCGTTCTTCTGTCAATAAGCTCAATAAGCACGAGCGTCGCAAGCGCAATGGGCATCGCATAAATATTGAGATTTGGTATTTTCTGAACGCCGATGCTCGCCATAAACGTCAGCACGATAATTATAATCGAAAGATAAAAATCTCTCGTGCTTGTGCCCTTCTTTTCGGTGTAGCGATAAATGCCCACAAGCAAAATCATCATCAACGCAACGGCAGTAATCATACGTCCCGCCGTGGCAAGCACGCTCTCTTTTGTGAACGACGCCATAAAATCACCGACGATGAAGAATGCAAAAAGCATCATCCCCACGCCGGCAATAATCGCGCCCAAAAAGCATTGACCGAAATACCTTGAAAATTTGCGCCTTGCAAGCGCTTTTTCTTTCTCGGCTCTCGAAACGTCTCTAATGTCGTCTATCATAGTTTTTCTCCTGCGGAATTTGCGTCGACTTTCTTTGCGCTTTCCGCTTTTTCGTATGCTTGAATAATTTTGGTAACCAATTCGTGTCTTACGACGTCCTTTGCGGTGAGTCGCACGATTTCTATCCCCTCAACGTCTTTAAGCACGTCTATCGCGTCTGCCATACCGCTGGTTACGTTGTGCGGAAGGTCGATTTGCGTGATGTCTCCCGTTACGACGATACGACTGTTTTCCCCCATTCTTGTAAGGAACATTTTCATCTGCTCGCGCGTGGTGTTTTGCGCCTCGTCAAGAATGATAAAACTGTTGGACAACGTGCGTCCTCTCATATACGCAAGCGGTGCAATCTCTATGCTCCCTCTCTCTATATGCCTTTGATACGCCTCTTGCCCCATCATCTCTTGAAGAGCGTCAAATAGCGGTCTCAAATACGGATCCACCTTCTCGCTGAGGTCACCGGGCAAAAATCCCAGTTTTTCCCCCGCTTCCACGGCAGGTCTGGTGAGGATAATCTTGTCTATCTCTTTGTTTTTGAGCGCGTACACCGCAAGCGCAACCGCAAGATACGTCTTGCCCGTGCCCGCCGGACCTACGCCGAAAACTATGCTGTTTTTCTTGATTGCGTCAACGTATTTCTTTTGACCGAGCGTCTTGGGGCGTATGATTTTGCCTCTTGCAGTGATTGCCACCGTGCCCATAAGGTCGTTGACGTCAAAGTCTCCGCCCGCCTTGGCATAGCCTATCACCATACTCACTTGTTGCGCTTTGAGCGGTTGTTTTCTAGACAGTTTTTCAAGCGCGTCGATTGCTCTTATCGCGCCGTCCACGTCCTGTTCTTCACCGCTTATTTTCACGCTTGATCCCAGCGCAAACACGTCCACGTCAAAAGCGTCGGTGATCTTTTCGATATTCTCGTCAAGTTCCCCGAATACGCTCATCATTGTATCGTAATTTTCAAAATGCTTTTCTTTTTGCACTTTCATCAGATCAATTCCTCCGCTTCCGCGACGACTTCCACAGTCACGCCCCCGTCGACTTTCTTCACATCGTAATAAATGTTGAGAATTCTTGCACTCTCTTCGAGCTCCGTCGCAAGAGCGGAAAACGCTTTGCGTTTCATACCCTCTTCGTCAAGCGTATTTTGTCTTTGCTCGACTATAAGTTCTCTAAACGTGTACGTGTAAATTTTCAGCGGGACGAGAAATCCGTATTCGCTCACGCTAGTTTCTATCTCGCAACATTCGTACGGACTTTTGGGTGCTTTGGGCGTTTTTCCGAATATGCCGTACCTCGTCTCCGTCTCGACTTGTCCGTAGGTCTTCGCTATCTCCACGTCCGCAAAAAACACGCTCTTTTTGTAGAACACCTTGCCGTATGCAAAGCCTCTTGCTTGCGCGGGTATCTTTGCGTCTCCGTACAAGACGTATCCGTCTATCAGTACGTCCCCGGGTTTTACCACGTTTCCGTACTTTTTGACCGCAGTCCCGCCCTCGACTATTATGCGAGTGACAACCGCAGTCTTTTTTGCCGTAACCGACGAGCCGTCTATTTGCGCAAACTCTTCTTTGGGCAGTTCGCTTTTAATAACGACGTCGACGTGCGATCCGCGAGTGGACACGTTGACGAACGCCACTCCGTCAAGCGCACTCAACGCCTTTTGAAGTTCTTGCGCATTGATAGCGGATATCTTTGCGCCCTTTCGTACGCCGTACTCGTTTAGTATGTCGCACACTTGCAAGTTTAATGAAGCGTCCACTTCACCGTTACCCGCATAGCGCACGCTTACGCGCGTAACGAAACTCGCAAAACTCGAAAGTGCCACCACCCCCACGCACAGCCCCGACACGATACCCACTCGTGCAATCGAGCGCAATGCAAAAGGCACTACTCCGCCTATCTTAATTATTTTATAATCATAGCATAAGTTATCTAATAATGCAATAATCTTGTCGCATTGTTTTGAATTGACGCAAAATCTCACCCCGTTATTAAGCATTTCCACGTCAAAAACTCGACAGATTTTGGACACGGCAACGAGTGCTTTTACACCGTTTTTTGACGAAATTTCAAATTGCGTTTTTCCGTATTTTGCAACGATTTTATGCAATCTAACGTGGTTTTTGGCACTTGCAAATTCACAACATTTCACAAATTCCGCAAACAAACTCAGTCTTTGCGCTTTTGCCTTATTATCAGCCTTATTTTTTGCGTTTTTTCGCGTATCTAACACGATATTTTCAGATATATCACCGCTTTTGGGCAACTTTGACGTATTTTTATTCTTTTTCAAATGCGATACTATCGATTTTACCTTCGACATACACGTCCCCTCCGCCTATTTCCGCAATGGAAAGCCCTCCGCCCGCAATATTGAGATATTCGTTATCGACGCGGATTTTTATATTTTCCTCGTTTGCTTCCACCACTCTTTTGACACCGCTCACCACCAGTTTGCCCCTTCCGAGCATATTTAGCGCAAACGGAAACAATTCGTCTTTAAGCCTAAACTTTGCTCTAATTTCGTTCTTAAACATACAAAAATATATTTGATATTGTATGGAAAAATACCTCTATCACGCTTTGTGAGAGGAATTAATAATTATGAATTAATAATTAATAATTTCGGGTGGGCTTTGCCCACACCCAAGAAAAAATATGGAATATTACATATATGTCATTCCGAGGGAACGAAGTGACCGTGGGAATCCAGCGTAGCGTAATGCGCCTTCGGCAAGACCAGCACGGCGCAACATTCGCTGCTCCTCGCAATGACGTAAGGAGAAATGGAATATTCCGCATATAACTCTCTCTTAACTAAAACGCAATATTTAGATGAAGAACAAGAAAGCGCGCGTCCGATACAAAACCCAACGTACATAAGCGTACGTGATTTTGTAGCGGATGCGCGCTGCCGAAGTTATTCGCTAAATAGTGCGTTTTAGAAAGGCATATCGTCGTCTAATGAGGGGTCGTCATCATCAACGTATTCGTCGTCCGGAACATCCTCGTCACTCGGTGCGGGAATATCCTCCTCTTCTATCGACTGTGAATAATCGTCTTGCTTGTCGTCGAAGGGCAAATCCTCGGAGGATGCGGCAACTTCTTTCAAGTCCTCGGCCACGTCGGAGATGGACTTCATATCCACACCGCCCTCTTCGTCGTCCTCTTTCTTCTTGGGCTCGTCGTAAACGTATTCGGTGGTGTTTTCGTTTAGATCCACACACTCTTTGAAAGATGTGGTTGCACCATCCCAATCGAGTTTGATTTCACCGATTTTGCCGTTTCTGTTTTTCTTTATATCAAGGATAACTTCATTTTCCGGCAAAGCCTTGTTGTATTTGTTAGGATTGTTGAGAAACATAACAATATCCGCGTCTTGCTCGATAGAGCCCGATTCACGCAAGTCTGAAAGGAGCGGAGTGTGATCGTTACGTTGTTCGATGCCACGCGACATTTGCGAAAGCAAGATAATCGGACATTCAAGTTCTTTGGCGTAGATTTTCATTTTTCTCGACATATCGCTCACTTCCACTTGACGACTCTCCGCCGCACGTCCGTTTTTGGTGGCGGTCATAAGTTGCAAGTAGTCGATGATGACGAGGTCAAGCCCTTTTTCGCGTTTGAGACGACGGCATTTTGAAAGCACGTCGGACGGTCCGTTCATAGAATAATCGTCGATATAGATATCCGACGCAAGCAACGCGCGGTATCCGTTGTAGAGTTTTTTATAGTCCGTTTGCGTAAGTCCGCCACGGGTGTCCATCTTGTTGCTTTCAACGCGGGAGATATAGCAAAGCATACGTTTTGCAAGCAAATCGGCGGGCATTTCAAGTGAGAAAATAGCCACTTTCTTGCCGTGATTGATTGCGACGTTTGCCGCTATATTGAGCGCGAAAGCGGTTTTACCGACGGACGGACGAGCGGCGATAAGCACCATTTCACCCGGTTTCAAACCATGAGTCATTTGGTCGAATTTGGGGAAATCGATATAAACGGTGTTTTTGGGTACGTTGCCCGTTTGCTTATCTTGGATATTTTTGAGAGCGAGAGCCGCGGCATCGTCGATTTTTTCGAGTGCCTTTTCGCTGGTTTGTTCGGCAATGGCGTACACGAGTTTTTCGGCGTTGTCGAGAGCATCTTCACCGCTTTCACATTCATAACCGTATTTTGCGATGTTGTTGCCCGCTTCGATAACCTTTCTCGTGAGACTGTCACGCTTGATGATGCTTGCGTAATACTCACCGTTTGCGGCAGATACGACGCCCTCCGCAAGTTCGCTGAGGTATGAAACCGAGCCGACTTCGTCAAGTTGTCCTTTGACTTCCAACGCGTCGCACACCGACACCGTGTCGATGGGCTTGCTTTCCATCTGCAACTGCTTCATAACCGCAAAAATCAATCGATTTTGCGCAAGATAAAAATCATCGACCGCAAGCATAGGGATAATGATATCCGCCGCTTTGTTGTCGATGAGAATAGCACCCAAAACGGATGCTTCCGCGTCCACGTTGTTGGGCATACCTCTGCTTACTCTCTTGTTTTCTTCTTTTGCCATAATTTGCCTTTTGCGAGGAGAAACGCAACGCACGCCGCCACTGCCACGACTATCGCAAGTGCAATCAGTATTCCGTACCAATTGGCGGAATTTGCGCTTTTGAGCGTCAGCGTAAACGTTTGACTCTCACTGCCCTCGTCGAGTGTGAAATAATGCGAATACACTCTGTTCGACGCAGTCGTCTCACCGTCGCTTTTTATAGATTTATAGATTGTATCATACCTTATTATCACTTTCAAGCGATTGTATTGCACGCCGTCGTTTATCAGCCTTTCTTGTGGTATGGCGCTTTGCACGGCACTAAATATCCGCGCGGAAGGCGCAACGATATACGTTTTGCTCGTCTTATACCACACGTCGCTTATAAGCTCACCGCTCTTCCAAGTTACGCTTGCGCCGTCGATTTTCTCGTCGGTGCTTGCAAACGTAAGATACACGATCGCCTCCTCGGTATCGGATGAAAACGCAATGGATGACAGATACAAATCTCTTTGGATTTCGCTCGCATCTTCGGACTCCGACTTATTGCACGCCGTAAAAAGCGCAAGGCAAATCACGATTGCAACGGCAACCGTGGTCAAAAGTCCGAAAACGCGAGAAAACCTATTTTTCATAATTTCAACACACTTTCCTTTGACAGATAGGATTATTTAAAGGATTTTTCAAGTTCCGCCAAAGTATCGGAAAATTCCTGGATCGCAAGTTCGTACGGAGCGTCGCTTTCGAGGTCGACGTCGGCAAGACGAATGATATCGAGCGGGGGCATACTTCCGCCTGCGGAGAGGAATTTCTTGTATTTTGCAAAATACTTCTCGCCTTGCGCAAGGATATTGTTTGCGATAGACACCGCCGTCGTGATACCCGTTGCGTACTTGTACACGTAGAAACTCGTGAAGAAGTGCGGAATTCTTGCCCACTCGTAGCGGATAAGGTCGTTATGTTCCACGCTCGGTCCGTAGTATTTCTTATTAAGCTCGTAGTATGCGTCGCAAAGCGCGTCCGCCGTGATAGGCTCGCCCTTTTCAACCATACCGTGTGCGATCGCCTCGAATTCGCTGAACATCGTCTGTCTGAACAACGTCGTGCGGAACATATCGAGGTAGTAGGAAAGCAAGTATTTTCTAAACTCACCCGTAGCGGTTTTGAGCAAGTGCTTCAAGAGCAACACTTCGTTGACCGTCGACGCGATTTCCGCAACGAAAATCTCGTAATCGGATTTGGTCTCGGGAAGCGAGGAATTGCTATAATATGAGTGCATAGAGTGTCCGAGCTCGTGCGCAATGGTGAACACGTCGTGCACCGTCTTTTGATAATTGAGAAGCACGAACGGGTGAACGCCGTACACGCCCCAAGAATACGCACCGCTTCTCTTGCCCTTGTTCTCGAACGTGTCAACCCAACCGCTCTCAAACGCGGACGCCAAAACGTCGGAATATTCCTTACCCATAACTTTAAGTGCTTCTTTGACGAGTTTAACCGCGTCTTCGTATTCGAGCGCAAGTTCTTGCTCCTTGACCATAGACACATAAAGGTCATACATATTGAGTGTGTCCACGCCCAAAACTTTCTTGCGGAGCGCGATATATTTGTGCAAAGGTTCGGTGCCCTTTCCCACTGCGTCGAGCAATTTTTCATAGCAAGTGGAAGGCACGTTTTCTTGATACATCGAGTAATCGAGCGCGCTTTGGAAGCCTCTCACTTTTGCGTAGAACCAGTCTTTTTTGACATTGCCGGCATAGTTTGCCGCAAGAGTATTGATATAATCCTTGTATGCGCCAAACATACTCTCAAACGCCTCTTTTCTCACGTTTTGAGAGGGGTTTTGCAAGAGCATGCCGTACACGCCGTGGCTCATATCCACTTTGTTGCCCGTGCCGTCGTCAACGGGTTTGAACTTAACGTCGGCGTTGTCGAACATGGAAAACACTTCTTGATTCGAACCCGAGAAAAGTCCCACTTCGCCGAGCAATTTTTCTTCTTTCTTGGACAAAATTATGTCCTTGCTTCTTATCATCTCTTTGAAGAAGACGTCGTAGTCGGCAAAGCGTTTGCTCTTTACAAGTTCTTCGAGTCTTTCCTTTGAAAATTCACTGATTTCGGGAGTGATAAAAGAACTTGCCGTCGAGTATTTGACGATAAGCATTTCCGCTCTGTTTACCATACCTTGATACACACTGTCTCTCGTATCTTGGTCACTGCGCATTCTTGCGTAAGAATACAAATACACGATGTCGTGCATAAGTCTGCGTCTAAATTCGAGGCAATCGAAAAGCGTGTCTTCGTCGCTTAATTTGTCTTGATATTTGGAAAAATATCCAATTCTTTCCTCACACTTGAAGAAGGACTCTTCCCACGCTTCGTTGTTGGGAATAATGTCTTCAAGCGCCCACTTGTACTTTGCAGGTATTTGGTCTCTCGTTTCGTACAGCATATTTGTCTCCTTTATATGATTTAATATTTTACGTATTGATTTCGGCTATATAAAGCCTCGTTTGTGTCGATTTATATTCCTTTCCGCTTATTCGCTAAACAGCGTGTTGTCGAGGAATTCGGGCGAGCAACTAAGTCTCACTCCGAGTTTTCTGAACGGGTTTTCGTCCGCCTTAAAAAGCATATGCGTGGAGTGCGCGTCGCACCCTTCGAGTGCGGAAAGTTGCTCCATTGCGTTTGCCGCTTGCGCATCGCTTGCGGCACAAATAGAGAGTGCAAGCAACGCCTCTTCGAGAGTCAACGTCTTGTGATGCTCTTTGAGTATTTTGGTTTTTAGGTCGATGATAGGTCCGATTACGTACGGTGAGATGAGCTTTTGCGAATCCTTGATGCCCGCAAGCATCTTGACCGCGTTAAACACGCACGCCGCGGACGCGCTCATACGCTTGGTGTTCTTGCCCGTGACGATACGCCCGTCCGGCAATTCAAGCGCAACCGCACCGCAGTTTTCGTTGTCTTCGCTCTTCTTTTTGGCAATCTCGATAACCTTTCTGTCCGCAAGATTTATGGACAATCTTGACATCAAAAATTCAAGTCTGCTCACGGTATCTTCACTGCCCGTACCCGTTTTGAGATCGCAAAGTGCCTTGTAGTATCTGCGCACGATCTCTTTCTTGGACGCTTCCCCACACGCCTCGTCGTCTACGATGCAGTAGCCCGCCATATTTACGCCCATATCCGTCGGGGACTTGTAGATGCACTCTTCACCCGTGATTTTTTCAAGTATGCTCTTGACTACGGGGAAAACCTCTATATCTCTATTGTAGTTGACGGTGATTTCGCCATATGCGTCAAGGTGGAAGTTGTCCACTTTGTTGACGTCTTTGAGGTCCGCCGTTGCCGCCTCATACGCCACGTTTACGGGATGATTGAGTGGCAAATTCCATATCGGGAAAGTCTCGAATTTGGCGTAACCCGCCTTTACTCCCCTCTTGTTCTCGTGATAGAGTTGGGAAAGGCAAGTCGCAAGTTTTCCGCTACCCGGACCGGGGGCGGTAAGCACCACGAGAGGACGAGTGGTCTCTATGTACGGATTTGCGCCGTATCCCTCGTCGGAAACAATCGTGTTGATCTCGTGAGGATATCCTTTGGTAGGACGGTGGATATACACCTTTATGCCTCTGTTTTCAAGTTTTTGCTTGTAAGCAAGCGCGCCTTGTTGGTCGGTAAACATAGTGATGACCACGCCGTTGATGTATATGCCCATAGCGGAGATGTTGTCAATCATTCTCTCGACTTCGCTTCCGTACGTAATGCCGTAGTCGGCGCGGACTTTGTTGCGCTCGATTGCGTTGGCGTTTATACAAATGATAAGTTCCGCCTTGTCGCGAAGTTTTTGCAAAAGTTTGATTTTTGCGGCTTTGTCAAAACCGGGCAACACCCTTGACGCGTGCAAATCGTCAAAGAGCTTTCCGCCGAATTCGAGATAGAGTTTGTCAAAGCGGTTTATTCTTTCAAGAATATGCTCCGACTGCTTTTGCATATACAGGTTGCTGTCAAATCCGATTTTGTTCATATATTTACCTTTTGTATTTTTTGCGACTTTGTCGCAGTGATATTCTCGCAAGCGAGAGTGATATTGTTGCTACACAACAGTGATATTTGTGCTATGCACAAGTGATATTGTTGCTGTCGCAACAGCGATATTCGCACTTCGTGCGAGTTGCGGATAATTCCACAGTTTCGCTATATCGCTTGCTTGGTGTGTGTGCCTTGGCGCGGTTTTTGATTATTCTATCTTCCTTATGTCATTGCGAGGAGCAACATCGTTGCGACGTGGCAATCTAGCCGTAGGCGCATTTCGCTACGCTGGATTCCCACGGTCACTTCATTCCCTCTGAATGACAATCGGAATATTTCATAACATTTTCATTCGGGTGTGGGTGTCCCACCCAAAATTATTAATTATTAATTAATAATTATTAATTAAACTCTTCTCCGTCGTTAATCGGCGTCACCATAGTCACTTCTTGTTTGAACAATTGTTTGCCCTTCGTCGTACGAGTGTCTATGCGGATATTTTCCGTATTGACTATCGTCGTCTGTCCACCGCTTACGAACGCGAGGTCGTAAGGCATCTTCACCGTGCCAACGTATTTCACGAACGATTTGTCAAGTTCGATAATCTTTATGCCTTTGAGGTATCTCGACGACGGCTCGATGAGCGAGGATATAACTCTCTTTGCGTAGCCGGTATTGGACACGACGATGATTTCACCCTCTTCTTCCACTTGACCGCCAAAGACCACGCTATCGTCGTCGTTGAGTTTTATGCCCTTTACGCCCGCCGCGGTGCGACCTTGAAGTGGAATTTCCGTAGCCTTGTACACAAGCACTTGACCTTGTGAGGTTACTTCCATCACGTTCTTCTCGTCGTCTACGACGTCGCAACCTATCACTTCGTCCTTTTCGGCAAGATTGATTGATTTGAGATACGTCTTGTTCACCGTGGTAAATTCGCTTAAATCAACGCGTTTTGCACCGCCTTGCTTCGTGAACAGTACGAGTTCACCGACCGGCATACCCTCGAAGAAGAGCATCTTCACCACTCTCTCGCCCGTTTGCACGTCTTGATTGATTGCGCCGAGTTTGAACGGCTTTTCTTTGAATTTCTTTTCGGGCAACGTCGTGACGTCAATCTTCACTACGCTACCGAGGTTGGTCACGGCGTAAAGCGTGCCTTTGTTGTTGACATTGAGCCATTGCGTGGGCAACGCGTCGGCGGGAAGCGCGCTCATATCCTTCTTTGCAGTGGAATACGCCTTTTGAGACATAAAGCGCAATTGTCCGTCGCAGTTGGATACGATAACGCCGTCACGATACGCAACCGCTTCCGCTTCGCTTGGCGCGCTGTACTCCTCTTGTTCGTCGCTTGACAATATAACGCTCATACGCTCGGAATTGAGAGCCTTCTTGATTGCTTGCAATTCCTCTTTGACAATGGTGTATTGTCTGCGTTTGGAGGCCAAAATTGCCTCGAACAAAGCGATTTGTTTTTCGAGATGAGCAAGTTCCTCTTCGAGTTTGCCCACTTCGAGTTTTGCCAAACTTTTGAGGCGCATATCGAGGATTGCTTGCGCTTGCGCGTCGCTGAGGTCAAATCTTTGGCGCAAAGTCTCCTTTGCCTTTGCCGTGGACTCCGACTCTTTGATAATGCGGATAACTTCGTCGATATTTCTTATCGCAACCAAAAGTCCGCGCACGATTTCCGCCCTTGCTTTTGCCGCTTTGAGGTCGAAATTGGTGCGGTTGACGATGATTTTGCGTTGATATTCGATATAGTAGTCGAGATACGCCGTAAGGCTCAATTGCTCGGGCTTGCCGTTTGCAATTGCCACCATATTTATGGAATATCCCATTTCGAGATTGCTCTTCTTGAAGAGGAAAGAGATTATCTTGTTTACGTCGACGTCTTTCTTGCACTTAATCACCGCACGAGTGCCCGATTTGTCGCTTTCGTCCACGATTTCGGATATGCCCGCAAGAGCGTCCTTGTTGGCTTCTTTGAGGTCAGCGATACGCGACAAAAGTTCGGACTTGGACACTTGATAAGGTATCTCGGTTATGACAATGTTCTTCTTGCCGTTGTCGTCGTTTTCAATGTGCAAGCGAGAGCGGATCTTAATTCTGCCCTTGCCCGTCTCGTAAATGCTTTCGAGGCTGTCAACGGGTATGATAAACGCACCCGTCGGGAAGTCCGGACCGTGGAAGACTTTGAACAAATCCTTCACCGTCGCGTTGGGGTTGTCGATCTTGTATATAGTGGCGTCGATACACTCACCCATATTGTGCGTGGGGATATTGGTCGCAAGACCTACGGCAATGCCGTTTGCGCCGTTGACGAGCAAGTTGGGGAAACGTCCCGGGAGCGTCGTCGGCTCTTCGAGACTGTCGTCAAAGTTGGGCGTCCACGTAACCGTCTCTTTGTCAAGGTCACGCAAAAGCTCCAACGCAAGCGGGCTCATTCTCGCTTCCGTATAACGCATAGCGGCGGCGGAGTCCCCGTCGATAGAACCGAAGTTGCCGTGTCCGTCGACGAGCTTCATTCTCATAGAGAACGGTTGCGCCATACGCACCATTGCGCCGTACACCGAGCTGTCGCCGTGCGGGTGATATTTGCCGAGGCAGTCACCGACGATTCTTGCGCATTTCTTGTGCGGTTTGTCGGGGGTAAGTCCCATCTCGTGCATAGAATAAAGCACTCTGCGTTGAACGGGTTTCAAACCGTCCTCAACTCTCGGCAACGCGCGGTCGAGAATGACGTTTTCCGAATACGGAATCATCGAGTTGTGCATAACGTCCTCGAAGACGCTGTCGAGCACCACTGAATTATACTCAATTTCTTTGTGTTGTTTCTTTGCCATAGTTTTATATTTTTGTTATTTTTCACGCACAGCGTGAAAGTTTATTGTATTTGTGTGTTAGTCTTCTTCTTTTTGGACTTTAAAGTCGTCAATCTTGTTGAAGTCGGCGTATTTGTAGATATAGTCCTTTCTTATGTTGCTATCGTCGCCCATAAGAATGGTTATACGCTTGTCTGCCATTGCCGCGTCGTCAATCGTAACTCTCGTAAGCGTGCGCTTTGCGGGGTCCATAGTGGTGTCCCAAAGTTGTTCGGGGTTCATCTCACCAAGGCCTTTGAAGCGTTGAAGAAGCGCGTTTTTGCCCATCTTCTTTTGTCCTTCGACAAGCGCGTTGTCGTCGTAGCAATAAAGTATCTCGTCCTTCTTTTGCAAGCGGTAAAGCGGAGGCATACCGATATACACGTGTCCCTCTGTGATGAGTTGGCGCATATAGCGGAAGAAGAACGTAAGGAGCAACGCTCTGATGTGCGCGCCGTCTTGGTCGGCGTCGGCAAGAATGATAACCTTGTCGTATTTGAGGCTTTCGATGTCGAATTGAGGATCGATACCCGTACCGAGTGCGCTGATAAGCGTCGCAAACTCCTCGTTGGCAAGAATCTTTTCAAGGCTTGCCTTTTCCACGTTGAGCGGTTTACCGCGAAGCGGTAATATCGCTTGGAAGAATCTGTCTCTCGCTTGCTTTGCACTTCCGCCGGCCGAGTCGCCCTCGACTATAAACAATTCGTTGATAGAGGCGTTTTTGCCCGAGCAACTTGCAAGTTTGCCCACAAGATTGAGTCCGTTGAGCTTGTTTTGTTGACGGCTCAAATCTTTCGCTCTCTTTGCCGCTTCTCTCGTCTTTGCCGCGCCCATTGCCTTTGCGATAATCTTTTCCGCAATAGCTTTGTTTCCGCGTTGCAAAAGCAAGTCCGCAAGTTTTTCGCTCACTAGGTTTTCCACTTTGGGACGCACTTCGGGGTTGCCGAGTCTACCCTTGGTCTGACCTTCGAATTGCACGTTTTGCATCTTGACGGTAACCACCGCCACCATACCTTCCCTGAAATCTTCACCCAAAAGGTTGGCTTGTTTCTCTTTGAGGATATTGTTTTTGCGCGCGTAGTCGTTGAACACTTTGGTAATCGCGCTCTTGAAACCGACTTCGTGCGTACCGCCTTCCGCAGTGGGAATATTGTTGACGTAGGAATAAATGTTTTCGGAATAACCCTCGGTGTGTTGGATTGCGACTTCCACCTCGAAGTGGTCGTCTTCCGCCTCGACGTACAAGGGTTTGTCGTAAAGCACCGTTCTACCCTCGTTGAGATATTGCACGTAATCGGCAATACCGCCCTTATAGCAGAAAGTGTCATGCTTGCCCGTACCGCCTTCCAAAGGCATACGCAAATCGTCAAGGATAATGCTCACGCCCTTGTTGAGGTACGCAACGTCACGCATACGCTCGGCAATCGTGCCGTAATCGAATTTTTCTTTGCCGAACACTCTCTCGTCGGGCTTGAACTTGACGGAAGTACCCGTGCCTTTAACTTTGCCGATGACTGTGAGCGGAGTTTTGACGATACCGCTCTTAATCTTGTTGCCCACTTGCGGAGACCAAAATTCCGCACGATAAAGATTGCCGTCACGCTTGACGTCAACCGTGAGCCACTCGGAAAGCGCGTTGGTAACCGACGCACCCACGCCGTGCAAACCGCCCGAATAATTGTATTGACCGTTGTCAAATTTTGCACCCGCGTGAAGTTGGGTATAAACCACCTCGACACCGCTGATTTTCAGTTTGGGGTGCTTGTCGACGGGCACACCGCGTCCGTTGTCGCTCACTCTTGCGACGTTGTCGTCCAAAAGTTCGATACGCACGGTGTCGGCAAAGCCGTTTGCCGCTTCGTCAATGCTGTTGTCGATGATTTCCCAAAGAATGTGATGCATACCTTTCACACCCGTCGTGCCGATATACATACCGGGACGCTTTCTTACTGCGTCAAGTCCTTCGAGAATGTGAATGTCCCCTGCCTTGTAATTGTTGTAATCTTGATTTGCCATTTATAAACCTACATAGGATAATAATATAGAGATTATACCACAAGATATTGTTTTTTTCAAGGAAAACAAACTAAATATACTTAATAATTAATAAAATTTATGTAGAGAATTCCGATATAACAAACAATATCCTTTCATCTATGATTTAAGCGAGAATATCCGTCATAGAACAAGTATCATCAACGCTATGCTGTGAGTGATATTTAGATGAAGAACGCGAAAAAGCCCCTCGCACGGCAACCCTAATTTACTAATCGTAAATGAGTTGACGGGCAAGGGGCTTTGACAAGGTTATTCGCTAAATAGCATCACAACATAGCGTTGATACGAGCGAGGAAGTCGGCATACACTTCCGCATTATTGATTTCGTTCAAAATCTCGTGTCTTGCATCGGGATAAAGTTTGATTGAAAGATCTTTTACGCCGAGGTTCTTGTATTGGTCGTAAAGTTTGGTGACGAGTTTGCCGTTTCCGCCGACGGGATCTTTGTCGCCCGAGAAAATTGCGATAGGCTTGTTGACGTCGATTTTGGCAAGGTTCTCTTTCTTGTAGCTCTCTTTGAGTCCGAAAAGGAAGAACTTAAAGAACGCAATGGACATAACGTAACCGCATTGCTCGTCAAGGATATATTTTTTGACCTGCTCTTTGTCTCTCGAAAGCCAAGCAAACGGAATTTTGTCCGCTTTGAAAGGTTTGTTGTAGTTGCCGAAGGAGAGTTTATCGAGGAGTTTGCCCGTCTTTTCACCGCCAATCGTCTTGTATTGCATATTTGCAATCGCTGCGCCCGTGGACAAAATCGCGCCTTTCATCATCGCGGAACCGCTGAGCACCACGCCGTCGTAGTCTTTGCACTCTTCGATGTAGCGTTGACCGACCATACTGCCGTAGCTGTGTCCGAGATAAATCACGGGAAGATTGTATCTTTCTTTGAGCATTTTGGTGATTACGCACTCGTCTTGAACGGTGTCGAAATAGATGTTGCCTTTATGATAACCGTTTACGCCTTTGGCGGATTGCTTGGTGCTTGTCATACCGTGAGCACGGTGGTCGTCGGCAAAGACAATAAATCCGTTTTGGTTGAGGTAGTTTGCAAAATTGTCGTATCTGCGAGCGTGTTCCGCCATACCGTGTGCGATTTGCACAACGCCCTTGGGATTTCTCACGTTGTCCCAAAGATAGCATTGCAAAACGGTTCCGTCGAAACTCTTAAATTTTTCGGTTTTCATATACACCCCTTTTTCGCAAAAACTGCGTGTGTGATTTCAATATGAATATATTGTAACACGCGCGAGCGCGGATTTCAAGATGCAAATTTACGCAACTTTATGCGTTTTTGTTGCATAATATAGGCATTATGAGTCAAAATTCAACGCTAAACGGACAATCGAGCAAAATCATAGTTTTCACGGGCGGCGGAACGGGCGGACATATCTACCCCAACCTTGCCCTCGTCGACGAATTTGAAAAGCGCGGATTTACTCCCGTTTATATTGGCGGTAATGGAGACACGTTGGAATGCAAACTTGCCAAAAGCAACGACATCGAATACCACGGCGTACCCACCATAAAATTCGTGCGTTCGCTATCCCCTTCCGCAATCAAAAACAATCTAAAAATCCCCGTCGCGCTTAAAAAATCGATAGACCAAGCAACGACGCTTTTGGAGCGCATAAAACCCGATTGCGTTTTTTCAAAAGGCGGTTTCGTATCCTTGCCCGTCGTGTGTGCTGCAAAAAAACTCGGCATTCCCGTCTTTGCGCACGAGAGCGATTTGACGCTCGGACTTGCCAACAAAATCGCAATGCAAAAGGGCGCGGTTATGCTCAAAGCCAACCCTCACTCCAAATTCAAAGGCGCTTTCGTAGGTATGCCCTTGCGAGAGGTATTGTTTGGAAAGGACAAAACAAATTCACTCAAAACTCTCGGCATATCCAATACGACCAATAAAAAAGTTTTGCTTATTTTGGGCGGTTCGCTCGGCGCGCAAGCAATCAACGAAGCCGTAGTACGCAATATCGACGAGTTGACCAAACGATTTTTCGTCTTGCACGTTTCCGGCAAAAACAAGGCGCAAAAAATATCACACGAGGGCTACAAGTGCTTTGAGTACGCTGAGGATATATCGGCTTTTTACGCCGTGAGCGATATAGTCGTATCGAGGGCAGGCGCAACGGCGGTCTTCGAGATATCCGCTCTCAAAAAACGCGCGCTTTTTATCCCCTTACCCAAAGGCGTATCGAGAGGCGATCAAATCTACAACGCCGACCTTGCCAAAGAATACGGCGCACAAGTCCTTGCGCAAGACGCCGACTTTGCAAACAACTTCGTCAAAGCAATCAAAGTCACGGCGCAATCCTCCCCGATGAAAATCATCGCAAACGACGCAAACGGAAAAATTGCGGATATCGTATGTGATACATTGAGGCGAGGTGAAAAATGCAAAGACAAAAAACCATCGCCAAATGGCTGAGCATAGTACTGCTCACGACGATTGCAATTGCAAGTTATATTTTTTTAAGCACGATAGGCAAAGACGCCCCGTCCTATAGCGCGGTTGCGGGTGCCGGCAACACGGCTCAAACGGACGTACCCACACCGCCTATCGTATATTCCGCTCTTCCGAGAGATTGCGAAACGGTAAAACAATTGAGCGTGGCGCACGTGGGCGGATCGGAGCAAGAGAAAGCGATAGACTACGTCGATTTTTGCGGAAAAACGCTTGTGTTTTTCTCGTCGAAATCGGTTGACCGAGATGTGAAAGAAGCGGGATTGTATATAGCGGTTTTCGACGGCAAAGGCACGCTTGAGCACACTATAAAAATTGCGGGCAGCGACGCCGAATATCTCACCTCTTCGTTGGGCAAAAACGGGCTTACCGTGTTTATAAAAAATCAGAATAAAACTGATGTTTTTTTGCTTAACGAGGAAATGACCATAAGCGCAAAAACATCCATTGACCGCTACGACGATATAATCAACGTAAGCACCGCACAAGGGCTGTATCTTTGCGTAAACGACGAGTGTATGCGTATGGTGAAATTGGACGGTGCACTCAACCAAACCACCGACAACTTCGTCTATCAAAACGGCAATATAGAAGTTATCGAGACATTTTATATAAACGGCAAAACGCTGATATTCGCACAAGTCGCAAATTGCGTCAAGATTTTACAATATACGCAAGACAGAGGGTTTATATGTCAATTTTCACAGGATAAAAACTCACTTTTGCAAGTATTGCCAATCATTGCAAGCAACGAGCAGACTTTTGTAACTCTTATAAAATCGCAAAACTTGCTTACTATAAATTCCTTTGACGTTGACCTTCGCGCAGTGCAATCTCGCGACGTTCCCTATTCTCAAAAGGCGGTTATGCTCGCCACGGATATAGGCATCGAAGTGCTTATTGACGGCAATATTATCCGCTATTGTCCGCACCTCGATTTCCTTGCCAAAAGCGAGATTGACAACCCCGAACTCGTGCAAAACGCAACGGAATATCACGCCGTATCGGGAGCGGAAAATTGCTTTGTCGCCAAGAGGCAAAAAGGCTTTGCCTTGCTCAAAAAAACGGATGATAATTTGACGGTTATTTTTGAATGTAATCAAGACGTTTTGCCTCAAATTCAAGCGTTAAAAAACTTGGATAATTCAATGCGTTTTTCTCTGTTTTTCGATTGCGACAACACGGAAGATTTTTCGTATATGTGCTTTGGCGATAAAGACGTCTTTTATTTGTCGTTGACAACAAGCCAGAGTTGACATATACTAAAAACATAGGAAACAAAACAACCTAAAATCGCGCGGTTGTGTCCGTTCGGGTGTGGGTGTCCCACCCTTACGTCATTCCGAGCGTCAGCGTGGAAATCTAGGCGTTAGCCGCACACACCAAGCAAGAGATATAGCGAAATTATGGCGGGAGTATCAATCCCTCTATGATTGATAGCGTGTATCGGTTGCGCGGTAGTAGTTGCGAGAACAAATGCGGTTTATGACAACAAATAAATTTATTGTCATCACCGCGATGCCGTTTGAGCAACGTGCGCCTAAATATGTGTCAAGTTATCTCATAGAGATAAGTGACACGTGTTTAGCATTCGGCGCAAAACAATTATCGTTTATGAGGAAAGAGCAAGCGCAAAACACCCAACCTTATTCCAACATGAAAGCACGCCGAGTCGTGCTCGTTTTGGGTTTCGTAATGACGATTATAAGTTTTGCCGTTGCGATTTACGCTTCGCTTGCGCTCTTCTTCCCTTCTTTGTGCGTTCCAAAGGACGTGCTTCCGTTCAAGAGCATATCGACGCTTTACGTTGTGAGCATGTCTTTGTCCTTCCTTGGCATCGTGTTTGCCGTCGCGGGTGCAAATACTCAAAAAGCAATCGCAAGATTGTCTTTCTTCTTCGGCACGGTTGCTTTCATTGGCTCGGCGGGATTTTTGGTAGTGCTACTTCTCGTCAATTTCTTCCCCTTCCAAGCCCTCGGCAATCTCCTCTCTTAATCACCGTTTAACAACAAACATCACATCGACATCGCATACAAAAAACGGTTGCTACCCGCAACCGTTTTTTAATACAGCACTTTTTTGTTACCCTATTTTAATACTCCTTATGTCATTCCGTGCATCTGCGCGGGAATTCAACGGAGCAAAATACAAATTTCTCCGCAACTCGCACGCAGTGCGAATATCACGACTTCACATCAATAATTATCAGCATGAATTTCGAAATAACTTTGCGGATGATTGCAAGTCGGGCAAATATCGGGGGCTTTTTCGCCTACCACGATATGACCGCAGTTGCGGCATTCCCACACTTTGACCGAGCATTTTTCAAAGACTTGAGCAGTTTCGACATTTTTGAGCAAAGCACGGTATCTTTCCTCGTGATGCTTTTCGATTGCGGCAACAAGGCGGAATCTGCGCGCAAGTTCCGGGAATCCCTCTTCTTCTGCAGTTTTGGCAAATCCCTCGTACATATCCGTCCATTCATAGTTTTCGCCTGCGGCAGCCGCGCAAAGATTTTGCGCCGTATTTCCGATGCCGTTAAGTTCCTTAAACCAAAGTTTTGCGTGTTCTTTTTCATTTTCAGCCGTTTTTAGGAACAAAGAGGCAATCTGTTCGTATCCTTCTTTCTTCGCGACGGACGAAAAATAAGTATACTTATTTCGTGCTTGGCTTTCTCCGGAAAACGCCGCTTCGAGATTTTTTTCAGTTTGCGTTCCGGCGTACTTCGTTACTTTCGGTTCGCAATTCGTTTTGACGACTTCTTCTTTTTTACAATCTGACATATTACACCTCCGTAATTTTATTTATCGAGTTTGGTATCCGCAAAAAGCATTTGAACAATTTTACTTCACTTCGATCGGACAAATCACCTTATATGCGGACATCTTCCTCGTTCATTGCAAATCGCATATATCGATGTCGGATATCGGCGTCGTCATTTGCCTATCGCCACGCTTCCATCACGGCATTTCTATCAAGAAAATGATATCATACACTTGTGCTTTCGTCAATTTTTTTATATCGTGCCCGCTTTCTCGAGATTTTCAAAATGATTATTTCATCGGCATATATTATATGTTATCGCCGTCATCGTCGTCATCGTCGTCATCGTCGCCGTCCTCGGCATCGTCGGTTTGACGATAGTATTCGATTTGGTCAAACTCGGGTTTTTTAATGGTTTTGCATACGAAATAACAAATCGTACCCGTTGCAAACCCCGCAAGTGCGCCCGCAAGCATCATATACGGAAGATATGCGAAAACGCTCTTTCCGATAACTGCGCAAGCCACGCAAATTTGAACGAAATTGTGCAATATTCCGCCCACCATAGACACTCCGCACACACTAAACAGACGGGTTTTGCACAAAAGCACCATTGCCGTGTACGCCACAAATGCAGACGGAAGCGACCATAAAAGCGCAATATAATTGCCCGCAAATACAGCCGTCAAAACGCATCTCAACACGAGCACGATATACCCTTCCCAAACGCCGAGGCACAAGAAACACGCAAGCAAGACAACATTTCCGAGTCCTATTTTTGCGTACGGCAAAACGGGAATTATCGGTGGAAGATAACTCTCTATAAGCGACACTATGAGCGCTAACGCAAGGAACAATCCTGCGAGCGCAACTTTTTTGGTGCTGAATTTCGCCTTAGTTTTTGCCATATTTTGCCTTGTTTTTATGCGATTTTTTGACAAAAATTATGTCATTTTTGCTTTATCGGTTAATCTTTAGGTTATTGCGTCGACTTCTCTTGCGACCACCTTGATTACGACTTTGTTGGGCAAGCAAACGATCATACCGCCGTCAGTGCCGATTGCGCTTGAATGTACGCAAAGTTGCTCCGCGCAATCACTGTCTTTGACGGATATTTTGCCGTCTCTCACTTCGACGGTCATCTTCCCGTCAAGGATATCGAGTGTTTTATTTTCTCGCAAATCGAGCCTATATTTAAGCTCACCGTCAACATATATCTCCGCCTCGTCCGCTTCCGAACGCAACGCAAATACGAGCGTGAGCACTATAAGCACTATGACCATAAGGACGATTGCTATATCGCCCTTTTTGAAAAAATCTTTGTATTTTCCGTTTGTCGTTTTAGTGCCTTTCATAACAAAAAAACCGCTTTTATATGCGCAAAATGCAAGGATAAACCTCGTTTTATTTGATTTCAATGCTAATATTGCCCACCGTCGTAACGCCGTTGTTACCGTCTATAACGACAGCTTTCAGCCCGAGTTTTTCAAGCAACTCCACGCCCCTTTGCTTACCGAGCACCACCACCGCGGTTGCCACCGCGTCCGAGATTGCGCCGTCAGCCGATATGACGGAACAAGATATCACACCGTCCTCTCCGCTCGTTGCGCATGGCATACCCGTGCGAGGATCGATGATGTGATGATACACCGCTCCGTCCACGGTATAATACCTCTCGTAATCACCGCTCGTTGCGACGCACTCACCGTTTTGAAGGGTGAATTTTGCAAAATACGACGTCGTATACTGCCTATCCGAGCGGGTGGGATTTGCAATGCCCACGGCATAATCTTTGCCCTTTGCGCCTATGTTTCCGCCAAGGTTGACAAGCGCGCGCTTTTGAACCATATCGAGAGATTTTTGCACGGCGTAACCCTTTGCCACTCCGCCGAAATCGAGCATTGCGCCGTCTTTGAGCTTGGTTATCGTCGAGTTTTCAAAGTCCGCCACAAAGCAATCTTTGAGTCCGACGACCGCTCTTGCCTCGTCTATTTGCTCTTGCGCTGGAACGGTATGCCCCTCCCACTTGTTGAACAAATCACCCGAAAACTTCCACAATCTCACGAGCGGATATACGGACGGATCGTACGCACCGTCCGACGCCTCGTAAACGCTCAAAGCGACCTTATATATTTCCATAGTCGTTTGAGAGCATACGACCGCCTCTCCGACCGTGGTATTGTTGATTTTATTGACGTCGCTACCCTCGATCGTTGGTGAAAGCAAATCTTCGAGGGATTGCATATACGCTTCTATATTCTCGATTGCCTTTGTAGAGCCTATGCCCTCCGCCTTGATATCGAGAACAGTGCCGAAAACGAAAGATTGCTCCGCCCTGTCGCAAGCAGTGAGCGAAGCAATGCAAATTATTATGATTAAGCCGAGAATAAACGCTTTTTTCTTCAAAGCAAAACCTTCTTATTTGGTCATAAAGATGATACCCACCGTACCGGGGCCCGCGTGCGCGCCGATAACGGGACCGACCGGTTGTTGCCATACGTCCGCTTTTGCATCGATTTCTTTGACTTTGGATGCAAACTCGTCGGATACGCCTCTATTGTCTGCATCGACGAGAATTACGGGAGCGTCCATATCCGCATTGTACTTTTCCGCAAACATATCGAGCATATACTTGTACGCTTTCTTCGTGCCGTTGGCTTTGTTGCACACGTCGAGCTTTCCGTCAATCACGGTAAGCACGGGCTTGATGTTGAGAAGATTGCCGATTTTGGCTTTTGCGGGTGAAATGCGCCCACCGCGCGCAAGATACTTCATATCGTCAACCACGAAATAGATACCCACTTTGCCGACTAACTTATCGAGATATTCGCAAGTTTTGTCGATGTCGTCGCCGTGTTCTCTAAAATATTTTGCGCCTAAATAGACCAAAATGCCTGCGCCTACACAAATATTGAGAGTGTCGAATTTGCGGAATTTCACGCCCGGATATTTGGCGTCAAGTTCTTTGATTGCAAGGTCGAGATACGCAAACGTGCCCGACAATTGCGATGAAAACGCTATGTACAAAATATCTTCGCCCGCTTTGAAATACGGCTCGAAAATATCGTAATAAATCTGTTGATTGAGTCCCGCCGTAGACGCGCTTGCACCAGCCTTCATCTTTGCAAAAAACTCGGCGGTGTCACCCGACTCGCCGAGATCGGCAAGTTTCTCTTCGCCGTCGATGACGTACGGCATACGTATGACTTTGAGATCGAGTTCTTCGGCGTGTGTGTACCAAAGTTCGCAATCGGTGTCGCAAAAAATGACTGCCATTATACGTTCCTCCGCGTTGCGCACGCAACGCATATATTGTTTATTCTTACGCAAATATAATATTATATATATACATATTTGTCAACTTGTCGCGTTTCTTTTGCGCTCTTTCATATTTCTTGGAGAATACCCCCTATTTTAGCGGATATGACGGAACGGTATGCAATATGGCAAAAAACTACGAATAATCGCATAAAAATTATAATTTTTTGTCATTTTAATGCTCGTTTAAGTTTGAAACACTATTATCAGATTACATAAATGAGAAAGAGGCATTTTTATGGACGATTTCAACAACTTCTTTGACGATCAAAGAGAAACTCAACCGCAACACACTCCCGTGTATCATACACCCGAACCAAAAAAACACAACAACCTAAACGCGGTGACGATTATTTGCATCGTAGTGGCGGCAGTTATGTGCGTTGTGGTGCTTGTCAACGTCATCGTGCTTTCAAGCATGAAGCAGACCATTGCGGAAGAATACGCGGCGTCAATATCCGAGAATATGAAACAACAATATCGCGACGCAATCGACGAGGCGTTGAGCGGAACGAACATAGTTGACGATATCACCGATCAAGCAACGCAAGAGGCGCTTGAAAAACTCAATTACGCAGTAGGTCAAGTTGCAGACAAATACTGCTCCGCTTCCGTTGCAAGACTTTATATGTACACCGACACAGAAAGCTATGTTGCGAGCGCATTTTTGATTACGGATACCGACTCAACCGGAACTGCGCAAAGATATTTACTCACCAACGCGCACTGCGTAAGATACGAATACGAAACAACAACTGGATATAGACCTTGGGGTCATAGTACAACATATAGTTGGGAATATTTCAAAAAAATCACGGCTATATTTGATGGCGATGAAACACAATATGATGTTGAGGTCGTTGCATATGGCGGATTCAATGAAACAAATTTGAGTGCAGAAAACGATCAACCCGACATTGCTATTATAAGAATTAAAGGCACGCAACCCACAAACGAGGCTCATCCTTCCCTTCAACTTGCAACCGTTGACGTAAGCCGTGGCGATCCCGTTGCACTTATCGGCAATCCCGAAGGCATCGGTGAGAAAAACAGCATTACATCGGGCACTGTGTCTCAACCCGACATCGTTCTCTCCTCATGGGGCGCGGGTACGTTTATTATGACGGACGCGGCGGTCAACGGTGGCAACAGCGGTGGTCCGATGGTCAATATTCTCGGCAAGGTTGTGGGCATCGTTGAGTCCAAACTCGCAGACGACAGCATCGACAATATGGGCTTTGCACTCTCCGCGGATACGATAAGAGATTTCGTAACGTGGGCGCAAAAACCCGCCAACAACGTGCTCGGAACGGATTTGAGTGAAATTTTCCAAAAATTATAAAAATATGGGCATAAAAATTCTATTGACAAATTCGATTGATATGCTATAATTTAGATAATCTCCCCAATTTGTCGGCACTTATTTATCCTCCCTATGCCGACGAGAAAAATCCCCGCGTTTTGCGGGGATTTTCTTTTGCAGTTTTTCTGCGTTGTTTTAACAGTGTTTCTGAGTTGATTTGTTCAAATCTTGATACGGAAAAAAGCGAGGAAACCTCGCTTTTCGTTACGTCTTTATCAAACTATATAAATTTGGTTTGCAACGCTACACCGTTATTTTTTTCATCTCACGGCACTCTCGTAGATTTAATCAAATACAAATCGTTTATAGGATTGCTCTATCAATACGAGCGTGCGATTGCAAGGAGTTCGTAATATCCGCACATAATGACTCTGTCATAGATATACGTGCTCCACTTGTCAAGCGAGTTGTCCGCAACGTAGGCGTCTGCTTTTTCTTTTGCCCACTCTGCCGCCGCGTCACTGCCCGCAAAGATTATATACAGTTCTTGCACGACCTCGGTTTCTACGCCGTCAACTGTCGTCGTATAAGTCTTGGTGCAATGCATAAGGTCTTCAAATGGATAATCACGCTCGCCGTCCTTGGTGATGGGCGTCGTGCGCTCGTACGTGTAAGACACGCCTGCTTCGTCAAGACGCTTCTTAATGTTGCTTTCTTGCATACCGACTTTGAGACACGCGGTAAGCGTGACTGCAAGAACGATAACAAGCGTAAAGACGGATAATATCGTAACAAACTTCTTTTTCATAATTTTATGATAAAATCATAAACGCAATTTGTCAATACATATTGCAAAAGCGGTGTTAAGAACAATTCTTTTGCAATAAAAATTGCTCAATACTCGGTTGACAGCGCAGTTTATGACGCGACAACCGATGTTATACCGTTGCCACAATTTCCCATACATTAATAAAGCGTAAGTGCAAACAATATAATCAGGAGGCAAGCAAATGAAAAATTCATTGATCATCGGCACTATGCTTGGAATAGTCACTGCCACTGCGCTGTATTGCAGTATGTCAAACAATTCACTAAAAAAAGCAAAACGTGCCTTTGTAAACAAAATCGAAGACATCGTTATGTAAATAATCGGTCTTGTTCATTTATCCTCTATAAAACACATTTCGTGTACGCAAATATATAATGTGTACACGATTTGTGTTTTTATATACGCAAAATTAGCGTTTTTCGGGCAAAATGAGGTTTTAGCACACGATAGGTGTTTTTTTGATAAAACTATCATTTAATAAAATCGAATGTAACTTTCCCCTTTCCTCATGTGTTTTCCCTATCGCCGTTCCCCCTCTCGACAAGCGAAGGGAACCCACGGCGACCGCGGAGCGGGGGACACGCGACGCGATTGACTTCGTAACAATCGCTATTCCGTCGCTCCGCTCCTTACGGCACGCGCATAGATAGGGACATTTCTCTCATTATGCCACTGCGCTTTGTGTGACTGCTTCGCAACAACACGTCACAGTCGCTTGTACTAATCGTCATGCTTGGCGCTCGATGCGGTCGGCGCCCTGCGCCTCCAACTCCGAATAAGCAAATACCGTTAATAAATACGACAATTATCTTCAAAATAACAAATTTCCATATTCTCAACGGCTCAAAATAGATAAAGAGCGAGAAAAAGCCCCTCGGACGACAACCCTAACGTACTAACGTACGTGAGTTGACGGACGAGGGGCTTTGACAATGCTATTTGCTATTTTGTGCCGTTGAGGTTATTTTGTGGCGTTGTTTTGAAGATAGTTGTCGATAGCAAGGCGAATCGCATCCTCCGCCAACACCGAGCAATGGATCTTTTGCGGAGGAAGTCCTTGAAGTTCCTCAATGACTTGCTTGTTGGTGAGTTTGAGTGCTTCTTCGATGGTTTTGCCGATAATCATACCGGTTGCCGTTGAGCTCGATGCCACTGCCGCGGCGCATCCGAAGGTCTTGAATTTTGCATCTTTGATGATGCCGTCTTCAATACGCATTGTGATTTGCATTATATCTCCGCACACTTCGTTGCCGACTGTGCCGATTGCATTGTAGTTTTCAACCTCGCCCATATGTTGAGGATTTTTGAAAACTTCCATAACTTTTTCGTTGTACATAATATACTCCTCGGGCTATGCCCTGAAACTTTATTTACTTTTTGTAAAGCGGTGACATATCTCTAAGTCTTTTTACGATCTTGACAAGCTCGTCAACGGTGTAATCAACCTCTTCCATCGTGTTGTGTTTGCCGAACGTGAAGCGGATAGAACCGTGTGCCGTACCGACGGGAACACCGATTGCAAGCAAAGTTCTTGACGGCTCAAGCGAACCTGACGAGCAAGCAGAACCCGAAGACGCGCTTATACCCGCGAGGTCAAGCGAAAACAAGATTGACTCACCCTCGATGTATCTGAAACTGAAATTGGCATTGTTTGGAAGACGCTTCGATGTGTCTTTTGCGCCGTTGTAGTAGATGTCGTCGATTTCGTTAAGAACTCTCTCAACAAAGTGGTCGCGCAAGGACGCAACGTATTTGTCGTCTTCTTCGATGGTTGCAAGTGCTTCGTCAAGTGCGGTTGCCATCCCGACGATGCCGGGAGTGTTGCTCGTACCGCCACGGTGCGAACGCTCTTGTTCACCGCCCGTCAAAAGTTTCTCGATACGGATACCGTTGCGCACGTAAAGCATACCCATACCTTTCGGACCGTAGAACTTGTGTGCGGACATCGAAAGTAAGTCCACGCCCAAATCCTTGACGTTGTATTTGATTGCGCCCGTTGCTTGCACTGCGTCCGTATGGAACAAAACGCCGTGTTTGTGGGCGACTTCGCAAAGTTCTTTGATAGGTTCGACAGTGCCGATTTCGTTGTTTGCAAACATTATACTTACAAGCACGGTGTCGGGACGGATTGCCTTTTCAAGGTCGTCAACGGACACGAAACCTTCGTTATTGACGGGAAGATACGTGACTTCCCAGCCGAACTTTTCAAGTTGTTTGCACGTCGTATAAATTGCGGGGTGCTCGATAACCGAGGTGATGATGTGCTTGCCCTTTTCGATATTTTGGAGAGCAATGCCCTTGACCGCCCAATTGTCCGCTTCCGTACCGCAAGACGTGAAGTAAATCTCGCTCGGCTTTGCACCGATGCAATTTGCGAGCAATTGTCTTGCGTCGTTGACGCCTTTTGCTGCTTCGCGTCCGAATATATGCTGTGAATTGGGATTTCCGAAAGTGTCGGAAAAGTACGGTTTCATAGCCTCAAACGCTTTTTGTGACAACGGTGTCGTTGCCGCGTGATCAAGATAAATATTTTCCATATTTGCCTCTGCGCCGAAGCGCGTCGATAAAAATTTTATTTCCTATTTTGTCCATAGCCACGCTTGCGTATCCACACGAGCAAAATCTTGCGAATTTCCTCATAAAAATAACCGCAAATCTCAAACGATGCGGTTAAACTTGCAAAAATCGATTGGATCGATTGCTCTCACCGCGTATCGAATTTGGTGGCTTTATTGCAAATGTGAACATTTATTCACATTTGCAATAAATGGTATATCACGACGTAGTCGTGTTGTCAAGCAATAAACGAAAAATTATTCCTCGTCATCGTCGATATCGAGCGTTGCGTTGTGATAAACGTTTTGCACGTCATCGAGTTCTTCGAGTTTGTCGATCATCTTGATGATGGTTGCTTGTTGTTCCGCCGTGGGTGAAACGTAGTTGTCGGGGATCATATCCGCTTCTGCGGACAAGATCTTTACGCCGTCGTCTTCGAGGCTCTTTCTCACGGACGCCAAGGACGCCGTGTCGGTGTATACTTGATACACTTCGTCGTCTTCGGAATTGATGTCTTCAAAGCCTTCGAGTTCGAGCGCGTACATCATAAGATCATCCTCTTCGACGTCGCATTTTGCAATGGTGATGACGCCTTTGCGTTTGAACATAAAGGATACGCAACCGTTTGTGCCCATTGAACCGCCGAATTTGTCAAACAAGTGACGAACGTCACCAGCCGTACGGTTTTTATTGTCGGTGAGGGCTTCGACGATAATGGCAGTTCCGCCAACGCCGTAACCCTCGTAAATCATATCTTCGTAGTTGATTGAACCAAGTTCACCGCTGGCTTTTTTGATACTGCGCATAATGTTGTCGTTGGGCATATTGTTGTCTTTTGCCTTTGCGATAACTTGTGCGAGTTTGCTGTTGCTGTTGGGATCTGCACCGCCTTCTTTGACTGCAACGGCAAGTTCTCTGCCTATCTTCGTGAAGATATTGGCGCGAGCCGCGTCGGTTTTGCCTTTCTTCTGTTGAATATTATGCCATTTGCTGTGTCCACTCATACTTGTTTTCTCCTATATTGTTTGATACATCGCAACGGCCGTTGCAACCGCTACGTTCAAAGATTCGATATCGTTTTTCATAGGCAAAGAGTACGCAATTTTCGCTTCTTTGCGAAGCTCGGCTCTGACGCCGTGCGCCTCGTTGCCAGCAACGAACAACACGGGCGAAACCGCCTTATTCGTCAAAATATTGATGCCGTTCATATCCAAAATCGCGCTGTTGGTGCATCTCATAAGGTCGATTGCCTCGTCGAGAGTAATCTCGGTGGCACGCACCTTGAAAAGCCCGCCGAGCGTCGCTCTGACCACTTTGGGCGAATAGATATCCGCAGTGTCAAGCAAATAAATATCGCAAAAATCACACGCGGCGGCAGTCCTGAATATAGTGCCGAGATTGCCGGGATCGCTCACTCCGTCAAGCAATAGCGCATTGCCGGTAGGCATACGAAATTCGCTTTGAGGAATTTCGCAAACAGCGCATATTCCGTACGGCGAAACGGTGTCCGCAACGTACGTCATAACCTCGTCACTCACATAATACACTTGCGCGCGCGTAAAAGCAACGCTTTGCATTGCTTTTTCTTGACGCTCCTTTTCGTCCGAAAAAAATATACCCTCGACCTCGCACTCTCTCGAAGGCGTGGCAAGCACATATTTCACCCTTACGGACGAAGGCATATCTTTTATGAGATTTATCCCTTCAACCAAAAATAGTCCCGTCTCCGTGCGGAACTTCTTTTGCGAAAGAGAGCGAGCCTCTTTCACGAATTGATTTTTGGTGGAAGTGATGATTTGCAATATTCTAACCGCCTCGATTTATATTTTTCACAATGCTGGTTTAGCACGGTTTCAAATATGAAAAAGCGGTCCGTACAATCAATGTTGCGCATAAATCTATGCGCAACATTGTGTAAAAACCGATTATGCAAGTGCTTTCTTTGCGCTGTCGCAGAGTGCCGCAAACGCTTGCGGATCGCTGATTGCGATTTCACTCAAAACCTTTCTGTTGAGGTCGATACCCGCAACTTTGAGACCGTGCATAAGAGTTGAATAACTCATACCGTTGATACGTGCGGCGGCATTGATACGAGTGATCCAAAGTGAACGGAAATCACGTTTCTTTTGCTTTCTTCCGACGTATGCGTATACACCGCTCTTGAGAAGTTGTTGCTTTGCAACACGATAAAGGGCATGCTTACCGGCATAATAACCCTTTGCTTGTTTCATTATTTTTCTACGCTTTTTAACTGCGTTAACCGCTCTTTTAATTCTCATTGTTCATTCTCCTTATTTGTATGGCAACAACTTTTTGAGTTCGCCGGATCTTGTCTCGTCAACGTACTCGATAGAACGAAGATCTCTCTTTCTCTTGGTTGTCTTCTTGGTAAGAAGGTGGCTGTGTGCAGAATGGCCTCTCTTGTAGTAACCGTTTGCTGTTACGCGAAAACGCTTCTTTGCTCCACTATGTGTTTTTTGTTTTGGCATAGGTGTGCCTCCTCTATTATTTTGCTTTGCCCGAGGGCTAAATAATTGTTATTTCTTTTGCGTCGGCGCGAGAATGGTATAAATGATACGACCTTCTTGAACCGGTTTTTTCTCGACAACGAGGTCTGTGCCGACCATTGCGATATAATCTTCAACGATCTTGACCGCAATCTCCGGGTGCGCTTGTTGACGGCCTTTGAGACGGATTGACGCTTTGACTTTGTTGCCTTCCGAGAGGAATTTTGCCGTTTGTGCGGCAAGTCTCGTAGTGTCACCGATGTCGATGGTTGCGGAAAGACGGATCTCTTTGATTTCCATCACCTTTTGATTTTTCTTGGCTTCTTTCTCGCGTTTTTGTTGCTCGTAGCGATATTTGCCGTAGTCCATCAATTTGCAAGTGGGAGGTTGAACGGAAGGCGGTGAAACCTTGCATACGTCAAGCCCTTTTTCTTCGGCAATGGCGCGAGCCTCTCTCATAGAAATGACGCCGTATTGTTGACCGTCGTCACCGATGAGACGAATTTCTTTATCCCTGATTTGTTCGTTGATTTGCAGTTCTTTCAAATTGCTACTCCTATATACACCGCTATGGGTTTTTTCGACATAAAAATAAGTGTCGAAGCAGAACTGCCTCAACACTCACGAATACCTTATCATAGACAAGTGATTTTTGTGTGATGACCACCTTGCTGAACGCTCGTGGTGAAAGGCTGTCCTTTGCTTTGCTTGATTATATTAACAAAAACGAAAACTTATGTCAAACGTTTTTGCGATTATTATATGGAATATTCCATTTTTCCATTATTAATAATGATTTTTACATTAGAGATAAATATAAAACTGCGATATAAGTACAGAAATCATAGTAAGACCGCGATAAATCGATGCATAACGCGAAAGCACCCCAAGAGCGACAATCCTAACGTACTAATGCGTACGTGAATTTGGCGTGCTTGGGGTGCTGACAAAGTTAGGCGCGATTTAGTGCGGTCTTACTTGATTTCTTTGGTTGAGACTTCGAGCAAAGCCTTCGCCACAAATTCTTCTACCGTCATAGTGCCGAGATCGCCTTCCGTGCGGTGACGTACGGATATGAGGTTTTGTTCCGCCTCTTTGTCGCCGATGACGATGATATAAGGCACTTTATCGAGTTGCGCTTCACGGATCTTTTTGCCGAGTTTCTCACTGCGGACGTCCGCTTCCGCACGCAAGCCGAGATCGAAGAGTCTGTTGCGCACTTCTTTCACCTTGTCGATCGTGCGGTCTGTGAGTGAAAGCACGCGCACTTGCTCGGGTGCAAGCCACATCGGGAATGCGCCGTTGTACTTTTCGATAAGCATTGCAAGCGTACGTTCGTAGCAACCGATTGAAGATCTGTGAATGATGAGCGGACGAGCTTTTTCGCCGTTCTCGTCAATGTAGATCATATCGAAACGCGTTGCGAGCGAGAAGTCGATTTGGACTGTGAACAAAGTGTCTTCTTTGCCGTGTACGTTCTTGCCTTGTACGTCGAGCTTCGGGCCGTAGAACGCCGCTTCACCCCACGCTTCGGTGTAATCGATGTGCAAGTCGTTGAGGATTTGTTGCATTGTGCTTTCAACCTTATCCCAGTCCTCTGCAGTGCCGACGTACTTGTCTGCGTCCTTCGGATCCCAACGAGAGAAACGATAACTTACGTCATCTTGCAAGCCGAGGATGCCGATGAGGTATTTAATGAGGTCAACCGCGCCTTGGAACTCTTGTTCGAGTTGGTCGGGCGTGCAAACGATGTGACCGTCGGAAAGCGTGAATTGACGGATTCTGGTAAGACCGTGCATTTCACCGCTCGCCTCTTTACGGAACTCGATTGCAGTTTCCGCATATCTTACGGGCAAGTCACGATAACTCTTGAGTCCGTTCTTGTAGATGGTGAATTGGAAGGGGCAAGTCATAGGACGCAAGCACAAAATCTCGTCGTCCACGTCCTCGTCTCCGATATAGAACATCTTGTCTTTGTAGTGATCCCAGTGTCCCGACGTGATGAAGAGATTATTCTTGGTCATAATCGGAGTTTTGGTGAGGAGATATCCTCTCTTTTGCTCCTCGTCCTCGACGAAACGTTGCATAATTTGGATAATGCGCGCGCCCTTGGGCATAATGAGCGGAAGTCCTTGACCGATGTTTTCGTCAGTCATAAACAGACCGAGCTCTCTACCGACCTTGTTGTGGTCGCGAGATTTTGCCTCTTCGAGTTTTTGGATATATTCGTCAAGATCAGCCTTTTTGTCAAAGCAAGTGCCGTAAATACGGGTGAGCATCTTGTTCTTCTCGTTTCCGCGCCAGTAAGCACCGGTGAGAGACGTGAGTTTGAACGCCTTGATTTTGCCCGTCGAAGTGAGGTGCGGTCCGCTGCAAAGGTCGATAAAGTCACCTTGTTGATAGAAGGAAATCTCTTCGCCTTCGGGAATGTCCGCAAGAAGTTCCACCTTGTAGGTTTGCTTCATTTTGGCGATCTTCTTCTCTGCTTCGCTACGAGAGCAAACGATGCGAGTGATGGGAAGATTTGCCTTGATGATGCTCTTCATTTCCGCTTCGATTTTCTCAAAATCCGCTTGCGTGATGGGTGTCTTGAAATCAAAATCGTAATAGAATCCGTTGTCGATTGCAGGCCCTATTGCCAATTGAACCGTCGGATAAATGTTCTTGACTGCTTGTGCCAAAATGTGAGCGCAAGTGTGACGATACACGCGCTTTCCTTCGTCATCGGCAAACGTAAACACCTCGAAATTGCAGTCCTTGTCAACGATGGTGTCCATAGAAGCGAGTTGCCCGTCAATCTTGCATACGATTGCCGCTCTTGCGAGTCCCTCGCTGATTTGCTTCGTCACGTCGAGTGCGCTCATCGCACCGTCAAATGACATTTTGCTACCGTCTTTAAGTGTAAGTTGCATATTACCTCCGCGCAATCAGCCCTACTTAATGCTGTACGCGCAATATTATTTTCCACTCTCGTGGTGTGAATATTATAATATCAAGGGTATATAAAGTCAATTCAATTATGCACGCCTAATTACGATTTTATTTTGACCGACCAAATCATAATTGACTAACACAGCAAATTTATACCGTGTATGATAAATCTACCATTGTTACGACTTGATGTAGGATTATCGTTATTCGCCAAATAATTACAGTTGTTATTTATCTGCCAATTGTAATCTGGGAAGCGTCCATTCAAATGATTTTTAACATCATTTTGATTCTCATTCTTTCCATCTGCCCCGTCAGGCATTCTTGGTGATATTGAATTAGTTTTATAATAATCAGACAGTTCTTCATCCGACATACTTGTTTGAGTATAATTCAACCTTTCATTAACAATCTCATCGCTTTTTGTCCAATCTAAATTGTCTGTTTTGACAACATCGATAAATGCGTTTACTGTCGTTGACACTAATATAACACAAAGTATGCCACGCAAAGGGAATTGTTTGGATAACAGCGTAATGGAGAACTTCTTTGGCAGGTTGAAAGTGGAGATGTTTTACGGCGAAAAATTTGAAAGCGTTAACGCTTTCATTGACAAGTTGGAAGAATACATATACTATTACAACAACGAGAGAATATCTCTCAAACTAAAAGGAAAGAGCCCGGTGCAATACCGAACTCAATTCCAAACGAATTAACTCAATTTTCTGTCCAAACTTTTGGGTTCACATCAAAATCGAGGCGTTTTTAAGTAAATTTTGTAATTTTTATTATCTTTGCACAATTGCGACAAATCGCAAAAGCAACCGATTAGAATATCCGTTATGCTTTGATAACGAAGCTCAAATCGTGATACTTGCCCGGCAAAATCTTGTATCTTTTCTTGGTGCAGGCAAGTGCTGGAACGTCACCGCCCACTCCGCGTTGTGCGCCGTCGATATAAAGCTCTATCACGTCACCGTGTTTGAGCTCGTGAGCGTGTTTTGCCTCTTCGAGCGCTTCTTGCGTGTAGTCGTGCACACTGAATTCAAAGGGTTTGTCCGTTGCGACCACTTCGATGCCCTCTTCACCGCCAACTTTCACCCAACGTGTGTCGCAGTGGTTGCCGTTTTCTTGCGGTACGAGATAATTATGCTCGAAGTCCGCAATTTTGCCCTCGTACACTCCGAGCGGAGCGGACGCTTTTCTGTCGCAATAGTTCTCGTGAGGTCCTCTGCCGTAGAACGCAACGTCGTCCGTCGTGGCAAGTCCCATTCTGAAACCGTATCTGGGCAAACTGAACCAGTCGTTTTTGACCTTCATCGACACTTTGATGCCGTCTTCGCTTGCTTCGTAGACCGTTTTGAGCACGGAAAGTTGAGGCATACAAGACCACTCTATCAATACGGCCTTGTCTGTAAGCACCATATTGGACTTGACAAGACGCTCTTTGCAACCCTTGAAGAAGAGTTTTCCGAACAATCTCTTGACAAATCCGGGAAGTTGCGGAGAGATGTCGTTGTCGATAGGTGCGCGCCAGAAGTTGGGGATAATCGGTGAGGCAAGTTTTTCTTTGCCGTCAACGACAATCGAGGTTATGCAACCGCTGTTCTTGGACACGATTGCACGCATTTTTCCGCATTCTAACACTATTTTTCCGTCTTCGTTGAATACGGTCTTGCCTTGCGGTTCTTCGTATTTTGCGGGGATATATCCCGTCAAATCGAGTTGTTCGCGCGCGATTATATCACCCTTTTCAAAGACGTCAAAAGCGTCCTTGACCACGCAATAGCAGTTGATTGCCTTTTCTTTGCCGTCTGATTTGACGTCAAACGGCATATCGACGCTCGTCTTGCCGTAAGGCTCGACGGACGGCATATCCGCGGTTTTGGTATCGACTACGACGCCGTTTTCAAGCAAATCGAAGCGCATTTCAAAGCGGTTGAGATTGGCGAACATATACTCGTTTTCAATCTCGATTTTGCCGTCTTTGAGTGCGAATTGCACTTGCTGATACACCTTTCCGACCTCGTAGAATGCGGGATTCGGGCTTCTATCCGCTCTGACGATACCGTTGAAAGCAAAAGTGCCGTCGTTGGGCTTGTCGCCCCAGTCACCGCCGTAGGTGTACTCTATCGTACCGTCCGCACCTACTCTCTTGATGGCTTGGTCGGCAAAGTCCCAAATGTATCCGCCACAAAGCCTGTCGTTGTTGCGGAAGTGCTTCCAGTAGTCCTCGAAGTTGCCGAGACTGTTGCCCATACAGTGCGCGTATTCGCATTGAATAAACGGCTTGTTTTTGTACATTTTGGGCGTTAGTAAGTGTCCGAGAGGAGCCCACAATGCCATTGAGTGTATGTGGAGTTTGTTGTTGGCAATCTCTTCCATTTGCTCTTCTTTGGTGTACATCTCGCTCATAATGTCCGTAGTCTTGACGTATGCGTCCGGCTCGTAGTGTATGGGACGAGTGGTATCGAGTTCGAGCGCGGCTTTCTTCATCGCGGGGAACGCTTTTCCGTTTCCGCTCTCGTTGCCGAGCGACCAAAAGAGTATGCAAGCGTGGTTGCGATAGGTTCTCACCATATTTCTCATACGCCAGCAAACTTGCTCTGTCCAACGCTTGTTGGAGTGAGGAATGCGCGTTGCCAAGCCGTGAGTTTCGAGATTGTTTTCGCACATCACCATAATGCCGTACTTGTCGCACAAATCGTAGAAATGTCTGCTGTCGGGATAGTGCGAGGTACGGATACTGTTGACGTTGTTCTTTTTGAGAAGAAGGATATCCTTTTCGGTGTATTCCTTTGGCACTGCGTGACCGAAATCGGGATGGAACTCGTGACGGTTGACGCCTCTTATTTTGAGTTTTTTGCCGTTAAGGGTTATGTACGGTTGCTTTCCGTCGATTGACGGCACGATTGCAACTTGTCTGAAACCGAAGTTGAGCTCTCTTCTGTCGTGGAAAACAGTTTTGCTCTTTTCAGTGGACGTGAACGTAAGTCTAATCTTGTAAAGATAAGGATCTTCACTGCTCCAAAGATGCGGATTTTGGATATTTTCCGTTATCTTAATGGGGATAGTTTCGTCCTCGTCGAGACCGAGCACCGCAAAGTTTCCGCCCGATACGACGTTGCCGTCCTCGTCAACGACCTCCACTTTAACGTCGGCGTCCTCGATTTCCACGTTCTTGGAGCAATACACGCTCGTGTCGATCAAGAGTTTGGCTTTGGACATATCCTCGTTGAACTCCGCACGCGCGTACACGTCTTCAATGCGCACGCTCGGCAAGAAAATGAGGTTGACGTCACGGAAAAGTCCCGAAATGCGCCACATATCTTGGTCTTCGAGATAACTGCCCGTCGTGTAGCGATAAACGACGATTTTCACCTCGTTTTCACCCGCATTTACGAAAGGCGTGATATCGTACTCCTGATAATCGAAAGTGTCTTCGCTGTATCCGACGAAACTTCCGTTGACGTAAAGTTCCGCACCGCTGTTTGCGGCAAAATTGATACGGATACTGCCCTCTATCTTATCCACGGTGAACGTGCGACGGTATACACCGCAATTGTTTTCGTCCGCGTTGATACGGGGTTTACCGCTCGTTGCGATGGGGTGCGGATATCTTATGTTGGAATAAATGGGCTTTCCGTAGCCTTTGAGTTGCCAGTTGGACGGCACTTCGATTTTGTCCCACTCCGTCGGGTTGATATCGAGCATACTTGCCGACATATAATATTTGAAGTCCCACTCGCCGTTGAGCAAGACCGTCTTTTGATTGCCGTTTTCGTCAAGAGGGAAACCTGCGCCGTGTTTGGGCGCGACGTTTATGCAATATACATCGGGATTGTTGTAGCAATTCTTCATATTTCTCTCCTACCTTTTGTAAAAAGCCTCGTTATTTTTGTTCCGCTACGTAAAGAATACGACGGCAGTTGGGACATTCAGCCACGTCACCGACGTTGCGAAGTTTGGACTTGGTGTTGTTGTCAAGTTCCATTCTGCAGCGACCGCAAATCTCGTGTTCGCTGTCGTACGGCACGAACGCGGGCATCTTCTTTGCCGTGCGCAACGACACGTACGCATTCATAATCTTTTCGGGGATTTCACCTTTGAGCGCGGAAAGTTGTGCCTTGATTTGCACCACTTGCGGTTGCAAATTTTTCATAAACGCGTCGTACTCCGCCTTTGCCGCTTTGTATACGTCGCTTGCCTTTACGCCGATATCCCACGTCTTTTTGTAGTTGTCGTTGACTTGGTCGATTTTGGCGGAAGTGGAATTTGCTTCCTTTTCGAGCGCATTGATTTTGTCCGCAATGCTTGCAACCATTTTGAGATAATGATCTGCCTCGGTTGCGTCTTGAACGTCCTCCAAAATGCCGTCAAACTCATCGAGTTCGGCTTTGAGGGCGTCGATTTTTTCTTTCATAGAGGTATAACCGGCAAGAAGTTCCGCGGCGTCGTTTTTGAGTTTTCCGATAGTTTCGGTTGCGCCGTCGAGACGAGATTTCGCCATTGCGAGATTTTGTCTTTCACTGCTTTTGAGCACTTCGTTTTCAAGCGAAATGAGTTCTTGGTCGATTTTTTGATATTCGAGTATCTTGTCAATATTCATTGTATCCTCCGACTGTCTTAAAAGGACAGTTCTGTTTTGCTTTTATGATTTTCACTCCGAGAGGAGCGAGGATTTTTTCAAATAAGTTTTCAACGATAATCTCGCTGTGATAATGCGAAAATTCCACAATCGGGAAATCGTCGTTTTCGGACGCCACGTAGAGATGATGTTTGAAGTCCCCCGTGACGAATACGTCCGCAACTTCTTTTGCGTGTGCATACGCGCTATCACCCGCACCGCCTCCGCATATACAAAGCATTTTACGGATAGTCTTATTGTCGTCGCCGGTGTATTTGACGGAGTCGTCTTTTAGCGTATTTGCGACGTGTTTTGCAAAATCTTTGAGCGTCGTCTTGTCAACGTCGCAAACAACGCCTACGCCGTCCCCTTCGAGATTTTGTCCTCCGAGAAGTTTTGCAAGCGATACGCAAAGCCCCTCTTCGCACTCGTCAAGGTTGGTGTGTGCGCTATATACGGTAAGTCCGTTTTTGAGCACTTCTTTTATAATCTCACCTTTGGACTCGTCCGTGTCAATGCTCTTTATTGCCGCAAAGAAAAACGGATGGTGAGTTACGATAAGGTTGCAACCGTTTTCAACCGCTTGTCTCACAACGTCTTTGGTAAGGTCGAGCGCAACGATAACGCCGGTGCATTCGTCTGATAGCGAGCCTATCATAAGACCGGGATTATCCCACGGCTCTGCCAGCGTTTTGGGAGCAAACTGCTCTATTACGTCGGTTATTCGTCTGTTTTTCATAATGTTCCTATTATTCAAAAAAGCGGTTTTATAAGCCGTTTTTGTACGTATCAAGTGTGGATCGTCTTGCCAAGCGCATCTTTCAAAGCGTCAATTTTGTCTTTAAGTTCGCTTGCCGAGGGATTATTGCGGTAGATGTTTTCAAGGCTTTGGATATCCTTTTTCGCAAACGTCGCAAAATTCGGATTGGTCTTGAAAAACGCACCGTACTTTATCTGCTCTTCGTCGAGATTGCTCTCACCTTTTTGCGTCTTGATAATCGTGTATACCTTGCCCGCAACTTCGAGCAAATCGTCGTAGACTATCGTATGACGAGAGGCAATAATCTCTCTTCTCACCTTTTCGGGGTGAGTGTTTGGAGAGAGCAAAAAATGCTCGAAAGTCTTGCCGTCCTCGCGTGCGCGCGACAATATATTTGCTATAACGTCACCGCCGAGTCCCGCGATTATCACGGTGTCCACTTCCTCGCTTTGCACGCACTGAAGTCCGTCGCCGAGCCTTGCGCTCATAACATCCGAGACGCCGTTTTCTTTGGCAAGTTCCTCCGCTTTGGCAAGAGAAGGTGCGCTGATGTCCGTTGCGATGACTTCGCTTGCTCTGTCCGTGCTTACGAGATAGTAGCCGAGTTTGCCGTGGTCGCACCCCACATCCGCCACTTTGCCGTAATCGACGAGATTAGCGATAGTCGTCAGTCTTTGGTCAAGTCGTATGGGCATCAGTCGAAATCTTTGAGTTTTTTGAGGCGGTTGGGATGGCGCAATTTGCGCAGTGCCTTTGCCTCGATTTGACGAATACGCTCACGAGTGACGTTAAATTCTTTGCCCACTTCTTCAAGCGTTCTTGGGTGCGAATCGTCAAGACCGTATCTCAATCTCAACACTTTTTCCTCACGCGGGGTGAGCGTGTTGAGCACTTGGATAAGTTGTTCTTTGAGCATATTGCTTTCCGCAACGTCGCTTGGTGAAAGCGCGCCCGTATCCTCGATAAAATCTCCGAGATGGCTGTCCTCTTCCTCACCGATAGGCGTTTCGAGCGAGACGGGATCTTGTGCGATTTTTTGTATCTCGCGCACGCGCTCTACGGAGCAACCGAGATATTGCGCAATCTCTTCCGCAGAGGGTTCTCTTCCGAGTTGTTGGAGAAGTTGACGCGTTGCACGCACTTGCTTGTTGATGGTCTCCACCATGTGCACGGGGATACGAATAGTCCTTGCTTGATCGGCAATAGCACGAGTGATTGCTTGTCTAATCCACCACGTTGCGTACGTCGAGAACTTGAAGCCCTTGGTGTAATCGAATTTTTCAACCGCCTTCATAAGACCGAGATTGCCCTCTTGTATCAAGTCGAGGAATTGCATGCCTCTTCCGACGTAGCGTTTTGCAATAGATACGACAAGACGAAGGTTTGCCTCGCTGAGCAGATGCTTTGCCTCTTCGTCTCCCTCTTTCATTCTCTTGGCAAGTTCTATCTCTTGCTCACCCGTCAAAAGGGGCACTTTGCCGATGTCTTTGAGGTAGATTTTGACCGAGTCGTCAACACTGCTGTCGATGATTTTGTCAAGCGAGATATCGTCTTCCTCAACCGTTTCTTCAACCTTGATATTTTCCGCTTGCAAAGCGTTGAACACCACTTCCATATCTTCGGCGGTTGCGTTGAGATGTTCGAGTTTCGCCATTATCTCGTCTTCGCTCACCGAGCCTTTGCTCTTTCCCAAAGCGACGATTTTTTCAATCTCTTGTTTCAAAAGTTGTTCTCTGTCCACGTTGTCCTCCTATGTGAATCAAAGTTTATCTTCAATTGATTTGGATTTTAATTTTTTGGTCAATGCGGATATTTCCACAAGACACGCTTTCTTCTCGGCAGAATCCGAGAGAGTGTTGAATTTTTCTTTTGCTTCGTCAAGTTTTTGCGATATGCTCTCGTTGGCAAGCGCAAGCAAACAATCGTTGTAATAGTCCGCCTCGCGCCCTTTGTCCGAGAAATGCAAATTGATGCCCAAAACGTGATTTACTTCCTCGTCGTCATATCCCAAAACGTCGTACATTTTGCTTATGCTCGCATCCTTTTCGGGCTCGGAAAGAACGAAATCGAAAATCTTTTTGTGCGTATCGTTTGCAAGCCATTCGCGCTTTACTTTGCCGAGGTCGGTATAAACCGCGTTGTTTAGAAGCCTGTTGACGATAAATCTCGACGCGCGCAAATTCTTTGCTTGTTTTTCCTCGGCGTTTTCCTTGACGGGCTCTTCCCGTTGCGGACGGACAGTGCCTATTTCCGCAGTAAGCGTCGACACCGACACTCCGCTGAGTTTTGACACTATCGCCATATAAACTTCTCTTTCCGCCTTGTTATCTATGCTTTTCAGCACTTTTAGTGCGGATTGCACGTATTTTGCTCTGCCGTTGACCGAGCCGAGATCGTTGGCGTCCGCACAAAGTTTGAGCTTATATTCAACGACGGGCAGCGCCTCGCTCACGTGCCTCATAAAGCCTTCGTAGCCCTCTTCGCGCACGGTTTCGTCGGGGTCTTTTCCCTCGTCCAAAGACACCACTTTTACGTTTTGAATATACGGTGAAAGGATATCGACGTTTTTGACGGATGCATGTTTGCCGGCTCCGTCGCCGTCGTAGCATACGTACAGGTTTTCCGTAAGACGAGATATCTCTCTTGCTTGCCCTTCGGTGAGCGCGGTACCCATACCCGCGATTGCGTTTTTTATACCCGCCGCACCCAACGAGATGACGTCCATATAGCCTTCTACAAGGATAAGTTCCTTATAAGCAACGCCGTTGAGCTTTTTGTCACGCTTGATAAAGTTTATGCCGTAAAGCGTGCGCCCTTTGTCAAACAGCGTGGTATTTGTGGAGTTTTTGTATTTCGCAACGTCTTTTTCGCCGTGGTAAATACGTCCGCCAAACGCGATAACGTCGCTCATACCGTTCATAATCGGCACAATAATTCTGTTTGCGAAAGCGTCGTACGGGCGGTCGGGATTGGCGATAAGCCCGCACTCTTGCAAGTCTTTGAGCATATACCCTTTGCGACGCATATACCCCACCATACTTTCACCGTCAAGCGAAAGCCCGAGTCCGTAACGCTTGGACGTTTCGTCGTCGATACCTCTGCTTGCAAGATAGTTGCGTGCTTCCTCACCCTTCTTTTCGTCAACCAAATTGTTGCGATAATACCTTGCAACGTCGCGCATAAGTTGTTTGAGTACGTCCGAATGTTCTTTCTTTTGCGCAAATTTCGGATCGAGTTTGACTTCCGGCAACTGCATTCCCACCTTGTCGGCAAGAATTTTCACCGCGTCGTAAAAACTTACGGATTCCATTTCCATAACGAATTTCACGACGTCCCCGCTCGCACCGCAACCGAAGCAATGATACCAGCCGTTATTGACGCACATCGACGGCGTTTTCTCGTTGTGGAAAGGACAGCAACCGAAATAACGTCCCCCTTTCTTTTGCAAAGGGACGTATTGTGCAATGATTTCCACTATATCGCACTTGTATTTGAGTTCCTCCATAAATTCGGGAGTAAAACCGCCTGCCATATTATCCGCCTTTGTATTAACTACTTATATATACGAATAAAACCTGTCAATTTCCTAAAAATCTATCAAATTTTTTGAAAAACCATACAAAAAAAGCGCACGACGTGCGCTTTTATGTTTTGTTTCGCGGCTTGCGCCTAGATTCCCACGGTCACTTCGTTCCCTCGGAATGACATAAGGATAAATTGAATATTCCGCAACTCGCACGAAGTGCGAATATCGCTTTTTGCTACAGCAAAAAATATCACTGTTGCGATAGCAACAATATCACTCTCGCGTAGCGAGAATATCACTGCACCGAAGGTGCAACATAATTCAAATTTACTTTGCGTTTTCTTCTATGTATTTCACGACGTCGGCGACGGTTTTGAGCGTCTTGATGTCCTCGTCGTCGGCAACGATGTTCCACTTCTCTTCAAGTGTCATAACAAGTTCCACGATGTCGAGGCTGTCTAGTCCCAAATCGTTGATGATGTCGCTTTCGGGCGTGATTTTGCTTGCGTCCATACCCAATTGTGCTGCTATGATGTCTCTGACGGTTTCAAAAATCATTGTCGTTACCTACCTTGTTGATGTTGTAATTATATCACGAGAATATGCTTTTAACAAGAGCAAAATTCCTCTTTTACCGCGTTTGGATCTATCTCGTACGCTATAATGCTTTGCTCGTCCGCGCAGACGCACGCGTGATAGTCGTCGTAGACGGGAAAATGCTCGAAATGCGCGTCTTTGGGGATCTCGCGTCTAAAAGCGGACAATCCCTCCCCCGTCCATTTGAGATAACTCTCTCTTTCCGTCCATTTTTCAAAGAAATCTTCGAGATCCTCGGCGTCTATGAACGTAAATTTTTTGTAGTCTATATCGCGGATTTTTTCTATATCCACGCCGATCGGGGTGTGCGATATTCCGAGCATAATCACGCCGTGCGAGTGCGAAAGATTGAAAAACACTTCTTCGCTGTCAAAGCGCGGTTTTTGTCCTTCTTCTCTGATTATTTCAAGCGACTTTGGCAAATCCGCTCCGTATTGCGACATTATATCTCTATAATGCCCGTAACAAAACTTGACGAAATCGTCGCTATTTAGTTCCCCTCTCGCAAAAAACAGTACCATATTCATACTCGGTCAAATTGACCGCTTTCCCTTATTCCTATGCTTATTTGCTTTGATTTCTGTCGTAGATATATTTGAGACCTTTGAGCGCAAGTGCGCGATCGCTTATATCGATAAGATCGGGTTCGACCTTCTCGACGAGTTCGCTCAGTCCGCCCGTCGCAACCACTTTTGCGCCTTGCATCTCGGGCAATTCCTTATACTTGGCAACCATATATTTGACAAGCCCCGTATACCCGTATACGATACCGCTTTGCATACAACTCTTGGTATCCGTACCGACGATGTTTTGCGGTTTTTCAAGTTCTATTCTCGGGAGTTTTGCCGCCGTCGTAACGAGTGATTCCGTTGCAGTCTTGATACCGGGGGCAATCGCTCCGCCTATATACTCTCCGTCTTTGGTGACGAGGTTGAACGTCGTTGCCGAGCCGAAATCCACCACGATAACCGGTCCGCCGTAAAACTTATACGCCGCCGCCGCGCCGACGAGTCTGTCCGTGCCGAGTTGCGAGGGTTGATCGTACTTGATTTTGAGCCCCGTATCCGTCGAGGCGGACACAATCAAAGGCTTTTTGCCAATATAGTAGTTGCACATATGCTCTATGGTATAATTGAGCGCGGGCGCAACCGAGGACATAACCGCGTCGTCTATATCCGCAAAGTTTACGCCTCTTTGTTTGAGCAAATCGTACAGCACCATCCCGTATTCGTCCGCCGTGCGCGACGCTTTAGTCGATACACGCCAAGACGCAATGAGGTCGTCCTTGTCAAAAACGCCGTATTTTACGTTGGTGTTGCCAATATCCATCGTGAGTATCATCTCGTACCTCTCTTGCGCCCGTGCTTGCGTGCGCAATATCCAGTAAGTTTACAATAGTATACCAAACTATTCGGATATTATCAACCATAAAAAAGACGATAGCACTGCCAATCGGGCATTTGCAATCCGTTTTGTCGTCTTGTTTTGCGCACATTTCACAAAAAGTTGCCAAAATGCGTCCACGCACTCAAACGTAAAAGGAAGTCCGACCGCAATCGGACTTCCTTTTTTCTTTTTTGTTGAGTTGTTTTCCCTTATGCGTCAAGGCAACATTTGCCCTCACACGTTTGGTTAAACCTACAGCGTTGTCCGAACGCCGTATGGCGTCCTTTCCGCTTTTTGCATTTTACGCTTATGCCTCGCCCCAAGAGAGAGAGTAAGTTACGCTTGTAGCGGTCGTGCCCGATACTCTTTGCGCCAAAACATAGACGTAGTATACTTCGCCCTGATTTATGGTGAAAGAATAACTACCACTCGTGTCGGTCAATGCTTTTATTTGTTGCCCTGCTTCATTGTAAATAAGAGCGGCGCAGTCGGCATTCGTTTCGTCCAAGCTGAAGTTGACAGTAATCGTCTTGCTGGACGATGAACTATCAAGTGCAATTTTATAAAAAGCATAAGTCGCTTTGCTTTCTCTTACCGAGAGCGTTGCATCATTGACCTCTTCTGTGTAGATATTTGTCGGCTCCGTTATGACAATGTCGAAAACCAAATCGACAGAGTCCGTATTATGTACCCATTTATAATCTTGGACACGGGTAGCAATTCCGTCCCGGTAGTAATTTCTAAACTCATATGTGAAAGTTCCGGGACCGCCGGTTGCCGGGGTATAGCCACCGTAGTTGTATTGATTGCCAACTCTCTCTAATTTTGCAAGTTCGAGATTATTGCCTTTCAAGTATACTGTTATGGTAACGTTTTTGCCGACGGCATTGCTATCAAGATAATCCTCGATGCCGCCTTGTGCGCCGTAATCTTTAAAGGATGTTTCTCCGTACACGATTTCGGCTTTCGCAGATATTTCCGAGTTTTCAACGCCGTCCACTTTTACCGTTGCATTCACGGCTATCTTTTTCACTTCAACGCTTATACTGCAATCAACGCCCGCAATTCTATAATTCGCCGCATCAGCACCCGTAAGCTTAAATCTATCGGCGGTAGTTACAGAGATAGTTGACCCCACGCTAATGCCTATAGTTTCTATCTCGACAAGCACCGTTTCGCCTGCGATTACTTGGCTTGTGCCTCCTATTTCGATGAGTTTGACTGTGTTGTCACGGGTTCCGCCTGCATCGTAAACAATGTATGTACCACTGCTCAAGCGAATTCCCTTTTGTGTAATTGCAAAGTCGGCTGTTTTTTCAACACTTCTATACACCGCGTTGCCCTTGGTTACCACTTTAACCGTATATTCGCCGACCGCTTTCGGGACACCGCCATCTGACGCTTTGACATACTCGGTGTCGGGAGCGCCCTTTGCCTTGTACGCAACATAGTCAATAGCCGTCCTAGCCCACTCACTCATTTCGCTCGGTTTGATAGGGTTAGTTTCGCCGGTGTACTCTTTGTCGTTGACGTTCAACTCCAAGGTACGGTCAACCGTTGCTTGTCTTACATAACCGCAAACGTTGCAATCGAAATCATCGTCATCCGTGTATTCATGTTCCGCAAAATCTTTGGTTTTGTCCTCGTGTCCGCAAGTGGTGGGACGATAGTGTCCGCTTGCGTCGGTTTTCACCCACGTCGTCATATCATACTTGTGCGTGTGCGCAAGTTGTTCGATAGGCTCGGTCTTTGTCTGTTCACACACCGTGCAAGTGAAAGTCTTCACGCCCTCTGCCTCTTCGGTTGCCTGTGTGGTCACCACGCCTTCATTCCATTGATGTGCTTCGACATCTTTCTTCTCGGTCGTATGAGCGCAGGTTGCGGCGTGCCAGTGGTTGGTTTCATCCTTGCTCCACTCGCTTGCAAAAGTGTGGACGTGCGTGAGTTTTGCCACATCTTCCGTCTTTTTGTAGCCACAAGTGTTGCAAGTGAAAGTCTTCACGCCCTCTGCTTCCTCTGTTGCGGGTGTGGTCACAACGCCGTCATTCCATTGATGTGCTTCGACATCTTTCTTCTCGGTCGTATGAGCGCAGGTTGCGGCGTGCCAGTGGTTGGTTTCATCCTTGCTCCACTCGCTTGAATAAGTGTGGACGTGCGTGAGTTTTGCCACGGCTTCCGTCTTTTGGTAACCGCATGTGTTGCAAGTGAAAGTCTTCACGCCCTCTGCCTCTTCGGTGGGTTGCTTGGTTATTTCACCTGCATTGAAATCGTGTGCGCTTTTGTCGGACACGTCCGAGTGCTCTTTTGTCGTGCATTCGTGCCAGTGGCTTGTTTCGTCATATTTCCACTCGCTTGAATACTCGTGCTTGTCGTCATTTTTGTTATTGCACGCGGTAAACACGGCAATCGACAACACAAGCATCAGTACAACCGCAAGGATTGTGATGATAGGTTTTCTTTTCATTTTCTTGTCTCCTTATTTTAGGGGATTTATTGTTAGTCGCACATATATGCGACCTAAATACGTTATTGGTGTTTTGTGTGCCTTTGTCGGATTATTTTATAACAACGGCATACCTGTATTTAAACGTGCCTATTCCCGAAGCGGTACTGGTCTGTATAATGGTTGTTTTGTCTTGGGACACCTCAAATGTTGAGCCGTCGAACAATCCGTAATTGTGAGCGGGGATTTCTTTTTCCATATCTTCTTGGCTGTCGTAGAACACGATGGCAGTACCTTTAATTTTATACAGCACCATGAAGACGCCTTCACCGCCTTCTTCGCCCGGGGCTTGATCATAAGTCACCGTCATGGTATTTTTGTCCGCTGCAAATTCAAATGTGATTATTGCTGCAGAGAGGAATTGATTATACTGCTCTTCCGTCATTTCTATTTCTGCAAGGAACGCTTGCTTAGCGGCTTCGGACTCCCACTCGACGGTGACGTCAACCTTGTTGAAAGTCTTGCCCTTAATGTCGGCAGTCGCCCATTTTGCGTAAAGCGTGAAAACTCTTGCCGGCATATATGAAAAACTGAATGCCGTGTCGGAAAGCGTTACTCCGCCGTCCGTGCTTTCATACCAGCCTGCAAAAACAAAGCCGTCTTTGGTGGGAGCGGTCGGGGCTGTAATCGTCGCGCCTGCGCTTGCCTTGATGGGTTGCACCGTGCTGCCGCCTTTGCTGTCAAAGGTTATCGTATATTCTTTTTCGGCGCCAATTTCGTCAATCGACTCAGACTTTTCTCTGTGGCAGACCGTGCAGGTGTAAACCATTGTGCCTTTTTGTTCCGTGGTCGGCTCAACAGTCACGTTGCCGCCGTCCCAAGAGTGCTCGGCTTTGTCTTTGGTTTCCTTGCAACCATTATCTGTGCACGCATGCCAATGATGAGTCTCGTTGTTGCTCCATTCTTCCGCAAAGTTATGTTTCCCGTCCTTGTTGCAGGCAGTGAGTAGAACAATTGCCAGCATCATCACCATTATTGCGAGAAATGACTTTCTTTTCATAGTCTTGTTCCTTTTGATTTAAGTGATTAATTCCAAATCGCTTTTATATTTGCGACCTAAAACCGTCATTTATATATATGTTTTTGCCCTTCACAGCGTCAGCGTGTGAATCCGGCGCATTTCGCTTCGCTGGATTCCCACGGTCACTTCGTTCCCTAGGAATGACAAGCGGAGTGGTGATATTGCACTTCGTGCAGTGATATTGTTGCTCCGCAACAGTGATATTTGCCTATCGGCAAGTGATATTCGCACTTCGTGCGAGTTGTGGATTATTCCAATTTTTCCTTATGTCATTGCGAGGCACAATCTCATTGTGCCGTGGCAATCTAGGAGTTAGCCGCACCCACCAAACAGACAATCTTGCGGAATTGTGGCAAGAATTTTATCCCTGCTTGAACTGATAGCGAAGATTGGCTGTGCGGTAGTAGAGCAATAAGTCTGGCGTGGTTCTTGGCAATACACATAAGTGTGTGTTGCCATTGCCACAGCGACGACTTTTGCGGATATCACTTTTTGCATTAGCAAAAAACAAAAAAACGCACCGTTCCCCATAGATTCTCATCTATGCGGCAGTGCGTCTCCATTTGTTATATTACGCCCCAAAGGGCGGACTTATCGCTTGCTTGCTTGCTTGCTTGCTTGCTTGCTTGCTTGCTTGCTTGCTTGCTTGC
>CAVANK010000008.1:0-69677 GCA_963590075.1 Eshraghiella crossota
CCGTAAGGAGCGGAGCGACGGAATAGCGATTGTTACGAAGTCAATCGCGTCGCGTGTCCCCCGCTCCGCGGTCGCCGTGGGTTCCCTTCGCTTGTCGAGAGGGGGAACGGCGATAGGGAAAACACATGAGGAAAGGGGAAATTTCATTTTAACGAGTTACAACAAAAGCATATTACAACTGCACTCATAACAAAAAAAAGCACTTGCAACCGCAAGTGCTTTCTGCTTTTTGATGGTTATTTCTTTGCTTTCTTCTCTTTGCCGAGACCTTTGATAAATCTGCGGAAACCGCCTTTTCTGCCGTTGAGCATATCCACAAGACCGTCGAGGGCACGTTGGTTGATGATGCCCATTGACCACGCCGCGATTGCTCGATATGGCATATCCTTGACGGAGTTGGTGAGCATTTCGGGATTTTCTGCCGAGAGTGCTACGAGGTTGACCGCGCCGACTGCAAAGTTGTACATAAATTTGCCGAATCTCGATATTTTGCATTGACCGATTGTGTTGTTTGCGGTCAACTCACCTTTGACAAACGGTGTGTTTTCAATCATCTTTTCACCGTAAATTGCTTCAAATTGCTCGACGGGGATATCTTTTGCGTTTGTGATATCGTAGTAGCAAGGAGCGGTCGCTTTGTAGTCGGGGATAGGTGCGTCGGGATTTTTGGACGTTACGTTCACAGTGCCTTCGAGTTTGATATCGCGAGAGCTTGCGCCCACGAGAATACGGAAATCACCGCTTTCGACGTGCCAATCGTTGATGGATACGTTGTAGTATGCAAACGCACGCGAGTCAAGCGATACGCTGACCTCTTTTTCTTCACCCGCTTGTAAGAACACTTTCTTGAAGCCTTTGAGTTCCTTTTCGGGACGGTAGAGCGTGCTTTCGACGTCCGCAACGTACACTTGCGCAATTTCCGCGCCCGCGACTTTGCCCGTGTTCTTGACCTTGAACGTGACGGTGAAGTCGTCTCCTTCGTTGATGCTGTCCGCGCTCAATTTGAGGTCGGAATACTCAAACGTGGTGTAGCTCAAGCCGTAACCGAACGGATATTTGACCGCTTTCTTTGCCGTGTCGTAATAGCGGTATCCGACGTAAACGCCTTCGCGATATTCCACCGTGCGAGGGCCCATACGGAAGTATTTTGCGCCGATATAATCTTTTTCGTTGACGGGGAAGGTTTCTGCAAGTTTGCCCGATGGATTGACCTTGCCGTATATGAGGTTGTACGCCGCCTCTCCGCCTGCTTGTCCGCCGAGATAGAGGTTGAGTATGCCTTTTACCCTCTTGTCCCAATCACCGATTTCAACGGGTGAACCGCAAGAAAGCACGACGATGACGTTTTTGTTGACCTTCAAAATCTCGTTGATGAGCGTCACGTGCGAAGAAGGCATTTTGATGTGACTGCGGTCGTAGCCTTCCGACTCGAACGCGTCCGTCAGACCTATAAACAACAATACCGCGTCTTTGCCTTTTGCCGTCTTGACCGCTTGTTTTATGAGGCTCTTCTTGTAGCCTTCGCCTTTGAGGGTATAGCCGTCTGCATAAGCGTATTTTTGACCGGCGTTCTCCAAAGCGTCCGTAAACGACGTGATCTTTGTGGGGAGAATGTGGCTCGAACCACCGCCTTGATAGCGGAGTTTCTTTGCAAGTTTGCCGATGACCGCGATGTTCTGTTTTGCGTTCAAGGGGAGTGCGCCGTCGTTTTTGAGAAGCACCGCTCCGCCTTCCGCCGCGCGTCTTGCGATTGCGTTGTGTTCTTCGATGTCGAACTTTACGCCCTTGACTTCGCGCACGGTGTTTTCGTATGCAAATCTTATGAGACGAAGCACCACTTTGTCGATATCCTCAACCGTGAGAGTGCCGTCTTCGAGCGCTTTGTATACGCTGGGATCGCTCATGCCTTTGTTGCCCGGCATTTCGAGATCCATACCCGCTTTGACGCCTTCGGGACGGTTATTGACCGCACCCCAGTCGCTCACTACGATGCCCTTAAATCCCCACTCGTCACGCAAGACGTCGGTGAGGAAACGCTTATAATCGCTGAGGTACGTGCCGTTGAGACGGTTGTAAGAGCACATAACGGTGGTGGGCTGTTCCGTCTTGACGATATGCTCGAATGCAGGCATATAAATCTCGCGAAGCGTACGCTCGTCAACTACGGAGTTGATGCACATTCTTATGTATTCTTGGTTGTTTGCAAGGAAGTGTTTGAGGGAAGTGCCGACGTTTTTGCTTTGCACGCCGTGTACCCACGCAGCACCCATACGTCCCGCAAGGAAGGGATCTTCCGAGAAATACTCGAAGTTTCTTCCGCAAAGCGGACTGCGCTTGATGTTGACGCCGGGGCCGAGAACGGTGGAAACGCCCAAAGATTGCGCTTCGACTGCGATTGCCGCACCGACTTCTTGTTCGAGCTCAACGTCCCAACTCGATGCGGACGTAACCGCACCGGGGAAGCAAGTTGCGGGTTCGGGCGTTTGCATAATGTTCACGCCACCGGACATTTTTTCGCGACGCATACCGTTGGGGCCGTCGCTCGTGCGCACGGCAGGAATGTCTACGCCGTCTCTCTTGATAGGTTGCGTAAGCCACGTAGTAGAACCGGAAAGCATTTGCACTTTCTCTTCCAGCGTAAGCTTGGCAAGAATATCCTTATAATCATTCTCGTTCATAATTTCCTCCGAGTATTAATATTTGTTATATATAGGCAAAGCCCTTATATCGATAATATAGAATAATAACAATTCTTATATATCATTATATCACGCGCGTGGCGTGCTTTCAAGCATAGATTTTATCGTCTGCAATATGCGTACATCGTGCATATCGTTTGCCGTTTTAATCTTTGTTGAATGTATATGTGTTTTCAATAGTTTTGACGGAATAATAGTTTTATCAGCACGAAAACGATTGATGAAAGCACGTTTTCGTCATTTATTGAGTTTCGCTTTGTCGCGGGCGGAAAGAGGCGTTTTATCTTCGATATACGTTTGCCACACGTTTATGCGGTCGTCTTCGTCTATTTGACGGAGGACTCTGCACGGATTGCCCACTGCAATGCAACGGGGCGGAATATCGCGAGTGACCACGCTTCCCGCACCTACAACCGCGCCTTCTCCTATCGTGACGCCACCGCAAATAATTACGTTGGAGGCTATCCAAGCGTTCTTTTTGATAGTCACGGGTTTGGAATATTCGAGGTCGTGATAACCGTCGGGATAGGTGGTGTTTATGCGCTCCTCGGCAATGAACGGGTGACACGGCGTTGCAATCGTTACGTTTGCGCCGAGCCATACGCCGTCTTCAAGCGTGATGGGAGATATGTCCAAAAGAGTGCAACCGTAGTTGAAAAATATGTCGTTGCCAAGGTGGATATTGACGCCGTATTCACAGTAAAAAGGTGTGAAAATCCAAGCGGATTTGCCCTTGGACGAGGGGATAAGTTTGTTTATAAGGCGTCGTTGCCTCGGTACGTTCCACACGGGGCATTTGTTGAGTTTTTGCGTGAGGAGCATACCTCTTGCGTGTCGCCAAAATATGTCTTTGCTTGACGAGTTGTACAATTTGCCGTTTATCATACGTTGCCATTCGACGTTTATTTTGCTCATATTTCACCTCATTTTTGATATAATTTTATGTCAAAATAATAATGAATTATATCATAAAAGCGAACAAAATATCATAAAAGCGTTGTAAAATACAAAAAGCGTGTTATCATTGAGGGGAAGAGAATGCGAAAATTAATAATTAATAATTGCGGAAGGCGGAGCCTTATCCAAAATAAATATATAAACGATGTAGGGGAAATAAATCCTAATATGGAAGATAGAAAAAACAATAAGTTGAATATCGAAGTTTTGCCGAAAGGGGTGTCGGCGCCTAAATTTCAGCAGAGAGAAAGCGGTGTGGTGCACACACCGTACAGTCGGGAAGTTGCGTTTTACAGTTGCATAAAAAACGGTGATTTGCAAGGGCTTAAAGATTGTATGGAAAAGTTTATGTTTGAGTCTCTTGTTGTTGGCAGAATGAGCAACGACAACTTGCGCCAGTCCAAATATATGGCGGTGAGTTGCATTACGCTTGCCACGCGTTACGCCGTAGAGGGCGGGCTTATGGAAAGCGAAGCGTATAATTTGTCAGACAAGTATATACAAAGCGTGGACAATATGGACGATACGGACGATATATTGTATTTCCTTATCGAAAAAGCCGGAGAACTTACGACGCTCGTCAAAGAGCATAAAGACAGACTGGAATATCCGCCGTATATCAGAAAGGCGATAAAGACCATCGACGCGCATTTGCACGACAAACTTGTGTGCGAAGACATCGCAAAAGAGTGCGGAGTATGCGTGGATTATTTGACCAAGCAGTTCAAAGCGTACGTCGGCGTGAGCGTGAAGCGATACGTGCTTTCGCAAAAACTCCAAGCGTCAAAAGAGTTGCTTCTCGACGACGTTCCGTACAAAGACGTTGCGTACTATTTCGGCTTCTGCTCGCAAACGCACTATATAAGCGTGTTTGAAAAAGAATACGGAATGACGCCAAAACAATTTGTCGTGGCAAACGCCGAAAAGATAAATTCGCCGGATAAAAACGCAAAGTAGGCGACGTCTGAAATAAACGACTGTTGCAATTAACGATAGTTTATTATATCATATGCGTCGGTTAAAACCGCAATATCGTCAAAAAAAGGCAAATTTTGCACGAAAAATAAAATTGCACTAATACCGTAACCAAACGATAACTCGTACGTGTATTTAGTGAAAGGAGGATTGAATGAAGAACGAGACTTTGGAAAGGCTCATCAAAAAGCACTACAATGAGGCTTTGCTTTACGTGTACTCGTTTTGTCACAATCGCTCGCTTTCGGAAGATATAGTGCAAGAGTCGTTTATGCGCGCGTTCCGCTCCATCGACGAGGAAAAGGACGGGTTCAAATACTGGCTGTTCAAGGTGTGCAGAAACTGCTACTTCGATTACGTGCGCAAAAACAAGCGCGTGGGTGCGATAGAGTTCGACGTTGCGGATGAAAACGACTTGATAGACTCCGTTATCCAAAAGGAAGAATACCGCGCGCTGTATAAAGCGATATCGCTTCTTAAAGACAACTATCAAGAAATCGTGCGACTTTTCTATTTTGACGGTATGTCCGTAAAGGAAATCGCGTCCATACTCGATACGAGCCTAGAGAACGTAAAAATCCAACTCTATCGTGCAAGACTCAAACTCAAAGAAATTTTGGAGGGTAATATATGAATTTTGAAGAGGCGTTTGCCCGTTATAAAGACGGCGTTGCGACGGACGAAGAAAAAGAGTACGTCAAGCAACAATTGGAAATTGCCAACTCTTTCGTTGCCGACGACGAAAAACGCCAATCCGTACCCGTCGCCGAAGCAAGCGACGACGACGTGAAAAAGGCAAAGAAAAAATTTAAGTGGCGTTACGTCGTGATACCCGCGATATCGCTTATATGCGCTCTTTTGGTGATTGCGGCAATACTCGGCGGTGTGTTTGGCTCGGCTGCAACGTATGCGCATAACGCAAGAGCGTACGACAAAAATGCGTGCGAGGCTATCGCTTGGGAAAAACTCGTTGAAGTTGCGACGGAAAATGATTTTTCCTCGTATCTTCCGACGTTTGAGGTGGACGACGTCGACAAAGAGTTCAACTACGTCGCACACGATATAAAGCAGAGTTATTATTCCTACTTCTTCACATTCGAGCGCAACGACGATTTGTACCTCGATAAAACCGATATAAAAGTTGTCGTCGAGGTCAATACGGTAACGGGTGTTGCAACGCTTGTGAAAATCAAGAATAGATAAACTCAAACAATCGATATTAAAAAGCGTACCTAGTCGGCGCGCTTTTAACGTGTGGCGGGCGTTTTTAGCGGGACTTTTTTCTTTGTGCGTTAAACGCATGTCGTCGGTGCGCTTTTTACTTGTTGTGTTAATGGGTTGCCTACGCGCTTTTTTCGTCGAAATTTCAAATATATTTTTTCCGCTTATTTTTATAATCTCTTTGCATACAATATTCACGAGGTGTTTATGTGGTCAAACTTGATAAGTATCGACAAAGGGTATGATAAGGAGATAGGATATATACTTGACAAACTTCAATGCACGAAAGACGTGTCGTACGCAATAGAGGAGTCCGAGGACAGAATGTGGATTTATCTTGCAAGTGCGTGCGAGTGTGCGGACGAGGTGGAAAGCAAGATTTACGATATACTCGACGTGGTGTTTTTGTCTTTTCTCAAAATGCGTTTTTTTCTCGAACGATTGCCGTTTAGAGGGCTTAACCACGCAAAGTGCGCGCTTTTAAGTTCAATGGTAAACTTCGACAGAGATTTTGAAAGCGGTATAATCGCAAAGACGTTGTCAAACGCGCTTGACTATAACGTTGACGGGCTTTTTAATTTTCGCTTGCGCTCGCTCAAAGAGGCGTGGAGCGAAGTTGCCGACGTTGCTTCGAGATTGTTGGAGGGCAGTGGCAGTGATACGGATATATACGATATAGCCTCCTTTATCGCGGGGACGGACGGCGGAAAAAATCAAATATGCGTGGAGCGCAATCGCCTCAAAAATTTGACGGAAAGACACTTTGTGGAAGTGATTAATCTATTCGATACGGAAGAGTACAATATATTGAGCGCAATCATAAAAGAAAAGCCGTGCGAAATAGTGATTGAAAACAACTCTTTTTCGACGCCGATGAACTCGACGTTGCGACATATAGCAAGAGTTATCGAAAAATTATAAATATACGATACGTGTTGTAAAATCGGGCAAAAACGAGGAAAACTGTCAAAAACGGCTATATTTTGACTAAACAAGAGGGCGAAAAAGCACGAAAAGTGTTATATAATGTCGAAACAAAACACGATATGTGTATAAGGCAAAACGATATTAAGAAATAAAGGCAACAAAAAAACGGGCAGTTACGCCCGTTTTTTAGTCATATTAAGTTGTGATCGAGCGGTTGATATCAATAGACTTTGCGTGCCTTGATCGTGTTTGGCGTGGTGAGCGTTGCAAGGTCAAGTTCGGTATCCGTATCGATTACGGTATAGCGTATACCGTTTCTTACCGCGCTTACTCCGTCAAATTCGGGAGTACCCGTATCGTTTGAGATAACGGTGTAACGGTGCGTTGCCGATTTGGGAACGGACAAATTGGGCATATTGACGGAATTGACGATATTGCCGTTTTCGATATAGTCTTTGAGTTCCTTGGCAGCCATAACTGCACAGTTGTCTTCCGCCTCTTCTGTAGAAGCGCCGAGGTGAGGCACTGCGACGATACCTTCGCATCCTATGCAATCGCCGTCCGGGAAATCGACGACGTATTTACGCACTTTTTTGCTTGCAAGCGCGTCTTTGATTGCCGATACGTCGCAAAGTTCTCCGCGTGCGGCGTTGACGATTATCACGCCGTCTTTCATCGTTGCGATGCTATCGGCGTTGATTAGGTGCTTGGTGTCGGGCGTCATCGGAAGATGAAGCGTGACGAAGTCCGCGTTTTGCCAAGCGTTTTTCATATCGTCGAAAATTGTTACGAAGGGTATTTCTTCCTTTGCGGATTGCGAGATGAAGGGATCGTAACCTACGACGTTCATACCGAGAGCGTGCGCCGAGATTGCAACTTTTCTGCCTATCGCGCCAAGTCCCAAAACACAAAGTGTTTTGCCTGCTATCTCGTTGCCCGCAAACGCGCTCTTGCCTTTTTCCACTTGTTTTGCGACGTCGTCGCCCGTGATGGTGTTTGCCCAATTGCTTGCCTCAACGACGTTTCTTGCACCGATAATGAGGTATGCGATTACGAGTTCCTTAACCGCGTTGGCGTTTGCGCCGGGGGTATTAAACACGCAAATACCTTTCTTTGCGTAGTCCGCGTGCGGAATATTGTTGACGCCCGCGCCCGCTCTCGCAACTGCAAGAAGGGAAGAGGGCACTTGATATTCCTCCATTTTGAAAGAGCGCACGAGTATGCCGACGGGATCGGCGCAATTATCCGTAACGGTGTAGCCTTCGAGCACGGGATTTGCAAGTTTTGATATGGAATTGAGTTTGAGAATATTCATATCTTCACCTAATTTTACTTATTTGTTTTCAAGTTCAAACTTCTTCATAAACTCGATGAGGGCTTTGACGCCTTCCACGGGCATTGCGTTGTAGATTGACGCGCGCATACCGCCTACGAGTTTGTGCCCTTTGAGGGATACGAGTCCGTTGGCTTCCGCTTCCTTGACGAATTTGGCGTTGAGTTCGTCCGTAGGAGCGACGAAAGGCACGTTCATAATGGAACGGCTGTCTTTTTCAACATAGTTGTTGTAGAAGTCGGAGTTGTCGATGAAGTCGTAAAGCATACCCGCTTTTTCTCTGTTGATTTGCTCGATTGCCTCGACACCGCCCGTTTTTTTGAGGTGGCGCAAGTTGAGCATCATCATATAAATTGACCAGCACGGCGGAGTGTTGTAGAGGCTGTTTGCGTCTATTTGCGTGCGGTATTTGAGCATAGTGGGGCAAATTGGGAGTTCACCGCCGAGCATATCGTCTTTGACGATAACGAGTGTGACGCCCGCGGGAGCAAGGTTCTTTTGCGCGCCGGCGTAAATGAGAGAATATTTGCTCACGTCCGTCTTTTCGCTCATAATGCAAGAGGACAAGTCCGCAACGAGGGGTACGCCGTTCGTGTCGGGAAGAGTGTGATATTTGGAGCCGAAAATGGTGTTGTTTTCGGTGATGTGAACGTAACTTGCGTCTTGTCTGAAATCGGACGGGGACGTCTTGGGAATGTAGGTGAATTTCTTGTCTTCGCTTGATGCGACGAGCTTGATATCACCGTATTTTTGCGCTTCTTTGTACGCTTTTTTCGCAAAGTTGCCGGTTACGATATAATCCGCTTTTCCCGTTTTTAGCAAGTTGAGCGGAATTGCCTCGAACTGCGTGGAAGCACCGCCTTGCACCATAATAACGTGGTAGTTTTCGGGGATTTGCATAAGCTCGCGCACCAAGTCGAGACACTCGGTATTGATTGCGTCGTACCATTTGGAGCGGTGGCTCATTTCCATAACGCTCATACCCGAGCCGTTGTAATCCGTGATGGATTTTCCCGCCTCTTGCAACACCTCGATAGGGAGCATAGACGGACCTGCGGAAAAGTTGTAAACTCTCATAAATTCTCCTTTATTTGCAATATATTGCAATAGCAAATTATCGTTTATACTTATATCGTAAAGGCAAAATCGGCGTTTGTAAAGATGTTTTTTGTCTGCTTTTGCAAGTATTTGCATAATCTCTTGCTTAAAAAGTAAAAATAGTGTAACATATTAAATTAGATAAATATGTACACTATCACGCGCTTAGGCGCATACGGAGAATATAATGGCAAAAAATACGAAAACGGTTAAAGTTACCTTCCTCGGCGGCGTCGGTGAAATCGGCAAGAATATGACCGTCTTGGAATACGGCAACGATATGATAATCGTGGACTGCGGAGTGGCTTTCCCCAAAGAGGACAGCCCCGGCATCGACGCGATTATCCCCGACATCACTTACATCAAAGAAAATATAGCAAGACTTCGCGGTATCGTGCTTACGCACGGTCACGAAGACCACATCGGCGCGATTCCTTATTACGCCGACGACCTCAAAGACGTGCCTATCTACGGCACCGCGCTCACTGTCGGACTTCTTAAACGCAAGCTCGACAAGCAAGGCAAAAAGTGCAACCTCGTGACTATTTCGGCGGGGGATACTGTGTCTTTGGGAGAATTCCGCGTGGAATTTATCAAAGTGGCGCACTCTATGGCGGGTGCTTGCGCACTCAATATCACTTGCCCCGTCGGCAACGTGTTCGTGACGGGTGACTTCAAGATCGACAACACGCCCATCGACGGCAAAAAGACGGATATCGGACGCATTGCGGAAATAGGCGCGAAGGGCGTTTTGCTTATGCTCGGAGAGTCCACCAACGTAGAAAGAGCGGGCAGTTCCACTTCGGAAAAAGTCGTCGGACAAAATTTGGAACAAATTTTCGTCGCAAACCCCAACAAACGCATAGTTATCGCGTGCTTTGCATCGTCAAACTACCGCGTGCAACAAGTGCTTTCGCTTGCGCATAAGTATCATAGAAAAGTGGTGCTTGCGGGAAGAAGCATGAAAGGCATCGTGGACGTTGCGTCCGCTTGCGGTGAATTGCAAGTGCCAAAGGGCGTACTCGTCGACAGCGTGGGAAGATTGCTCCCCAGCGAAACCGTCGTGCTTGCAACCGGCTCGCAAGGTGAACCGCTCAGCGCACTCAACAAACTCTCAAAAGGTGAATTCAACAAAATCAACCTCGGCACGGACGACGTGGTGGTGCTCAGTTCTTCGCCTATCCCGGGCAACGAGAAATCCGTCTACGACGTCATCAACGACTTGTTCAGAAAGGGCGCAAACGTCATTTACGACAGTATGAACGACATTCACGTGTCGGGACACGCTTACGCCGAGGAATTGAAGCTTATGCTTACCCTCGTACACCCGCAGTTCTTTATGCCCGTGCACGGTGAGTATCGTCATCAATTCAAGCACGCCGAAATCGCAAAATCACTTGGCGTGGCAAGCAAAAATATCGTCATTCCCAACATTGGCGAGTGCTACGGCGTAAATCAAAAGGGTATACGCCAACACTCCAACGTCGCGTCGGGCAACACATACGTGGACGGCGTCGTGCTCGAAGACGGAAAATCCGTCGTCAACGACCGTCGCTCGCTTGCCGAATACGGTATGCTTTTGGTGCTTTGCGCGGTGGATATGGATCTCGGCAAAATCTCGGGTGACGTGGACGTCGTGGCAAGAGGCTTCAACCTCACCGACGACGTGCGCTCGTCCATAGAAAACGCAACCAAAGACGCGATAAATTCCGTCGATTTCGATAAGACAGACATCAACGAAATCGCTCGCATAGTCAAAAAGGCTGTGAGAAAACTCTTTTACAAGGATAGACAATTCCCGATTATCATTCCCGTTATCGTAGAGGACTGATAGTAGGGAAGGGGTGAAAAATGTATAGAAAACGCATTATTCTCATACTTACGTCGCGCGATGAGCCCGACGGTGTTTCCGAGAGGCTTGCCCAAGCAATCCGCAAAATCGGCACGCACAACGTGGTGGTTATGAGCGACGACAAGTACGGCTCTGCCACCAAACTTTCGGCGTTGGATAAAATTATGGACAGCGGTGGGGAATATCAATATTTGCTCGAACGCAAGGACAAGGGCGTGATTAAGGATAAGTTCAAGTTCAAGACGCTTTCAAAGAGAGTCAACCGCATAAATAACCTTATCAAGCGTTTCCATCCCGAGTATATTTTGTGCGTTACGCCATACGCTCATCACTGCGCGATCGAGGCAAAACGCAGAGCGAGATTTAATACGCAAATCATTTATATGATGCAAACGTTCACCCTCTCCAAAAGAGTGCACGACGACGCAACCAACGTTTATATAGTCGAAAATGCAGACGTAAAGTCCGATTTGGTGCGAAACGGCATAAAATCAAAGGACGTTATGGTTATGGGCTTGCCCTACGATATAGAGTGCTTGCACCCCGACCAAATTACGCTCAAAAAGAGAGAACTCGGGCTTCCAAAAGTCAAGACCGTGTACGTCAACGTGCACTATAAAAAGGAACTTTTGGACGTATTCTCGCTTCTTCTCGACCAAGGTGAAATTGCCAATCTCGTGGTCAATTGCCACGACGTAAAGACGCTTGAAACGCTATCGTCAATGGCGGTGAAAGTGCCGAGTATGAAAGTGGTGTTTATACAAAACGCCGACCAAACGGACGAGTGTATGCAAGTGTGCGACGTGGCTATCACGCAGTACGACGTTGCGACGCTTTATAAGTGCTTCAAGTTGGGCATTCCCTCGATAGTGCTATCCAAAAACGAGCACGAGCAAGCGGATATATCCTATCTCGTGGGGCACGGGCTTTGCCTCAAAGCGAAAGATAATCTCGATATGGTCGCGCTTCTTTACAAACTTTTGCAAACGGATACGGGCATCAAGATATCCGACGAGGGCAAAAAGTGGGTGGAGTACAGCAGTATAGACAATATAGCCAATTTCCTTTCCGCATACATAGCGGTGTGAGAAAATAATATGCCAAAGATAAAGATAAAAACGGTTTCGGATTTTGCAAAAAGACAGGGATTTAAGGTCGGCGACGAAGTGTTGCGCATAGGCGGATACGATATGATCGACGAAATCGATTACTTGTATTACGACAACGAGAGAAAATTTTCGGTGGATATTTTGCGTGACGGAAAACCGCATACTATCAAAGTGCACAAAAAAGACGGACAATCGCTCGGACTGGAATTCGATATCGAGATGAAACCCGTCGTGTGCAAAAATAAGTGTATTTTTTGTTTTGTAGACCAACTTCCCAAGGGTATGCGTTCCACGCTTTACATCAAAGACGACGATTACAGATACAGTTTTATGTGCGGTTCGTACGTCACGATGACCAACGTAAGCGAAGCGGACATCGAGAGGGTTATTAGGCTCAAACTCAGCCCTCTTTATATCTCCGTGCACGCGTGGGACGACGATATCCGTACGTTCATACTCAAAAACCCCAACACGCGCAAATTGCGCGATCAAATGCGTCGTCTCGGTGCGGCGGGTATCAAGATGCACACGCAACTCGTGGTAGTGCCCGACGTCAACGACGGAAAGGTGCTTGAAGACAGTATAAGAGGCTTGCACGAGGTCGAAGGCGTTGAGACGGTGGCGGTTGTTCCCGTGGGTATGACCGGGCACAGAGACAACTTGCCCAATCTCAAAAGCGTTGACGAGCAGAACGCCAAAGACACGATTGCGCTCGTTGAGAGTTTGCACAGAGAATACGGCGGATTTTGTTGGTGCAGTGACGAGTATTACGTCAAGGCAAAACTTCCCACGCCGTCAAGCACGTACTACGGCGCGTTTGACCAAATCGAAAACGGCGTAGGTTTGCTTGCGGACTTCGACGATAACTTTGAATACAATATGAGCGAAACCGAGGATTGCAACCTTGGCAAGAGAGTTGAGTTTATAACGGGCGTATCCTTTGCGCCATACCTTGAAAAATACGCAAAAAGACTTGAAGAAAAACTCGGTATCGAGTGTAAAGTGCATGCGATTATCAACAACTTTTTCGGCACTTCCGTAACGGTTGCGGGACTTGTTACGGCGGGTGATATCACGGAGCAACTCAAAGACAATCACGCTCCCGACGCATACGTGATACCCGACAATATGCTCCGCGAATTTACGGATACCTTCCTCGACAACGTAAGAGTTGAGGAACTTTCCGAAAGACTCAAAGCGCCTATTATCGTCACTGCGCACAGTGGAAGCGACATAGTGAGCAAGATAAAAGAGTTCTTTGAATGATCGAAAAAGAAAAGTAAAAAGCATATAAAACGCAATAATCGGCGTTTTATGCATTAGAAAACGGCAAATAAACATAAGATTTGGTGAAAATAATGAAACCATTGGTAGCAGTAGTAGGAAGACCTAACGTAGGAAAATCAACGCTTTTCAACCGCATTGCGGGCAGTAGAATTTCTATTGTCGAAAACACTCCCGGCGTTACGCGCGACAGAGTTTACGCAGATTGCGAGTGGTGCGGAAGAGCATTCACGCTCATCGATACGGGCGGTTTGGAAATGAAGAGCACGGACGAGATGTGGAGTCATATCCGCACGCAAGTGGAAATTGCGGTGGATACGGCGGACGCCATTTTGTACGTGGTGGACGGCAAGACGGGACTAACGACGGACGACAACCTTGTGTGTTCGTATTTGAGAAAATCAAAACTTCCCGTTATCCTTGCCGTAAACAAAATAGACAACAACGATATGGGCAACGTATACGATTTTTACGCGCTCGGATTCGGTGAGCCTTACGCCGTCAGTGCGGAGCAAGGCAAGGGCCTCGGTGATTTGCTTGACGCGATTATGGAAGTTATCCCCGTAAGCGTACCCGAGGAAGATCCCGATCGCATAAAGATTGCAATCGTCGGCAAACCGAACGCGGGCAAGAGTTCCATTGCCAACAAACTTTTGGGATACGACCGCTCTATCGTAAGCGATATCGCGGGCACGACGCGTGACGCAATCGATACCGAACTCAACGTCGGCGACGACAAATATCTCATCATCGATACGGCGGGTATGCGCAAGAAAAAGGTGGTCAACGAGGACGTTGAAAGATACTCGGTTATGCGTTCTATCCTCGCTGTGCGTAGGGCGGACGTGGTGCTTATCGTATGCGACGCCAACGAGGGACTTACCGAGCAAGACGTCAAAATCGCGGGCTTCGTGCACGAAGAGGGCAAGCCGTCCATAATCGTTATGAACAAATGGGATTTGGTGGACAAGAACACCCACACCATTTACGAATTCGAGAAAAAACTCAAAGAAGATTTGAAGTATATGGATTATTTCAAGTCCGTGTACATCTCCGCACTCAGCGGAAAGCGTCTTGACAATTTGCTCCCGCTTTGCAAAGAGGTGGTGGCAAATTCAAGAAAGCGTATCGCGACGGGGCTTCTCAACGAGGTTATCGGCGACGCAATCAGAATAAGCGAACCGCCGTCCTATCTCGGAAAGAAACTCAAAATCTTCTACGTAACGCAAGTGTCCGTTGCGCCTCCGACTTTCGTGGTCAAGGTCAACGATCCCGCGATTATGCATTTCAGCTACAAGAGATACCTCGAAAACTCCTTGCGCAAGAGCTTTGATTTCTCGGGTACGCCTATACGCTTGCTCATACGCTCCAACAGCGGTGACGAGCAATAAAAATCATCGAAAATCAATCAAAAATGCGTTGCGTAAACGCACAATCGGTGATATAGTGTGGATGTCGAAATATCGGACGATTGTATAATATATTATACAAACCGCACGAAAGACTACGCCGATTGGCAAAAGTGTCGCAGTCGGAATAGTATACACTGAGACGGAGGGCTTATGAACTACAAGGATGTTGCCAAAGAACAACTTTGCGAGCAACTCAAAACCGAACAAAAGGCATATAAAAAACTTGTAAAACGCGGTGTGAGCGTGGATATGACGCGCGGAAAACCGTCCTCCGAACAACTTGAAATCGCAATGCCTATGCTTGAGCATGCGGGTGAGTACGACTATAAAATGAGCGGTATCGACGCGCGCAATTACGGTGAGCCTGCAGGTCTTAAACAAGCAAGAGAGTTGTTTGCCGATATTCTCGGCGTAAAGGCGGACGAGGTCATTGTATGCGACGGCTCGTCGCTCGATATTATGTACAACGTGGTGCAGTTTGCACTCCAATTCGGCATAATGGGTTCGACTCCGTGGAACAAGCTTGACAAGGTCAAATTCATTTGTCCCGCGCCCGGCTACGATAGACATTTTTCCATTTGCGAAAACTTCGGCATAGATATGATCACCGTGCCTATACTTGCGGGCGGTCCCGATATGGATATGGTGGAAGCACTCGTCAAAGACGACGCAAGCGTCAAGGGCATTTGGTGTGTTCCCAAATATTCCAATCCTACGGGCGTTACGTATTCGGACAAGGTGGTGGAGAGAATGGCAAATCTCAAGCCCGCGGCAAAAGATTTCCGCGTGTTTTGGGACAACGCCTATTGCATACACGGACTTTACGAGACGGAAGATAAACTCAAAAACATCTTCGACGTTGCAAAAAAAGCGGGCAATTCCGATATGATTTATGAGTTTTCGTCTACTGCAAAAATCACTTTTGCGGGAAGCGGAGTGGCGGTTGTTGCCGCGTCGCAAAACAACGTGCAAGATTTGCTCAAACGCTTGTTTTTCAAGAAAATCAATCCCAACCGCGTAAACCAAGTTATGCACGTGGAGTTTTTGAAAGACGTCGACAACGTAAAGAAAATTATGCAAAAGCACGCTGCGATATTGCGTCCCAAATTCGATTTGTTCCAAGCCAAGATGCAAGAGGCGTTTGGAAAAAGCAAGGAAGTGAAGTGGTCGAGACCTCGCGGAGGTTACTTCATTTCGCTTGACGTACCGCATTGCGCAAAGCGCATAGTGGAACTTTCCGCCGAGGCGGGAGTCAAGTTTACGGCGGCGGGTTCAACATTCCCGTATCGTATCGACGACAACGATAGCAATATCCGCATTGCGCCCAGCGTGCCGTCGCTCGAAGAGATGGATTTTGCAATTGACGTGCTTATCCAAAGTATCAAAATCGCACTTATCGAATACTATACGAAGAGATAAAACGCCGATTGCGTGAAAACAATGCGAATTACGGCATATAAGGTTGCGCAAAAAAAGCATTGAAAATCATATAAAAACGATAGTATAAAGGCATAAAAACATACCGAAAACGGTATTAAAAAGGCGCAAAAAAACAATCAAAGACGGCATTAAAAAAGGCACTCAAACGAGTGCCTTTTTCGTGCTTTATAAGCGATTACATTTTTTCAATGTACTTTGCAAGTTCGTTGAAGATTACGTCAAGACCGTGTGCACCCGCGTCGGGATAACCGATTGAACGTTCACCCACCGTGCCCGCTCTTCCGAGTGTTGCAACGTGAGTCTTGGTGGCTTCTGCGCCGTCGTGTGCCGCTTTTGCGCCGAGGTCGAGACCTTCTTGCAAAGTCTTGCCTTCTTCCGCCGCTTTGGTCAACGCCATTGCGCAGGGTTTGAGTGCGTCGACGAGAGTCTTGTCACCGATTTCCGCGCCCTTGCCGAAGGACTTCTTGCCCGTCTCGTAAACACCGCGGTTTGCTTCGGTGAAGAGGAGCGCTACGTCTGCAAGATTGACTTCTTTCTTGCCGAGCATTGCTTTGCCTGCGTACTTGAACGCAGAACCCCAAATAGGACCGCTTGCGCCGCCGCAGTACTCTTTGATTATCTCACTGCAACTGACGAGGAATTGACCGATATCGCCTTTCTTTCTCGTTGCCCAGTCTGCTTTGAGTTGTTTGAAACCTTTTGCGATTGACATACCGAAGTCACCGTCGCCCATTTTGTCCGCTTCGCAGAAGGGAACTTCGTTTTCGATGATGACGTCTGCCATTTTGTCTACGATTTGAACGAACGCCGCCGTGTTGATGGTCTCGCCTACTTGGGGAGTGCCTTCAACTTCGTATACTGCGTTGTCCTCGTTTTCATCGTTTGCGATTGCCTTTTTTGCCGTTGCTTTGTGTGCGGTCTCGACGGGAGCGTATCCGAGTGCTCTGCCGATTGCTTGCACTGCTTCGAGTGCCGCTTCCGCTTGTTCGCTCATAGCCGCGCCCCAAGTGAGTGCGGGGGTGGATACGGGGTAGTCGATGAGGGCTTTGAGTTCGTTATCCACACGGAGGACGGAGATAGACGCGCCCGCCATATCGATGGACGTCATAAAGTTGCCGACGATGGTGCGGTGGATATTGATACCGTCCGCTTTCAACGCCTTGGTTACGGAATTGTTGAGAATATAGAGTTCTTGTAGCGGAGTGCCGCCAAAGCCGTTGATGAGGAGCACGACGTCTTCGCCTTTCTTGAGAGCGAGGTCTTCTTCGAGGTCGGAGAGGATGCGTCTTGACAAATCGTCGCAGAACGTGCCCGTCGAATAGTCGATTTTCTCACGGAAACGACCGGGTTCACCGTGGATACCTACGCCGAATTCCATTTCGTCGTCACCGATTTCAAAAGTGGGGTGTCCCGCCGCCGGAACGGTGCAACTCGTGAACGCAAAACCGAAGGAACGAACGTTTTCGATAACCTTGTTTGCAACTGCTTTGACTTCTTCGAGTTCCTTGCCTTGTTCCGCCGCCGCGCCCGCGCATTTATGTACGAGGACAGTGCCCGCAACGCCTCTGCGACCTACGGTGTAGAGGGAGTCTTTGACTGCGATATCGTCGTTGACGTACACTGCGTCGACTTTGATGCCGTCGTCTTGTGCGTCTGCCATTGCGTTGTTGAAGTTCATGCAGTCGCCGGAGTAGTTCTTGATGATGAGAAGAACGCCTTTGTCCGTTGCGCATTTCTTGATTGCGTTGTAGACTTGAACTTGTGAGGGTGAAGCAAAGACGTCGCCGCAAACCGCCGCGTCAAGCATACCTTTGCCGACGAAGCCTGCGTGTGCGGGTTCGTGTCCGCTGCCGCCACCGGAAATCAAACTGACTTTTGCGTCGTTGATATCTTTCTTTTTGACAACCTTATACTTTTCTACGAATTCGAGTTCGGGATGAGCGGCAGCCAAGCCGTGACACATATCGTAAACGAAAGTTTCGGGCGTATTCATTATTTTCTTCATAATATTTCTCCTTAAAACCGCTTATATAATCCTATTATAACCTTATATTACGCGGATTTTTTATAAGACACTCCCTTGCGCGGGCAAGGGAGTGTGCGTTTTATATTAGTGGCAGCATTCGCAGTCGCAGCCGTATCTGAAATCGTGACCGAGTTTGTCCGCCGCTTTGATTGCCGCGATAACCATATCTTCGGTTACGGGGAAGGGCATATTGTGGATGCTCTCGTCGGGGATGCAAGTCTTTGCCGCAACGATCTTGTATTCTTCTTCGGTGAGTTCTTCTCTGATGACTTCGCCCGTGCGCGGATTGGTCATAAGGTCGTGCAAGCAGACGGGGAGACCTACTTCGTCGCAGAAGTTGAGAACTTCGTAAAGTTCTTCTTCGGGGCTGTTTTCGAGAACGAGTTGGCAAATCGTACCGAATGCGACTACTTCACCGTGCATACAGCAAGCGTGAATGTCGTGGACTGCGGTGAGACCGTCGTGGATTGCGTGTGCAGCGGCAAGACCGCCGGATTCAAAGCCGAGACCGGAGAGAAGAATGTTGGTTTCGACAATCTTTTCAAGTGCGGGAGTTACAACATTGCAGTCGCAAGCGACTTTTGCTTTTGCGCCGTCGCTGATAAGGTTGCGATAGCAAAGCTCTGCAAGTGCCGCAGCCGTGTAAGTGCCGTAGCCGAGCAACGTGCCTTTCTTGCGGTCTGCTCCGCAGGGGAGACCTGCGTTGACGTTGGATACGCTGTTGACGTTGGCTCTTGCCTCGAAGTATGTGGAAAGTGCGTCGCCCATACCGCTTACGAGGAAGCGAGATGGTGCGTTTGCGATGACGTTGAGGTCGATAAGAACTACGGACGGGCTTTGACGGAAGTATGCGTAATCGTCAAACTCGTGATCGTCCGTGTAAAGAACCGCGGAGTGAGAGGTCGGTGCGTCCGTTGCCGCGATAGTGGGGCAGATGATGAGCGGATTGCCTGCCGCGACGCATTTTGAAGTGTCGATTGCTTTACCGCCGCCGAGACCGATCGTGCAATTGCATTTGTTTGCTTTTGCGAACTCTTGAAGTGCTTTTACAACCGTGCGCGAGCATTCACCCTTGAAGATGTCGCAAGTGACGAATTCTACACCGTATTTTGCTTGCGTTGCTTCGAGTTTCTCTTTGACGAGGTTGAGTGCAAACGGATCTGCGATAAGGAGTGCTTTCTTACCGAATGTTTTGACAAAATAACCGAGGTTCAACAATTCGTTTTCGCCTTGTACATACTTTGTGGGACAAATAAATGCTTTTCTCATAAATTTTCTCCTTTAGAGGTGTTTTTTAAGATGTAAATATTATATATCCTAGCCGAAAATAATTCAATACCCAATTTGTTAAAAAACGTGCATTTTTGAAAATTTTTTGCAAAAAATCGCGATTTTGAGGGGTTGCGGTCTCGATTTTCATAAAATTTTAATGTTTTTCGAGCAATTTATTCAAAAAAGTTGAATATTGAAAAAATCCGTATATAATAAAATCAATAAAGATCTTCATTGTCGAGGTGAATAATATGGACGTCGTATCATCAATCGAAAAACGCGTGCAATGGATACGCGATTTGCTTGCAAAAACAGGCGCAAAGGGCGTCATTTACGGCAACAGCGGCGGAAAGGATTGCACCCTCGTCGGAGCACTTTGCAAACTTGCGACTCCCAACGTTTTGGGTGTCATTATGCCTTGCCAATCCTCGCAAAATTACGGTAGTGACCGCGACGACGCTTTGAGAGCGGGCGAGTATTTCGGCATCGAGCAAATCGAGATAGATTTGAGCGCAACCAAACAAGCGCTTCTCGACGCTTTCGGCGAGCAACTCACCAATGGCAACGCCGGTGAGAGCAATCTCAAAATGGCAAGCGTCAACATCAATCCGCGCCTTCGAATGACCACGCTTTACGCACTCGGTCAGGCAAGAGGATATCTCGTGGCGGGCACCGGCAACCTTGACGAGGCAACGCTCGGATACTTCACCAAGTGGGGCGACGGCGCACACGATTTCAACCCGATTGCGGACTTGACCGTCGGTGAGATTTACGAGCATTTGAGATACCTCGGCGCACCCGCAACCATCATCGCAAAAGCACCGTCCGCAGGTCTTTATCAAGGTCAAACCGACGAGCAAGAAATGGGCATCAAATACGCCGACGTAGATAAATATCTACGTGGTGAAGATGTCCCCGCAGACGTGAGAGAGAAGATTGAGAGTGCTAAACGTAGAGCTGCGCATAAACTTCGTATGCCTCTCAAATTTGGCGAAAACGCCTGATTTGGCAAATAACTGCGTCAGAGCCGTCCGCCCGACAACTCATTTACGATTAGTAAATTAGGGTTGCCGTTCGGACGGCTCTTTCTTGTTCTTTATCCAAATCAGACGTTTTCGCATAGATTTGAGTTTGGAGAGGCTTATTAAAAATTTTGTAAATTAGGGTTGCCACCCAAACGGCGAATAACTTTGGACGCGATTGACGTAGCGTAACAATCGCTATTCCGTCACTGCGTTCCTTACAGCACCCCGAGTTTTGCAAATCACGTACGTTTGTACGTTGGGTTTTGTTTCGGACGGGTGTTTATATGTTGTAGTCGTAACTCCTCTAAAAACAATACCCCCTCTTTCCGGACACGCCGGCATTTCTCGCCCCACTCGGTTAGGGACATTTCTCTACAAGAGTACCCGTCGCTCGCGGGGGAGACAACGGCACTCGCATAGATAGGGACATTTCTCTACTTGTGCCACTCGTTCGCCAACGAAAAGAACAATACTCGTTGGCTCACTTGTACTACACCCACAAGGCTTCCACACACAAAGGACAAGTGAACGAAAGTGTGATATGTAAGATGAAAGCGTAGCCTTTTGTGTGAAGGAAAAAAGGAGCACCAAGGCAAAAAGCAAACAATTGGCACAAGTGACAATTGTGGCTAAAAGCCTTGTGTGTGACGCAAGCTCGGCACTTATCCGCTCGTCGCCTTGCGACTCGAACTCCGAATAAGCAAATTCCGTGTATAAGTACGCTTTGAATAAGTTTTCGTTAATTAGTCCGCTCTACAAGTTCGCGGACGGTGGTTTCTATTCCGTTTTCAAATAGGCACATTCCGTTAATAAGTGCGCCCCGAATGAGAGAGCGTTTAATTCCAAATTATCCTTTTTTACCGAAAGTCGATATTATTCATATCAAAAATCGATAAATTTTTCTAAAATTCAATTTGTGCTTGCGACATTACTTAACATATGCTAATATATATAAGGTTATCATTTTATTCAACAAAGGAGGGGCTGAATTATGGCTCATTTAAGTGAGGCGGCTGTTGCTCAAATCAACGCGATTTGCGACAGATACACCGATGAAAAAACCCCGCTTATGATGATTTTGAGCGATATTCAAAAGGAATACGGATATATTCCCATCGAAGTGCAAGAAATCGTCTCCGAAAGGACGGGGATCTCAGTTGCGGAAATTTACGGCGTCGTGACTTTCTACTCGTTTTTCTCGTTAGCACCCAAGGGGAAATACGTTATAGGCGTATGTCTCGGCACGGCTTGCTACGTCAAGGGCGCACAACAAGTTATCGACAAGTTCTGCGAAGTGCTCGGCATCAAGCCCGGTGAAACCACCAAAGACGGTTTGTTTACTATCGACGCATTGCGTTGTATAGGCGCTTGCGGTATTGCTCCCGCCGTTTCCATCAACGGTCAAGTTTACCCCAAAGTCGCAGTCAATGCCATCCCCGGCATTGTTGACAGTTATAAGTCGAGGGAGGAATGATTGAGATGATTAGAACTTTTGAAGAACTTGAAAGAACTTGCAACGATTGCTCCAAATGTATGGACGCAAAATTTACCGGTCACGACGGCAAACGTCACATCGTACTTTGCGGTGGTACGGGCTGTCTTTCTTCCCATTCGGACGAAATCAGAGAAGAGTTTGTAAAGCTTGTCAATGAAAGAGGCTTGCAAGACAAAGTCACCGTCAACCAAGTGGGTTGCTTCGGCTTTTGCTCGCAAGGTCCTTTCGTCAAAATTTATCCCGAAGACACTCTTTATAGAATGGTCAAAATCGACGACGTGAGAGAAATCGTCGAAAAAGACATCGAAAACGGCGAAGTAGTGGAAAGACTTCTTTACGTCGATCCCGTCACCAAAGAAAAAGTTTCAAAACAAGACGATATCACTTTCTACAAAAAACAAGTGCGTATCGCATTGCACGGTTGCGGAAGCATCAACCCCGAAAAGATCGAAGAAGCACTCGGTGCGGGCGCGTTCAAAGGTCTCGCACGCGCGCTTCAAATGGACAGACAAGAAGTCATCAACGAGATTTTGGCTTCCGGACTCAGAGGTCGTGGCGGCGGTGGTTTCCCGACGGGCAGAAAATGGCAGTTTGCTTACGCTCAGCCCGACGGTGACAAATACGTCGTTTGCAATGGCGACGAAGGCGATCCGGGCGCGTTTATGGATCGTTCCATACTCGAAGGAAATCCTCTTGCGGTCATCGAAGGTATGATGATTGCAGGTTACGCAATCGGCGCACAAAACGGTTATTTCTACGTGCGTGCGGAATATCCTATCGCCGTGCATCGTTTGCGCATAGCAATCCGTCAAGCGGAAGAAGCGGGCTTGCTCGGCGACAACATTCTCGGGACGAACTTCTCGTTCCGCGTACATATCCGCCTCGGTGCGGGCGCATTCGTTTGCGGTGAAGAGACGGCTCTTCTCAACTCCATCGAAGGACAAAGAGGTATGCCTCGTCCTCGTCCGCCGTTCCCCGCAGTCAAGGGATTGTGGCAATCACCGACCATCGTCAACAACGTCGAAACGCTTGCTTGCGTGCCTTACATTATGAGAGAAGGCTTTGAACAATTCACCAAATTCGGCACTGAAAAATCCAAGGGCACGAAGGTTTTTGCTCTCGGCGGAAAGGTCAACAACGTAGGTCTCGTGGAAGTGCCTATGGGTACTACTTTGCGCGAGCTCATTTACGACATCGGCGGTGGAATTCCAAACGGCAAGAAATTCAAAGCAATTCAAACGGGCGGTCCTTCGGGCGGATGCCTCACGGCTGACGACCTCGACGCACTCATCGACTTTGACAACCTCATTGCAAAAGGCTCGATGATGGGCTCGGGCGGTGCTATCGTTATGGACGAAGACAACTGTATGGTTGACGTCGCAAAGTTCTATATGGAATTCATTTGCGACGAATCTTGCGGAAAATGTTCTCCTTGCCGTATAGGTACTAAGAGAATGCTCGAACTTCTCACCAAGATAACCAAAGGTCAAGCCACTATGGAAGACCTTGACAAGCTCATCGACCTTGCAGGCAACATAAAAACCAACTCCCTTTGCGCCTTGGGACAGACCGCTCCCAACCCCATACTTTCCACGCTTGCGCACTTCAAAGATGAATATATCGCGCACATCGTGGATAAAAAGTGTCCGGCGGCAGTGTGCAAGAGCCTTATGAACTACACGATTATTGCGGACAAGTGCGTAGGTTGCGGACTTTGCGAAAGGAATTGCCCCACCAACGCAATTCACAGCACCAACTATATCGCGCCCAATCACAAACTCCCGTCCAGAAAAATCGACACGGAAAAGTGCATCAAGTGCGGTATGTGTATGTCTTCGTGCAGACTCAAAGCAATCGAGAAAAAGTAAAGAGAGGGAATTATTATGGCTAAAATAAATATCAAAATAGAAGGCGTCCCTTATCAAGTCGAACAAGGCTTGACTATCCTTGAAGCGGCAAAGGCTTGCGGTTACGAAATTCCGTCCCTTTGCGCGTACAATCACGGTGAATGTTCAAGAGGCTCTTGCAGAGTATGTCTCGTCGAGGCTACCGGTGCAAGAGGTCTCGTGGCGTCTTGCGTGTACCCCGTCGCAGAGGGTATGGAAATCACAATATCTTCCCCCAAAGCGGTGCAAGCAAGAAGATCTTCTGTGGAACTTTTGCTTTCCAACCACAACCGCAACTGCCAAGAGTGCGACAAGAACGGCAAGTGTGAACTCTTGCACGTAGCCGTCCTCACGGGCGCAAGAGAGGGCATTTATAGCGGTGAACAAACGCCCGTAACCGTGGATAAACTCACTCCGTCAATCAAGCGCGACACGAGCAAGTGCGTGCTTTGCGGTAGATGTATCGAAAGATGTAAAAATGCGCACGGTTTGTCCGTCCTCGGCTTTGAAAAGAGAGGATTCAAGACTATCGTCGCACCGGCAGAGAATAGAAGTTTTGCCAATTCTCCGTGCATTTTGTGCGGTCAATGCGTAAGCGTTTGCCCCACTGGCGCACTTATGGAAGTGAGCGAAATCGACAAGGTCGACGCCGCGTTCAAAGCGGGCAAATACGTCGTGGTGCAAGCCGCGCCTGCCGTAAGAGCGGCACTCGGTGAAGAGTTCGGTATGCCTATCGGCTCGCTCGTAACCGGCAAAATGGTCGCCGCGCTTCGTCGTCTCGGCTTCAAAAAAGTGTTCGACACCAATTTCGGCGCTGACCTCACCATTATGGAAGAGGCAACCGAGCTTCTCGGCAGAGTTAAAGACGGCGGTGTGTTGCCGATGATTACGTCTTGCTCGCCCGGTTGGATCAACTACGCGGAGTATTACTACGGAGATTTGTTAAATCACCTTTCTTCTTGCAAATCGCCTCACGAAATGTTCGGCGCAATCCTCAAAACTTATTATGCGGAACAAAACGGCATCAATCCCGAGGACATGTACGTCGTATCCGTTATGCCTTGCACCGCAAAGAAATTCGAGAAAGAGAGGAAAGAACTTTCCACCAACGGTCTCAAAGACGTCGACGCGGTTCTAACTACGAGAGAGCTTGCCAAGATGATCAAGCGCGCGGGCATTATGTTCAACAGACTTCCCGACGAGGATTTTGACAACGATATCGTCGGTGAATACACGGGCGCGGGCGTCATCTTCGGCGCAACGGGCGGTGTTATGGAAGCGGCTCTTCGTACGGCGGTGGCAGTGCTCGACGGCAAAGAACTCGAACACGTCGAACTCACCGAGGTTAGAGGTCTCGAAGGCATCAAAGAAGCGTCCTACAACCTCGGCGGTATGGAGGTCAAAGTTGCGGTCGCTCACGGCATGAAGAACGCCAAAGTCCTCCTAGACCAAATCAGAGAAGGCAAGAGCCCGTATCACTTCATCGAGATTATGGGTTGCCCCGGCGGATGCGTCGCGGGTGGCGGACAACCTTACGTCAAACCTTGCTTCCTTCCCAACGAGGATGCCGATATTCTCGATACTTTCCGCGCAAAACGTGCCTCCGCACTTTACCGTGAAGACGAGGGTAAAACCGTTCGTGTCTCCCATAAGAATGCCCAAGTCCAAAAACTCTACGACGAGTTTCTCGGCGAGCCGAATAGCCATCTTGCGCATGAGTTGTTACACACTCATTATACCTCCCGCACCCGTTTCCCGAAGTAAAAACCGCGCTATTTAGCGAATAGCATTGTTAAAGCCCCTTGTCCGTCAACTCATTTACGTTTAGTAAATTAGGGTTGCCGTGCAAGGGGCTTTTCCTTGCTCTTCATCTAAATATCGCAGTTTTTCAAACGCGGTATGCATCAATTATTAATTATTAATAATAAATCATATTGCTAAAAATATAATTCATTTTGAAAATGGACGATATTTTGCGGTTTTTGATGTAAAATGCGGGGCGGAATGAGCAAAATTAAGGTTGGTTTTTGTTAAATCAGTTGTTTGGATGAATCGATATAAGTGTTGTTTTGTGGTTTATACTCGTTTTGTACTTGGCAATACAGTTCATAGTTGCCAATAAAAAGGTGCAAATACGTAGTCGGAATACAAAATCGAGAAATGCTTATAAAATCTATATAACAAAAAAAACGGATGGCATTTTTAGATTGCTATCCGTTTTTACTCTTGCTTTTTAATTAGTCTTGCGCGCGCACTTGTATCAAAGACTACGGCACGTCTAATCGTCAAATGGGGAAAATTAGGTGGAATCGAGTTATTTACAGTGCCTATTTTTTAACGCATTTTAGAGAAGATTTTGTTGTGCGGTTTGATGTGATTGTATGGTTTATGTTGGGTTGATTTTTTATATTTTGTTGAAAGGCGTATGCTTGTCTCGGCGAGCGTAGCGAGCCGACTTGTTAAAAAGACAAGCATACGCCTAAGTGTTACAAGGGATAGTTGAGTATGAAAATCAAAGCAACATCGTCATATAAATGGGCAGATATGTTATGCCCGATTCTTCTTTATAATCTGAAGTGTGAATCACATATGGCATTGCGGTTTGTTCCTCATATTTCGTGCAGAACTTTTGCAAGGAATTGATCGTGTAATTCTTGCCCGATTTGACTTCTATAGGGGATATGTTGTGTCTGTTGGTGACTTTGCTTTTTGCAATCAAAAAATCTATCTCCATTCTCGATGCAGAATCGTTTTGCGATGCGCTTGAATAGAAATATAATTTATGACTAGACGCTACAAGCATTTGCGCAACGATGTTTTCCACAAGCATGCCTTTGTTCACTTCCAACTTGTCAAAAAGCAATTTCTTGTATATTTCTTCTTCGGCAATGCCTTTTTCGTCGAAAGCGTGGCTTATAAGCAATCCCGTGTCCGCCATATAGCATTTGAGCGTTGTTCTGTCCATATTCAGTTTCAGCCCTATGTTAGGCGCGGTTGAATTGTAACAGTTGTTGACTATCATTGCGTCATCAAGCCAGAACAAAGCGTCTTCGTATTCACGGAAGCGCGCTTCTTTTTTTATGGACGAAAGTTTAAACTTTTTCTCGTGTTTTTGCAGTTGCGACGGTATCTCGTCAAATATGCTTTGAACCTTAACCTTGTATCCTTCGGCGTGTTTGCCGATGTCATTTCTATACAAGGTCAAGATATCTCTTTTTACGGCATCTACCTCATTGAAATCCTTGGTGTTTACATATTTTTCAACCGCTTGCGGCATTCCGCCCACAATCATATATTGACGGAAATAATCCATTGCTTTTCGGTGGAGCGCCTGTCCCATTGGTTTTTTGTCGTTATAATTTTTGCGGATTAAATCCATAAGCGTGTCGTTTCCCATTGCCCACAAAAACTCTTCAAAATCCATAGGATACATTTTTATGTGTCTCTCTTCGGATGGAATGACAATATTTTTGACATTCTTTTTTATGGAAACGAGCGAGCCTGTTTCGATATAATCGAATCTACCGTCCTCAACGAGATATTTTATAGCTGCGCGCGCTCGCGGAAACATTTGAACCTCGTCGAAAATAATCAACGATTCTCGCGGATATAGTTTGGTGTTGAAATATGCGCTCAAATACACAAAGAATGTGTCCAAATCGTTCAGATATGCGTCGAATAAATTCTTGACGTCGTTTCCGACTTTGTTAAAATCAATGACTATATACGATTTGTAATATTCTTGTGCAAATTCTTCTGTAATATAACTTTTGCCGACACGTCTTGCGCCGTCGATTAAAAGGGCGGTTTGCCCGTTTGAAGATTGCTTCCATTCAATCATTTTATCAAAGATTTTGCGTTTCATACACACTCCCGCATCACGTTTTTGAGATTTTTATAATGACATATTATCACGTTTTCGCGATTTTTACAATAATAATATATCACATAATCAATGGTTTTTCAATAGAGATTTAGCAAAATTATGATATATTTTGGCTTTTGTTTCGCAATACTTTGTGCCCTGTTCTGTGGTTTCACCACGGCTTTTATGTATGATGCGAACAACGGTTGATTTTAGGAATTATAATCTATTCTAATGTTAGTAGCTATATACAGTGTTGACAAAATGTGCGGAATCGTCGTATTATAGAGGTGCGATAAACTTAAAATCTGATAAGAAAGACCTTTTACTTCGGTAACAGGTGCATTTTTCGCGTTACATAGCTTTCTTATCAGACATAGCATGTGGGTTTATCGCAAAAATCAGCGGGGATGCACTTGTTATATTTTTACTAGATCATTTGAAAATCCCTGCAATACAAACTGCGAGGGAGAGCATGAGAGCCCACAAAAAGCAACGTATATTTATCATTTTAGCCATTTTGACAATGGCGGTCATTTTGACGTGCATTTTTGCCGCTTGCGACAAAACCGGTGCGCAAGACAAAAATTATACTGTCACCATACATCCAAACAACGGACAACCCGATATCGTTTGGGATGTCGCCACTGACATTCCGTCCATAACGAAATATGGATATCACATTGTCGGTTTTTATCTTGACGAGGGGATGACAACAAGCACAACGCTTGAATCCTTGAAGTCATCCGAACTGACAAGCAATTTGGACGTATATGTCAAATGGGAAAAGGATAGTGTGCCGCCAAAAACCAAAATCAGCACAAACAAATTGCTTTGCGATTACGATACTAGAACTTTAAGCGGAAAGGTGTCCAATTCAACGACAGTATTTTCGTTTAGCGATGAGATTTCCGTTGAAAAAGGTGCAACATACACTGTTTCGACCGATATTACCGGAATCAACGTGATTCCGAGCAAAACTGTGAATCTTGAGATTGGCGATAATGTTTTTTACATTGTAGTTTCAAACGAAGATGAGCTCACGTTGTATACAGCGACAGTGCGTCGCAGACCGATATATGAAGTCGTTTTTAACGTAAAAGGCGGAACGGAAGTCGAAGCGCAACAGGTTGAAGAAGATGATTTCGCAACTGCGCCAACTACTGAAAAAAACGGTTGCACATTTGAAAGGTGGGATTGGGATTTTGCAACATCGATTACTAAAAACACAACCATAACAGCAATTTGGAATGCTTTTACATATAATATCATTTACGACTTGAATATTCCCGAGGATTCTGTAAGCCAAGATGTTGACAACTCAAGGAATCCGACAACATACACCGTTGATGATACGATATATTTTTCTGCGCCTAGACGAAACGGTTATTATTTTACCGGTTGGAGTGTGGACAGAATTGTTAAAGGCACAACGGGAACGGTAAAGACGACAGCGCAATGGAGTCCGATTACCTATGAAATTATATATGATTTTGGTGATTCCAAATCGGTAAGCAAGGCGACAAACAGCGATTTGAATCTAAGGTATTATAATATCGAGAGCGAAATCACATTCGCTGAACCAACAAGAGCCGGTTATTCGTTTGTATCTTGGGACAAGAATATTGCAAAAGGTACAACCGGTACGCAAATAATAACTGCAAGTTGGAGTGTTATCGATTACGATATTGTGTACAATTTTGGTGATACTTCTTCTGCCAGCAAAGCCATAAACAATGAACTAAATCCAGCAACTTATACTGTTGAGGACGAAATTGTATTCGCCGAACCAACAAGAACAGGATATGAATTCTTATCTTGGGACAAGAACATTGTAAAAGGCATGACTAATGAACAAACTATAACTGCTAGCTGGTCAATTATCGATTATGACATCATTTACGACCTTGGCGATGCTGATTCCGTAAGTAAGGCTACCAACAACGATTCAAACCCGACAACGTATACCATTGAGGACGAAATCATTTTTGAAACCCCTACAAGGCAGTATTATGAGTTTGTTGAATGGAGTAAAAACATTTCAAAAGGTAGCGTCGGTAACCAAAATGTTGTTGCGGTATGGAAAGCTGAAACACATACGATAACATATGTGTTGAACAATTGGACGAATGTCGCCGACAACAAAAATACATATACAATTGAAGATCAAACATTTGCTTTGTTCGATGGCGTAAAAGGAGAAAGTCTTTTCTGTGGATGGTATCTAGATGATGAGTACACGAATTACATCGAAACGATAGATGCATCATCAATGAAGGATTACATTGTTTATGCAATGCCGGATTGTGGTGCTACAAAGGGATTATCTATTGAAAACGGTGTTGTAAAAAGCTATTCAGGTACATCAACAAATGTTGTTATCCCGTCTTATTACAAAGGCTACGCTGTTGTGAGCATTGTCAAAGCTGTTTTCAATAATTGCACAAATTTGACGAGCGTGACAATCCCCGACAGCGTGACAAGCGTTGGTAGTTCTGCATTTTCCGGTTGCACGGGATTGACAAAAATAACAGGGCCTTCCGACATGGTTTCCACTGTTGCAAAACAGTGCAACAGCACGGCGGTTGAGGAGATTGTTATAACAAGCGGAACAAGCATCGGTTATGATGCCTTCTCTGGTTGCAGTGGTTTAACAAGCGCCACAATTTCGGATAGTGTGACGAGCATCGGTTATTATGCTTTCTCAGGTTGCGACAAACTTCAGAACATATATATAGCTGACATGGTGGCATGGTGCAATATTTCAGGATTAGATGATTTGATGGAATATGGATCAAGCAACAAGAATTTGTACCTTGACAATGAACTTGTTACATCGGTTTCAATCCCTAACGAAGTAACCACCATCCCGTCTTATGCTTTTTATGGTTGTGAGAGTATTGTAAATGTAATTATTCCCGACACCGTAACGAGTGTTGGCAATTATGCATTCTCTGGCTGCACTAACCTTCAAAATATATACATTGCTGACATAGTGGCGTGGTGCAATATTTCAGGGTTGAATTGGTTGATGGAATATGGTACAAGCAACAAAAATTTATATCTAAACAATGAACTTGTTACATCGGTTACAATTCCTCTCAGTGTGACAAGCATCGGCAGGTCTGCATTTAATGGGTGTAGCAGTCTGACGAGTATCACGATTCCAGACACAGTGACGAGTGTTGGTAGTTCTGCATTTTCCGGTTGCACGGGATTGACAAAAATAACAGGACCTTCCGACATGGTTTCCACTGTTGCAAAACAGTGCAACAGCAAGGTGCTTGAGATTGTTATAACAAGCGGAACAAGCATCGGCTCTTCTGCCTTCTCTGGTTGCAGTGGTTTAACAAGCGTCACAATTTCGGATAGTGTGACGAGCATCGGCTCTTATGCATTCTCAGGGTGCACCGGTTTGATGAGCGTCACAATCCCGGACGGTGTGACGAGTATTGGCGATTACGCTTTTCGTGATAGCAGCAGTTTAACAACAGTCACATGGAATGCAATTGCGTGTGCAACTGTTGGATCTTCATATTCTTCTGTTTTTTCAGGGTGTTCTAACCTTGCTATTGTGAACATTGGAAATAATGTAACTATTATTCCGTCCTATGTCTTTTATAATTGTAACGGTTTGACGAGCATTACAATTTCGGATAGTGTGACGAGCATCGGCTCTTATGCATTCTCAGGGTGCACCGGTTTGATGAGCGTCACAATCCCGGACGGAGTGACGAGTATTGGCGATTCTGCCTTCTCAAACTGCAGTGGATTGACGAGTGTCACAATTGGCAACAGTGTGATGAGCATCGGTGAGAATGCATTTTTGGGTTGCTGGCGACTGATTGAAGTGTACAACAAATCGTCGTTGACGATAATAGCCGATAGCAACGATAACGGGCGTGTCGCATCTAATGCAAAAAATGTGTATACGGACACAGAAGGCGAAAGCAAACTTTCAAATGACAACGGTTATGTTGTATATACTGACGGGACAGAAAAGATTTTAGTGGCGTATACCGGCACTGAGACTGAATTGTCATTGCCATCATATATAACCCAAATCAACGAGTTCGCATTCTATGAATGTGCCGAGTTGACATTCATAACAATCCCGAACAGCGTAAAGAGCATTGGCTATTCCGCCTTTTCAAGTTGCACGGGGTTGACAAGCATCACAATCCCTAACAGTGTGACGAGCATTGGTGGTTCTGCTTTCTCTGGTTGTATCGGACTCACAAGCATTATTGTTGAAAAGGGAAATCTTAACTATCATAGCGACGGCAATTGCTTGATTGCAACCGCAACCAAAACACTGATTTTGGGTTGCCAAAACAGTGTCATCCCTTCCGATGGTAGTGTGACGAGCATCGAAAGTTATGCCTTCCAGTATTGTGGCGACTTGACAAGCATCATTATTCCGGACGGCGTGACGAGCATCGGCGGTTTGGCCTTCTATAGATGCACTGACTTGACAAACATCACTATCCCCGACAGCGTAACCAACATTGGCTATGGTGCTTTCCGAAACTGTAGCGGACTGACAAACATTAATTTTGAAGGCACAAAAGAACAATGGAATGCAATCACAAAAGGCGATAATTGGAACGATGGTGTCGCAACCAACTGCACAATTACTTGTTCCGACGGAACGATATAAAAAATAAACCAAAAAAAGGAGCACACAAATGAACAAAGGTACAATTAGCAAGATTAAAATTGACGATAAATATCGCTATTGCATAAGACTTGAAAACACAGTAAAAATTAAAGATAAGAATGGAAAAGAGCTTGAGTATAATGTTTTTCTTTTTGAAACGAATAATCCCGCACCAGATGCAAAACTCGTTCCTGTAGAAGATGTGTATACTTTTGAAAAGGATTTGACGTCACTTTTGGGCAAGAAACTCGAATTTTGTATTGATTTTGTCTCAAAAGAGAACAACGACAAAACAGAGAGTGCTGCTAAAGAAAAAATCATATTGAAATCAGTTGAGTATGAAGCGTAAAACTATATATATTATCGGTGCGGGGTCAACTGCTGCGTTGGGTATTCCAACATCTGATAAACAAAAGATATTTTTTGAAAAGTTGGCAGAGAGTGGCGACGAAACGCTCTGCCAACTCTATCGTATTGTAACTAAAAGATTCGCAAATAGGGATTATGGCATCAACGATGTGTTTAATTTGATTGACACGGCATTGTTCCTAAAAACGGGATTGTATGACGATGTAGAGAGAATAGAATACATAGAATTGTTGCGCACAAAACGCGAACTTATTTCGTGTATTTTTGAGGAATTCAAAAATAAAATCGCAACAATTGATGATTGCGCTTATGAAAAGTATGTCAACTTTTATTATCAACTTGCAAAAAGGGAGTTGGCTAAAAAGATTGAGTGCAATGTTGATATGCAAAAGCGCGAGTTTTTCATAGCCGATTATTCTATCATAAACTTCAATTGGGATTTGTGTTCATTATTCCCTATTATAGAGTCGAATAAACTACTTAATCACGAAAACGACAGATATATCAATAAGGAAGGCTTTCCCCAGTTGAGAATGTACACAGACTTTAATTACGAGTGTGCATCGACACTAAATGATTTGCCATGGTATCCATTTACCGAGCCGGCGGCGGCTATCGCAAATTCTGATAAACATATGGGTAAAAGACGTGTCGTTTTGCTGAAAGCGTTTTATCCGCACGGTCTTATGAACTCTTTCAAATGCCCCAAATGCGCTCGTCACTCATTGTATCTTGGAAATCAGTTGGAAATAAAAGAAGTCAGTAAATCGATAGATTATAGCAAAGATAAACCACTTTACAAATGCCCGAATTGTGGTGCGGAGATAAGTGCAAAAGACTTCAACATTCTTGTGCAATCTAACTTTAAAGAGAGAAACTCTTTTCTCGAAGAAACACGCATAAAAATGTTTTGCGAACTCGAATCTGCTGAAAAGCTGGTCTTTATCGGGTATTCGATGCCTCAAGACGATGTTGATTATAGAACGTTTTTCAAGTCGCTCAACAATGTAAAAGGAGCACACGTGGTTTTACATGACAAAAACTCGCATGACTTCAAAATGATATCCGATGGCGATGATTTTAGTAATTATTCAGACGAAACAAGAACAGCGATAGGAAATTATCTTTCAATATTCAAGAATATATGTCTCAACACAAAAGGCTTTCCTGATGCCGCTGATGATATTCTAAGAATCGAATAAACTATATGTAAAAGTGGTTCGCTATGTGTGAGTCACTTTTTGCAGTATGTTAGTTGTTCGTTTTATCCATGAATATGGTCTTGAATATGCCTCTCGATAATGATATAATATGTATATCAAAAGTCGGGAGGCAATGAAGTGCACACCCAAAGTTTTACATTTTGTCCAACTTTTGGGTTCACGTCACAATTATGGATGATTTTGAATTGTTTTTTCAAAAACATCGAAAACCTTGTAAATTTTACAAAAAAATGAATAGTTGAGACATATGGGACATTTTTGTCCCATAACTTCTCGTATAATCGAGATAAACGAAGCAGTTTATTAAAAATTAGCCGAATGTGCGCAATTTTTATAAAAGACAAAAGCAATTGCGCTAGCGAATATTGCGGATTTTGAGCTAAAATACGGCATTTTATGCCCGTAAAACGATAATTTTTGTTTAATAGAGGCAAAAGGGTTGAAAATTGCGCGGATAGTGGTATATAATTATCGAGAAATATCAGTAATAAATTAACAAAAGAAGAGTATCGCACCGATGACAAGCCATAACGGATATACATTTGGAAAAACCGTAAAACGTATATTTTTAATTTTTGCCATAACTTGCTTGTCGATAACGACTGTTTGCTTGCTTTGCGCGTGCGATTCTGACGATGTAAACAACTTGTTTCAGCCTTCCGCTTTTATAACTTTTGTCCTAAACAACGGTGAAGTGGATATAATTTGGCAATACGGCGACGCCGTGCCGACACCCGTGAAGGACGGATTTGAATTTTTATATTGGTGCACCGATATCGAATGTGAAAACAAAGCCGAAATAAATTTTGACGAAACCCCTAAAACGGATATTATTTTGTATGCCAAGTGGAAAGAATTGCTCGACCTTCAAGACGTCGTGTTTGAAAATATGAGCGTCGTGTATGACGGGAACAAGCATTCCATTGCGGTCAATTTGCCGAGCGGTGCTTCTATCGAGTACGTCGGAGAGCATGAATTTATAAATGTCGGCACTTATACCGTGAGCGCAATCGTTTCAAAAGACGGCTATAAAGATTTGAATAAGAGCGCAACGCTCACCATTGAAAAAGCAAAGATCGAAAAAGTTGAATTTGAAGACAAGACTATCGTTTGGGACGGTGAAAAACATAGCATTTTCGTGAGTACGGAACTTCCCGAAGAGATAAAAATCACGTATACGGGTAACGGTATCGGCGATGTCGGCGAACATTTGGTTGTCGCACACTTTGACGTCGGCACGAATTATGAACAGATTGCCGAAGTCAGCGCGATTTTGAAGATCGAACCGCTTATGCACACAGTTATTTTCGATTATGGTGACCGTACAGAAACGATTAAAGTCGAACACGGCAAAAACATAGAGAATCCACCGACTCCTACGGCAAGAACGGGTTATATCGCGACGTGGGATAAGAGTCTCGAAAACGTAACTTCGGATATGACGGTTTCTATAAAATACACGCTTGCAACGTACGATATCGTCTATAACTATGATTGCGACAAGACGGGGTGGACGTTGACTTATAATATGGAAACGGAAGTGATTTTGCCTGCCGCTACGAGAGATTATTATGTATTTGACGGTTGGTATACCGCGGACGGAAAGAAAGTGGAAAAGATTGAAAGAGGCAGTGTCGGTGACATCGTTCTTTATGCCTCGTGGACGCCTATCGAATACAAGATTATTTTCCACGGTGAAATCGACGAATATATAAACGATACGAACAATAAGTACAATTCCGCTTTTACCGTTGAAAGCGAGACGTTTATTTTGTACGGCGCGACGAGACACGGTTACGTTTTCGCGGGTTGGTACGACAATCCCGAATGCGTCGGCGAACCGATAACCGCACGCGAAAAGGGCACGCACGGAGATTTGCACCTTTACGCAAAATGGGTGGAAGAGACTTGATAGTCGTTTTTGCATCGAAGAGTTTTGCCGTAGTCCTATAAATTTCAAAAAGACTTTGGCATATTTTGTCCTTTTGGTATTCGTTAAATAAAATATTGCCATAGAAGTTGCGGAGTGGTATAATACAAAAAAATAAATAGTTTCTAGGCGAAAGATGAAAAGAGATATTGAAAAATTGCAAGAGTTCGTAAAAGACGGCGGAATCGACGCATATATCGTGTTTACGAGCGACGATCACGGCAGTGAATACGTCGTGGACCACTTCAAAACGCGTGAGTTTCTTTGCGGATTTACGGGAAGCGCGGGCACTCTCGTGGTGACGAGAGACGGCGCGTATCTGTGGACGGACGGAAGATATTTTATCCAAGCGGCGGAGCAACTCAAAGCAACGGATACCGTGCTCATGAAAGCGGGCGAAGAGGGTGTGCCGTCTATTTTCGAGTTTGTGAAAAAACTTTCCGACATGCCCAAAATCGCATTTGATTTTTGTACGGCTACGGTTGAATTCGTCGAAGCGTTGAAAAAAAGCGTCAAGGGCGTTGAAATCGTCGATTGCGGTGAAATTATTGACCGTATTTGGCAAGATCGTCCCGAAGTCGCGCCTACGAAGGCGTGGTTTTTGCCCGATAACGCGACGGGTGAGAGCGTAAAAAGCAAGATTGAAAACTTGCAAAAAGACCTTGAAAAACAAGGTTGCGAATACGCGCTCGTGTCCTCGCTTGATGATATTGCGTGGCTTTTCAATATGCGTGGAAGCGATATAGAGTACAATCCCGTCAATTACGCGTACGCAATCGTGTCCAAGGACGGCGCGACGTTGTTTATAGACGATAGAAAACTCGATGCGAAATGCAATAAAATTCTTGCGGAAAACGATATAAACGTATTGCCGTATAGCGACGTTTACGGCGTGGTTTCGCAAATAGAGGGAAGAGTGCTTATCGACAAGGAAAAGACCAATTACGCACTGTTTTCTCGCATAAAGGACGTCAAAGAGACGGAAGCTTTCCCCACGACCGTGAGAAAGGCAATCAAGAACGCGGTCGAGATAAAAAATATGAAAAAAGCGCACGTCGAGGACGGCGTTGCGGTGCTCAAATTTATGCGTTATCTCAAAGAGAACGCGGGCAAAGAGATTATGAGCGAGATTTCGCTTGCGGACAAACTCGAAGCGTTTAGAAGAGAAAGCAGAAACTTCCTCGACCTCAGTTTCGACACCATTTGCGGATACGCTTCAAACGGCGCAATCGTGCATTATTCCGCAACTCCCGAGACGGACAAAGTCGTTGAAAACAAGGGATTGCTCCTCGTCGACAGCGGTGCGCAATACCGCTACGGCACGACGGATATAACCCGTACGTTTGCGATGGGAAAGGTTACGAATGAGGAAAAGCGCGCTTTTACCATCGTGCTTAAATCGCATATCGCACTTGCAAGAGCGACGTTCCCCAAAGGAACGACGGGCGCACGCCTCGATATGATTTCGAGAGCGCCGATGTACGCTTACGGTATGGACTTCAAGCACGGCACGGGACACGGCGTTGGATATTTGCTCAACGTTCACGAAGGACCGCAAAATATCTCACCGAGAGCGTTTACGCCCAAATACGCAGTTTTGCCGGGAATGATTACGTCCAACGAACCCGGATTTTACGAGGAAGGCAAGTTTGGTATAAGACACGAAAATCTCGTGCTTTGCGTGGAAAAGGAAAAGACGGAATACGGCACGTTTTGCGCATTCGAGACGATAACGCTCGTGCCTTTCGACCTTGACGCAATAGACGTAAAACTGCTTGACGAGGGTGACAAAGCGTGGCTCAACGCATATCATAAGAGCGTGCGCAAGACCATCGGCAAGTACCTCGTCGGCAAAGATTTGAAGTTCCTCGAAAGAGCGACGAGAGAAATCTGAAAGAAAAAGAAAAACGCAAAATCAATATTTTGACAATCCAAAAAGCAGGCATCAAGCCTGCTTTTTGCGTTGCTTGCGCTAAATTGCTTTCAATTTGACATCTTTGCCTAAAAGGGCAAAACGCAAGCCGATCGAAATGCGCTTGGCTACGTCGAGCCGAGAGTGAAATCCGCTTTTGAAAATGCTTTTTCGATATTGCAAAACTTATTAAAAGATATTATAATATCATCATAAAACAATAAGGAAGAAAAATTATGTTGCTTACAACTATGCTTATCCGCACGCTTTTGTGCAAGCCCAAAGAGATTGACGCCGGTGAATACAAGGCAAGAGAGTTTGACAAAGACGTCATTGCAAAGCACTTGTCCGAGGCAGTGCAAATCCCCACCGTGTCAATGGTAGGAGAGTTTGAGGGCGTTGACAAGCCGTTCCACGACTATCACGCGTGGCTTGAAAAGACCTATCCGCTCATTCACGCAACGGCACAAAAGACGGTCATCAACAATTACAGTCTCGTGTATCGCTTCAAGGGCAAAAATCCCGAGTTGTTGCCGGGCGCGTTTCTTGCGCACCAAGACGTAGTTCCCGCACCCAAAGAGGGTTGGGATTACGAGCCGTTCGGCGGTACGATTGACGACGGATTTATTTGGGGACGCGGAACGCAAGATATGAAAGGCACGATGATTTCCTTGCTCGAAGCAATGGAAAAACTGCTCTCGGAAGGGTGGCAACCGGAAAGAGACGTGTATTTCTGCTTCGGTCACGACGAAGAAGCGTGGACGGAAGAAGGTGCGGCGCATATTTGCAAATGGTTTCAAGAGCAAAATATCAAGCTCGAATACATCATCGACGAGGGTGGTACGATTATCGACGGCAAGATGATAGGTGAGGACAAGTTGTTCGGTCTTATCGCAACGTGCGAAAAGGGCAATATGAATATGACTTTGACCGTCGAAAAGGCGGGCGGACACGCTTCCAACCCCAAGAAACCGTCTGCAGCGGCAATTATGGGCAAGGCACTCGTCAAACTCGACAAGCACCCGATGCCGAGCAAATGGACGCCCGCTACAAAGCAAACGTTCAAACTCATTGCGCCTCACGTGAAATTCCCGTTCAGATTTATCCTCGTAAACAGAGATATCTTGAGCCCGTTGCTCAAGTTTGTGTTTAAGAAGATATCTCTCACCAACGCTCTCATATCCACGACGTTTGCGCAAACTATGCTTCACGGAAGCGACGCAGAGAACGTCATTCCGCCCAAGGTTACGGCAAATATCAACACTCGTATAATCACGGGCGTTACCAGTGACGAAGTGCTTGCATACACGCAAAAATTGCTCGGCAAAGACGTAAAAGTGGAAAGACACGGCAAAGGCACGGAAGCAACCGCAGTATCTCCCATCGACGTCAAACCGTGGCACGACCTCAACGTTGCCATCAAGCAAATTTTCCCGACGATGGTCACCGCTCCGTATATGTTTATCGCCAACAGCGACAGTCGTTATTATGGTGAAGTGTGCGACAACATCTACCGCTTCACACCCTTCCTTATGACGCTTGAAGACCAAAAGCGTATACACGCAATCAACGAGCGCGTAAGCATCGACGCAATGGAAAAGGCAACGCAATTCTTTGCACAATGCCTCGAAGTTATGAACAAATAACGCCAAATCAAAAATCTTTTCACCGCAAGGCAATCAAATGCGTTGCGGTGTTTTTTTGCCGTTATCGGCAATAAAACTGTATTTTATTTACAAAACAACCTATATATATTGCCGATAACGGCAAAAATACGTAGATTAATTTGAAATAAAACTTTACTTTTTGCCGATAAGCGTATATAATATGACTATGAAATATTTATCGGTAAGCGAAATAGCAAAAGAGTGGAATATATCCGAAAGAAGCGTGCGCAACTATTGCAGTACCGGCAAAATCGACGGCGTGTTCTTGACGGGCAAGACGTGGAATATACCTTGCGACGCACAAAAACCGAGCAGAGCAAAACGCAAGAGCAAAGCAAGTCGCTCGTTGTCGGAAGTTTTACGTGCGGAAAAGGCAAACGGCGTTTCGGACGGTATTTATAATAAAATTCAAATCGAATTGACGTACAACTCAAACCATATAGAAGGAAGCGAGTTGTCTTACGAGCAGACTCGTTATATTTTTGAAACCAACACCGTTACCGCGGATATGGGCAAAAATCTCAACGTCGACGACATAATCGAGACCGCCAATCATTTTAAGTGCATAGATATGGTTATCGACAACGCAAATTATAAATTGTCCGAAAACTTTATAAAAACGTTGCACAAGACGCTCAAAAGCGGTACTAGCGCCGGCAGATTGTCGCGGTTCAACGTGGGCGAGTACAAAAAAATGCCAAACGAGGTCGACGGGAAAGAGACCGTTGCGCTCGATAAAGTTGCGGAAAGAATAGAAGCACTTCTTGACGAATACAACGCGCGCAAAACGCCTACGATCGACGACGTTTTGGATTTTCACCAAAGATTTGAGAGCATACAACCTTTCCAAGACGGGAACGGAATAGTGGGAAGATTGTTGCTTTTCAAAGAGTGTTTGAGGCTCGATATCGTGCCGTTCATTATAGACGAAGACTTGAAAACGTTCTATTATCGCGGACTCGAAGAGTGGGGTAACGATAGAGTGTATTTGAGAGGTACGTGCCTTTGCGCGCAAGATAAGTTCAAAAAGTATCTTGATTATTTCCAAATTGAATATTAAACCGATATAAACAAAATATGAAAAATATTTCATATTCGTTGACGCCAAAATCGGGAAGTGATATATTTTTGGTGAAGGAGGCAGACGATATGATTGAAATCAGTATGAAAGTTGACGGTATGCAGTGCGGTATGTGCGAGTCGCACGTCAACGATGCGGTGAGAAAATCCGCAAACGTCAAAAAAGTTAAGTCATCGCATGTGGCAAATTCAACGGTAGTTGTGGCTGAGGACGACGTGGACGTAAACGCCATTAAGCAAGGCATTGAAAAAGAAGGCTACGTCGTGTCCGACGTCGAGGTGAAATCGTATCAAAAGAAAGGATTTTTTGCGTCGTTGTTCAAAAAATAATAGATAAAGAAGCAAAAAGGCAAAACCGCTTGCAAGTCGAGCGGTTTTTTGACGGAAATTTTCAAATTTTTGCATAAGCGTACCCGACCGCTCATAGAGTATAGCAAACCAAGTTGGAGGAGTTTATGGATAAATTTGACCTTTATCGAGACATAGCGTCACGAACGGGCGGAGACGTATACGTCGGAGTGGTTGGTCCCGTACGCACGGGTAAATCGACGCTCATCAAACAAGTGATGCAACAATTTGTGGTTGACGGAATTGTCAATGCCGACGAACGCAGTCGCGCGATAGACGAAATTCCTCAATCCGCGGACGGAAATACGATTATGACCACGCAACCGCGCTTCGTGCCTAACGAGGCGGTCAGAGTGTCGGTGGGTGATAATATTGCCGTCAATATGAGGCTTATAGATTGCGTCGGGTATCTCGTGGACGGAGCGCTCGGCGCAGAGGAAGACGGCAAGGAACGTATGGTGTCCACGCCGTGGTCGGACGAGGATATGCCGTTTTCAAAGGCAGCGGAAATCGGCACGCAAAAGGTCATAAAAGAGCATAGCACCATTGCGCTTGCGGTGACGACGGACGGAAGTTTCGGCAATATTCCGCGTGAAGACTATGTCAAAGCGGAAGAAAGAGTGGTGAGCGAACTTAAAGAGTGTAAAAAACCGTTTGCAATCGTTCTCAACGTTGCGGACGAAAACTCTCAAAGCGCGCAAAAACTCAAAGATGAACTTGCCAAAAAGTACGACGCACCCGTCGTCGTCAAGAACGCGCTCACTATGAAAGAGAGCGATATCAGCGAGATTTTGGAGACGATTTTGCTTGAATTCAGCGTCAAAATCATCGATTTCGATTTGCCTCGTTGGGTGCAAGCGTTGCCTCTCGACAACGACGTCGTAAAGGAACTTATCGAAAGCGTCAGAAGAATGGCGGACGACGTCGACAAGATGAAAGACTACGACAAAATCGACGGATATTTTGAAAATGCGGACTATTGGCAACAGCCTTTGTCAATCGGCCTAGACGCCGGCAAGGGCAGAGTGCAAGTGGATATGAAGCCCAAAGACGGCGTGTTCTTTAAGGTTGCAAGCACGGAGTGCGGTATAGATATCGAGGACGATTTCGATTTGCTCACAGAGCTCAAAGCACTTTGCAAGGGTAGGGACAAAATCCAAAAACTTCAATCGGCAATGGAGCAAGTGGAAACGCTCGGCTACGGCATCGTTATGCCCACTATGGACGAGATCGAATTGCAAGAACCTCAAATCTTGCACCAAGGTCAACAATACGGCGTAAAACTCAAAGCAAGCGCACCGTCCTTGCATATAATGAAAGTCAACGTCGAAACGGAAGTAAGCCCCATCGTCGGCAGTGAACAACAGAGCAAAGACTTGGTTGACAGTATGCTACTCGATTTTGAAAACGACAAGCAGGCGATTTGGGACACCAACATCTTCGGACGCTCGCTTTCGACGCTCGTTGCGGACGGCATCAACAACAAGTTGCAGACCGTGCCCACCGATGCGGAACAGAAGTTGCGCAAGACTCTCGGACGCATCGTCAACGAAGGCAAGGGCGGAGTGATTTGCATCTTGCTGTAATGCGCGACAATAACTCGAAAACAAGACTTTAAGTCATCGTTTGAAAAGAATAAAGTGCGGAAATCGAAATCAATAGGTTTCCGCACTTTATTTTAGCAAAGACCGTTGCACATATAATGATATATTTTTATCGTGAACAATTCACAAGAGCGCATAGTTAAGTCCTTTGGTATTGACAAGATATACTGTTGTGATATAATCGAGTTTAATGGGGGAAAATATGTCAAACAGAGAAAGAAAAGAACAAAAATTGCGCGCTAAGTTAAGAAAAAAAGGTCTCTCGAGAAGCGAGATAGAAAAGACCATTCAATCAAAGCGCAAAAAAGCAAAGGTTGCAGGTATAGTCGTAGGTGTGATAATCGGGGTGTTGGTCATAGCCGTGATTGTTTGTTTTTCCGTTCCGCAAATTCGCAATTCTATATTCAATACCGTTAATAACGTTATAGGAAATAAAAATAAAAGCGAAAACGAAATGCGCATAGAACACGTCGAAAAATTAGTTTCGGAAGAAAAAAGCGATACGAATAAAAACGAGCTTGAAGATTTCATAAAGAATCAAGAGGAATCTAAAGATATAATAATTCCCGATGACGCAACCGAAGAACAAAAGCAAGTTTTAGAAGAAAAAAAGATATATCTTCAAATCGTCGAAAACGTAAACAGACTGTATAAACAAAAATTCTTCCCCGTTTCGGATAAATATGCAAACAAAGTCGTTTCGACTATGACAGGAATAAAGAATATATATGAAATCGAGGACGGGTACGTTTTTTATGTAAGTGCAATAAGCAAGTCGGGCAATAGGTATTACAAATCGAATGCTTTTTTGAGAGTTAAAATGGCAGAAAAGTTTTCGACTTTTGAAGAATTGAACGATATGTTGAAAAACAAATCTTTCTGCGATTTGTTGTATGTGTTTGACGATTACAGCCGTTGCGAGGACATAAATAACGAGCTGTTTAGATTGTATACATCTCGATTTGACGATTCGGATTCATACACGTTTGAGCTTTTGGATATGACAACCGAACTACCGATTGGCAGCGACTATCCTCCGATGGTTTCGACGCTTTTTGTGAAGGAAAAACATAACGATTATGTATCGTATGTGTTGGGAAATATGGAGTACACGACAGAGTCTTGTTCAACCAGAACATACGAGGGTTTGCTTGAAAAGCTAAAAGAGAGAACAAAGGGAAAGGCTTTTTCCACAGGTTCTTATTCATTGTCGGACATCGATTTGGATTGGGAGGCGTATAAAGCGCAAAATCAAACAATCGTTTGATGCAGGGGAATGTAAGATTGAGGTTTTCAATGCAACTTGAATTTTGAAATTAATAAAAGGAACTCTACGGTTTAATAGAGTTCCTTATTTTTTTGTTTTATTAGATTCAAAGATATAAGAGTATTCTCGTTTCTATTCTTCCGCTTCGACTGCGTCCTCGAGGACTTCTTCGATAGGCGTTTCCTCGTCCGTCAGGCGAGTATAAACGTCCTCGGGAAGCGGCTTTTTCCACTTTACGGTGAAGTAGAAAACGACAGATACAATCATACCTACGCCCCAGCCGATAGGCCAAGACCACCAAATTCCGTTTGTGCCGAGCGGCTTGCTGAGAAGAAGCGCAAGCACCACGCGGAGTATCAAATCGGTAAAGGTGGTTATCATAAATTTTACCATCTTTCCGCCACCGCGCAATACGCCGTCGCATACAATCTTGACTGCCACGATAAAGTAGAACGGAGAGACTATACGCAAGAATTGCATACCTACGTCGAGCGCGCCCGTCGTAGAGTCTTTCATAAACAGCATAAGCAGATATTGTCCGCCGAATACGTACAAAAGCACGATAGGCAAGCACAACGCCCATACGAATACGAGACCCGAGACAAACCCCGGTTTGATACGTTCGGTTTTGCCTGCGCCGAGATTCTGGCTTGTGTAGTTGGATATTCCGTTTGCAAACGTCAAGAAGGATGTCGTAACGAGGTTGTTGAGCTTTACGCTTGCCGAGTAGCCCGCCATAACCACTTGCCCGAAGGAGTTGACGACGCTTTGAATGACGATGTTGCCCACGGAGATGAAACTTTGTTGGAGTATGCTCGGGATTGCGATGACGGAGATGTCTCCGAGCACTTTCCACGAGAAAACTTTGGGTTTGGCGTCCGCTTTGATTTTGCGGAGTTGCAAAAGCACGAAAATTACGGATAATACGCAACTTACGCCTTGGCAAATGAATGTTGCCCAAGCAACGCCCGCCACGCCCATCTTGAAGGACACGACAAACCAAATATCCACGCCTATGTTGGCAAGTGAGGATATCGCAAGGAAAATGAAGGGCGTTCTGCTATCGCCGAGTGCGGCAAATATACCCGTTGAAATGTTGTAGAAGAACACGAACGGCAATCCCCATATGTATATGTCGAGGTACAGTTGTGAGTCCGCCATAAGATTGTCCGGAGTGTTGATGAGATATAGAAGTTGCTTGGAACAAGTAAGACCTATCACCATCAATATCGCACAAAGCACCGCGCCCGAAATCCACGTGGTATATACCGCGGTTTTTAGGTCAGCGTACTTCTTTGCACCGAAATATCTCGATACTATGACGGAACAACCTATGTTGCATCCAAACGCAAAAGCAATGAAAATCAGTGTAATCTCATAGCTGTTTCCCACGGACGCAAGGGCGGCGTCTCCTATGAATTTGCCGGCTACGAAACTGTCGGCAAGATTGTAGAGTTGTTGAAAAATAATACTTCCGAAAAGCGGGAGGCAAAATTTGAATATGACGCTTGCAGGCTTTCCTACTGTTAAATCTTTTTGCATAATATGCCTCTAATATTTTTTACGCACCGTATTGTAGTCTTGTGTGTGCGCAATGTCAAATATTATGCGAAAATTGCAATAAACGAGTGTGCGTATTTGTGCGATAATTGCATACATTTTGCATATTGTGCGGAAATTTCTATACCAATAAAAACTATATTCAAATATCCCGACGGGACTGTTCTCCGATAAAATAGGGGGCGCGTAGAACGTTTGGCTGTTGCATTGTTTTTTATGCTCAACGGATAATATTCAATCGCAATTTTTTCAGCCCTCATATTGACACAGCGTAGAGCGTTTGGTTGGAACAATTTATGGAAGTACAATAAATATATTAAAAATATATTAATTTATCTTGATAAGAACCGCTAAATATGGTATAGTTTAAAAGTCATACTATATGTATGCAAATTCGAGTAGGGGGACTACTCGCTATTTGCGTTGCAAAAATTCATCGATTCCATTTCGGCAGAAGAATGCTCGCAAACAATCGATCGAATAGAATCGCTTTACATATACTGCGACAACTATGCGAGAAACGTTCCGTAGCGACATCTCGTATGGGATGCGACTTTTTGTTTGTCGCGACGCTTTTTTATGGTCGCTTTATCAAAAACGCGTCCCCGATTTCAACGCATAGAAGTGCCGAAGCATTATATCGTATTGGAGAGTAATTGTGAAGATAAAGGATATAGGCGGGTTTAAAAGAGCAGGAGATTATATCGGTTACAAACTCGACGCTCTTGAGTCATCGGATAAATCGATGGCGTCTTTATATGAATTGATGTTCTCCGAAAGAGAGAACGTTATGTTTGAGCAATCCGACGGTTTCAGAATTAAAAAAACGTCTTACGGAGAAGTTTTTGACTGTGTCGAGGCGATTTGCGCCGATTTACAAAGAAAAATAAACGCTGAAAATCAATCCGTAGTGGGAATATATATGGACAATTCACCGCAATGGATTGTTGCTTTTTGGGCAGTGTTGCATTGCGGATTTAAACCGCTTCTTTTGAATTTGAGAATGTCGGACGCAACTATAGAACGAGTTATTGCGCAAAACAACGTTTGCGCGGTGGTTTCGGACGGCAAGATATTTTCTGTAAATACAATCGTTTTCGACAGTGTGAAAAAGAGCGAAACGTCACTTGAAAAATGCGAGTTCGGTCGGGAATTTTTCGTGATGTCGTCGGGTACGTCGTCGGTAAAACTCTGCGCTTATTCCGCCGACGAACTTGTGCAAATAATAAGGGATAGTTCCGATCTGTTGAAGCGCAATTCCATTCCGAAACGTCATTATAACGGCAACATCAAGTTGCTGACATTTTTGCCGTTTTATCATATTTTCGGCTTTATTGCGGTATATCTTTGGTTTTCGTTTTTCGCGCGCACTTTCGTGTGTCTGCGCGATTACGGTCCTCAAACAATAGTAAACACGATAAAAAAACACAAAGTCACGCATATATTCGCAGTGCCTATGCTTTGGGATAAGGTTTACGAGCAAGCGATTGCGACGATAAAGTCGCGCGGACTCGAAGCTAAGTTCGATAAGGCACTCAAAATCTCAAATAAGCTCGGCAATTCATTGCCGGGAAAGGCGTTTGCTTCGCTTGCATTCAAAGAAGTCAGAGAAAAAACGTTTGGAGAAAGCGTGCGTTTTTTGGTAACGGGCGGAAGCGTTATTCGCCCTCAGGTTATCGGATTTTTTAACGGTATAGGCTATCACCTTGCCAACGGTTACGGAATGTCCGAAGTCGGAATAACTTCCGTCGAACTTTCAAACAGCAGAAAGAAACTTAACTCCTGTTCTATCGGGAAACCGTTGCCGTCCATCGAATACAGAATTGACGAAAACGGCGTTTTGGAGGTAAGAGGAAAGTCGTTGGCAAAGTACATCTGCGAAAACGGCGAAAAGAGATACACGAACGGCGACTGGTTCAATACTCGCGATTTGTGCCAAAAGAAAGGCGATTGCTATTATATTAACGGTCGCGAGGACGACTTGATCGTGTCCGTGAGCGGCGAAAACATCAATCCCGTTGCGGTGGAAGAAGTCTTGTTGCCGAAAAATGCCAACGTCGTGTGCCTTATAGCGGGCAAAGACGACGAGTTGCCGGTGCTTTTGACATCGGTGCCAAAAGGGCTGAGCAGAGAAGAATCGGAAGCGGTAGTCAAAGAAATACGAGAACGCATAGAGGAAAACAATCTGTCTGCTCAAATCGGAAAAGTCTACCTGACTTGCGACGAACTGATTGTGGGAAACGAATTCAAACTCAACAGAAAAAGACTGAAAAAGGATTATTCGGAAGGTAAGATTTCGCAAATAGAGTTCAAAAACAATGACGTTTGCGAAAATCACGATGAGTTGACGGAGAAAATAAGAGGTTATTTCGCCACCGCGCTCGGAAAAGCGGACGAACAAGTCGGATATGAAACGAATTTCTTTTTGGACGAAGGCGGAACAAGTCTTGATTATTTTGCGCTTATTGCAAAATTGCAACAGGATTTCCGTATGGATTTCCCGATGTCCGTAGACGAGAATCTTACAACCGTTGCCGATATGGTCAAATACATAAGGGAAAGAATATGATTTGGTTTTTTCAGGCATTTGCAAAAATCACGGGTTGGCCGCTTCAAAAACTCATATTCAGGACGAAAGTTTTGTATGAGGACAAAAGCGTGCAGTCAAGGCGCATAAAAGGCTCGGCGATTCTCGTGTCCAATCATACCTCGATTTACGACTATATCGTGATAATGTTCACGTTTATATCGCGCATTTTGAGATATCAGATGGCGGAGTTGCTTTTTGACAAAAAAGGACTCGGCGGGCTTTTGAAAAGGTTGGGCGGAATAAAGGTGAATCGCAACGCGCACGACTACGGATTTATAGAACGATCCAAAGACGTGTTGGACAAAGGCGGTGTGGTCGGGATTTTTCCGGAAGGCAGACTGCCGAAAGACGGGGAAGTGCCTCCGATTGAATTTAAACCGGGTGCGGCGTATCTTGCGCTTTACTCCGACGTCAAAATAATCCCGACATACCTTAGCGGCGGTTATTTCGGGAAAAAGCGTGCAAAAATCGTTATCGGCAAGCCCATAGACGTAAACGAACTTTACGACTCGAGCAAAAGCGAAAAAGAAAATTTGGAAGACATATCAAATCGATTGAGGGAGAAAGTAATCGAATTGGGAACGTTGATCGATGAAAAACAAAAGAGAAAACAAGCCTGAAAAGAAGAAAGAAAGGCACTTTTTATACGACATCGTATGGGGAACCGGATATGCTCTCGGATGTATCGGTTTCAGACAAAAAGTGCTGTATATCAGCCCGAAAGCAAAAGAAAAGATAAAAGGCGGTGCGTTGCTCGTGGCAAATCACGTGAGTTTTTTCGATCCCGTGTATATGCTTATGACGGTGCCGTACAGACGTCAACACTTTGTCGCGACGAAAGAGTTTTTCTCTACAAAGTTCAAAAGATTTTTGTTTGAGAAAGTCTTTTTGTGCATAAGCATCGACAGGGACAACGTCGGAACGGCGACTTTCCGCACGATAGTGAACGAGCTGAAACAAGGCGAAATCGTTTCTCTGTTTCCGGAAGGACATATAAACACAAAAACCGACGGAAGTCTTGACGAGTTCAAGTCGGGCGTGGTGTTGATGGCGTTAAAAAGCAATTGTCCCATAATTCCGATGTACGTGCATGGGCGCAAGAACATATTCCACCGCTTGGTAACCGTCGTCGGAGAACCGTACGAAGTGTCTTTGCAAAAAGCGAACGGATCGGTTATCGAATATATGCAGGACGCCGCAAAGGAAATCAGAGAAAAGGAAATCGAGCTTGAACGATACTACAACGAGTATTGCGAAAATAAACATAAAAAATCACACAGAGGAGATAAGTGATGTACACAAACACAAGAGAGTATTTTGCTCAATTTACCGACTCGGAAACTTTTAGCAGATTGGTCGAATATCCCGACGTCGTTACGATGTGGAACGAGCGTTCCGGAGAGTTTGCCGACAGTGTTGCCGTTATAGACGACGCAAAAAGTTATACCTTCGCACAAATTGACGACGATATCGCTTTGTTCAGAACGGTGCTGAAGAATAACGGATTGAAAAAGGGCGACAGAGTGGGCGTTTTTGCAAAAAACTCCTATGACTTTGTAAAACTTTATCTTGCCGCGGTGACATCCGGTCTTACGGCGGCGGTATTGCCCGCTCAATTGAACGATATGGCAATATTCGGATGTTCGATGCAGTTTGGTCTTAAGGCGATTTTGACGCAAGACTCTCTGCTTGCCACGACAGAGTTTGCGCGCGAAAAGAATCCCGCTTTGAAAGTGATTTCCGCAAGTCAGACGGCAGACGAAAAAACTCCGTCAACCGCCGTGGACGGGACGGATATATGCGTGATTATGTTTACCGGCGGTACGACGGGAAAGAGCAAGGGCGTAAAACTTTCTCATTGCGCGGTCATGCAAGGAACGATAAACGGTTGCTACGGAATAAAAGACGTATTCGGTCAAAAATATTTGCTCGTTTTGCCTCTTTCTCACGTTTTCGGCCTTATCAGAAACCTTATGTCTTCGTTGTATTCCGGCAGTTGTCTTTGCATTTGCCGCAACAACAAGGATATGTTTAGGGATATTGCGATTTACAAGCCGACCGTATTGGTTGCAGTGCCCGCTCTTGCGGAAATGGCACTCGGACTTTCTCGTCAATTCGGCAAGAATATGCTCGGTCCCGATCTCAAGACAATTATTTGCGGAGCGGCAACCGTTGCGCCGTATCTCGTTGCGGAATACAGAAAGATAGGCATTACTTTGTACCCCGGATACGGACTTACGGAATCCGCAAATCTTGTGACTGGCAACGTTGACAACTTCAACAAACCGTCGTCTATCGGCGTGCCTTATCCCAATCAGGAACTCAGAATCGTTGACGGCGAACTTTGGCTCAAGGGCAAAAATATGATGGACGGTTATACGGATGAAGAAGCCAATAAAACCGCGTACGAGGACGGTTGGTTCAAAACGGGCGACCTCGTCAAGACCGATGCGGACGGCTTCTATTATGTCGTAGGAAGAATAAAAGAAGTCATCGTGTTGGCAAACGGCGAAAACGTTTCTCCTGCGGAAGTCGAGTGTAGTTTCAACGAGTTGGACTTTGTACAGGATTCGCAATTGTTCGAGGACGTGGACGAAAACGGCAATCACTATCTCTCGCTCGAAATCGTGCCGAGAGCCGCGGTTGTAAAAAATATAGATGCCGAGGACAAGAACGCGTATATGATGAGCGCGCTTGAAAAGGTCAATATGTCTTTGCCGGGACATTGCAGAGCAAACAAGATCGTGATCAGAGACAAAGACTTTGACAGAACGCCGAGTATGAAAATAGCGAGATACAAAAAATGTTGACTAAAGAAGAAATTTTTGAAAAATTGAGAAGTATTCTTATCGGAATGGACGATAGGAACAGAGAACTTATCGCAAATGCGACCGAGGATACCAAGTTGATAACGGAACTCGGCCTTTCATCCGTAAGTATGCTTTATCTGGTTATCGCAATCGAAGAAACTTTCGATATCGAGTTCGATACCGAATTTCCGTTTGCTACCGTGGGCGAAGTCGTGGATTATATCCAGAGTAAAATAAAATGAAATGGACGCTTGACGATTGCGAGTTTGGCGATGTCGTGAGAGTGAAGTGCGACAGCGTATACCATTACGGGATATTCGTTTCGCAAGACGAAGTGATTCAGTTCGGATATCCGCCGACATACTATGTGAACGAGCATAAAAACGAACCTATAACCGTCAACAGAGTCGGCGTTTACGATTTTATCGGCGACGGAATGATAGAAAAAGGCGTTTTCGAAAGAGGCGAGAAGCATTTTCCGAGAGAAGAAATCGTCGCGCGTGCGTCGAAGAGAATAGGCGAGGGCGGATACAACATACTTCACAACAATTGCGAGCATTTCGTGTATGAGTGCGCTTTGGGAGTGAAACGCAGTCTTCAGGAAGAAGAGTTGTGCAAAAAGTGGAAGAACAGACCTGTTTTCGACGTGTACGTAGCCTTTGACGTCGACGCGTTGACAAAAGGCGAGATTGTCGACGCAAAGAGAAGAAAGGATATTTGCGAAACCCAAAACCAAAGAGTGAAAGAGGAAAAAATCGCAGTGTGGAATCTGCTTGCAATCGCCGCTCGCAACTCGTTGGCTATCGATATCGACAACGTAAAATTCGACAAACAAAAAAGCGGGAAATGGACGAGCGATGAGTTTGCTTTTTCGCTGTCGCATACGGATGGTTGCGTTGCCGTCGCGGTGTCGAGGGACGATTGCGGAATCGACGTCGAAAAGTTGTCGAATTTTTTGCAAAAGTGCAAAGATAAGTCGTTTGAAACCGCTTTTGCCGAAAAAATCGGCGTGAGCGCAACAGGGGAAGAGTTGCTTTGTCAATGGACAAGAAAAGAAAGCGTTTACAAGGCAACGGGCATCGGCCGTTTTATACCAAAGGACACGGATGGCAAAAAGTATGGCGTAAAAACCGTAAAAATTGCCGATTATATCGTGAGTGCGGTTTCCGTCAAGAGCGAAAATCCAAACATCTATGCGGTTGAAAACGGCAAGTGCAGAATTATGTTTTAAGGAGGGGACAGATGCATTTGGCATTGCAGATAGCGTTATACGTTTTGGTTGCGCTCGTAGGTAGTTTTTTGCTGTCTTACGTTGCGGTAAACGTTGCGCTGTTCGTAAAGTTTTTCCGGAAAGTGCCTTCCGAAAAATTGAGGAAGAATGCGTTGAAAGACGAATACTACGACGGATTGAGAGAGAAAATGCTTGCCGCAAGCGAAAGAATGGATAATATGCCCAACACGCGTATAACTTGCACGTCCGAGGACGGATTGAAACTTTCGGCAAGATATTACAAAAACGAATCGGACAAGTTGATCGTGTTCTTCCACGGCGTACACGCAGTTGCTTGGAACGGACTTGCTTTTGTCGCCGAAACGTTTTGGCAACAGAAGTACAACGTGATGATTGTCGATCAACGCGCTCACGGTCAAAGCGAAGGTATGTATTCCACGTACGGATATCGCGAAAGCGACGACGTGCTCTGCTGGCTCGATAGGCTTGCAGATATGAAATTGAGCGAGATAGTCCTGTACGGAATATCTATGGGCGCGACTGCGCTCGGACTTGCGTCGGACAGAATAAAAGACGACAGAGTGAAAGCGCTGATTATGGATTGCGGGTTTACGTCGCTCTATGATTTGGAAAAGCACATTCTCAACTACAATCACATTCCCGACTTCCTTATGAGCGGAATGATTGTCGCGGGGAACGCGATTTTCAAAATCGACAACAAGGAATGCACGCAGGAGCATATAAAAAATTCCGATATTCCGATGTTGTTCTTGCACGGCACGGCGGACAGAGTCGTCCCGATAGAGTGCAGCAAAAACAATCTCGACGCATGTAAGTCTATGAAAGAAATGATAACCGTAGACGGCGCGGGACACACAACGGCAACCGTTGTGGGAGGAGGAGAAGTCAGAGAGAAAATCTGTGATTTTATAAACAAAACATACAAAACAAAAGAGGAGAATTGCAATGGATAAAAAATTTGTAATCATACCGGACGTTACTTGCGATTTGAGCGAAGAATTGCGCGACAAGTATGATATCCGGTTTATCAACGGATATTACTCGACGCCGGACGGCAAAGAACATCCGTCTTTTCTGAAGTGGGAGGGTATGACTTCAGAACAATTTTATAAAGAACTGAAAGCCGATCCGAACGGATTTAAGACGGCACCTCCGAACATTCAGGAATGGCACGACGTATTTGAGCAATACATAAAAGAAGGCTACGACGTTTTGGGCATGACCATTTCTTCGGGTATTTCGGGAACTTTCGCGTTTATGAGCGAGGCGGCAAAGCAAATAAGGGAAGAGTATCCCGACGCAAAAGTGCGCTGTGTCGACTCGATGAGATTCAGTTCCGGTTGCGGATTGATGGCAATTTACGCGTCTATCCTCAGAGAACAAGGCAAAACCATCGACGAGGTTGCGGATTGGTTGGAAGAAAACAAAAACAGATTCCATCAATCGGGATGGCTTGACGATTTGTCGTTTGTCGCAAAGAAAGGCAGACTTACGCAGGCAAAAGCATTCTTCGGCACGCTCGCGGGCGTCAAACCTATCGGTGAATTTGACTATAACGGACTTACTACCGTCATAGGAAAGGCAAAAGGCGAAAAACAAGCGTATAAAGTGCTTGTCAGATACATCGAAGAAACGATAGAAAATCCGCACGACCAGATTATTCTTTTGGCAACGTCCGATAGAAAAAAACAAGCGGAAGTCTATAAAAAGATGATAGAGGACAATATTTGTCCCAAGGAAGTTATCATCAACGGTGTTTTCCCGTCTTGCGGAATCAACGTCGGTCCCGGTCTTATGGCCGCATACTATGTCGGCAAACCGATTTCCAAAGGCGTGGTAGAAGAAAAAGAAATTATGTCAAGATTGCTTCAAGAAAAATAAAGCGATTCGAAACAAAAGAGGATAATTTATGAAAGTGCTTAAAAACAAGGGATTGATGGTTCTTTACGGATGCTCCGCAATGGGCGTCAATCTGCTTAACTTAATGATGGGTTCTTATCTGTGCAGCGCATTGCTTGTCGGCGGTTTCGGCGCAGAGGCTATACCGTATCAGACATTCGAAGGCAAGGACCTCGTCGTGGCGGCGGCGTGGGCGGTATTCGTCGTAATTGCAAAGATTATCGACGGCGTTATCGATATTCCTATGGCTACGCTTACGGACAATTTGAAATCGAAATGGGGAAGAAGACGCCCCACGATTCTCATAGGATTGATCGTACTTATCGCATCCTTCCTGCTCTTTGCGTTGTATACGCCGCAAAACGGCGAAACGTGGCTCAACACCGTGTATTACGGAATAGTGTTGTGCGTTTTCTATAGTTCATATACATTGACTATGGTGAGTTATTACGCCACGTTTACGGAAATCGTAGACAATGAACAGGACAGAAACTTTATTTCAAACGTAAAATCTGTTTGCGATATAGTTTATTTCATCATAGGATACGTCGTTGTCGGCTTTATACTCAAAGGCTTGAATATCAGAATGGTTTCTTTGATAATATTGCCGTTGGTGTTGCTTATGCTCATCCCGATGTTCCTCATAAAAGAGCCGTCGACGCTGAATACTCAAAGATCTGCAGAGAAGCAAGTAAACATCTTCAAATCTCTCGCATACACATTCCGAAACAAGGATTTCATCTGCTGGATGGTCGTTTATTTCTTCCTGACCTTTGGCGTGCAACTGTTCCTTGGCGGTATAAACGAGTACTTCTCATATAGAAATATGAGTATGATGTACGTTATGGCGGCGTCGTTTGCGCCCGTTCCTCTGACATTGATTCTTTACAATTGGATAATCAAAAAGAGAGGATTTAGGTTTGCCATACAGTACGTTTTGCTTATCTTTGCGGTGGCAATGCTTATGCTTTTCGGAATATCGTACATCAAAGACGATACGACAAGAACGGTATTGTCTGTGGTCGGAGGTCTTGCAAGTTCCTTTGCGGTGGGAGCAATTTTCTCGGTGGCGTATTCTATTCCGTCACAACTTGCAGCCGATGACGAGCAAAGAACGGGTATTTCTCATTCGGCTATGTATTTTGCCGTTCAGGGACTGTTTTCAGGCGTTGCCAGCGGTCTTGCGACGGGAGTGGTGTTGACTGCTTTGAAAAAGACGGACGGCGCGATAACTTACATGACGATTATTTCCGCAATTGCGTGCGTAATTGCGTTTACCTTTACCTATATACTACCGCAATCGATAGTTAAACTCGGAAGGGTGGAAAAAGTGCCCGCAGTACAACCTTCGGAAGCAACGAGCGATGCCGACACCGCCGAAAATTTATCGGAAGAGGGTGTGTTGAGCGTTGCAAGCGCAGACGTGCAAATCTCCGAAGACGAAAATACGACAAACAATATACAAGACTATGAGTGAAAGAATGGACGGTACAAGATTTGAAAGAATGGTCAGAAGTGGCCTCGCAAATTTGTGTATCCACGAAAAAGAAATAAACGATATGAACGTGTTTCCCGTTCCGGACGGCGACACGGGGCATAATATGCGCCTCACGCTCGAAAACGGAATAAACAACGCGCAATCCGAAAAACATCTCGGCAAATATCTGAAAAGTTTGAGCCACGGGATGTTGCTCGGCGCGCGCGGAAATTCCGGCGTTATACTTTCGCAATTGTTCAGCGGTATGGCGGACGAGCTCGAAAGCGACAGTTATATCAATGCGGGCGAATTGAGGGACGCGTTGATAAGAGCGTATAAGAAGGCTTACTCTGTCGTCGCTCGTCCCGTCGAAGGGACTATTCTCACCGTTGCGAGAGAGGGCGTCGAACATATTATTCCTCAAATAAGAAGAGGTACAACGGTTGAACTGACTTTCTCGATGTATCTTGCCGAAATGAAAAAATCGGTGCGCAATACTCCCGAAATGCTCGCGGTGTTAAAGGAGTCCGGAGTGCTCGATAGCGGTGCGGTGGGATATATAACGATTTTTGACGGAATGGTCAGAGCAATGAACGGGGAAGATATACAAGCGTCGGAGGATGTGCAAATGAATACGTCGGGGAATTTAAGTGCGACCGATACTTCCGGCTTCGATGAAAACAGCCAATTCCGATTTGGCTACTGTACGGAGTTTTTATTGCAACTGCTCAATGCAAAGACGTGCAACAATCCGTTTTCTTTGTCGAAGTTCAAAGACGAACTCGGCAAACTCGGCAACTCGCTGGTGGCAATTCAGTCGGGAACTATCGTAAAAATACACGTACATACGTTTACGCCTGCAGACGTCATCGCTCTTGCGCAAAAATACGGAGAATTTGTGTCTTTCAAACTTGAGAACATGCAGATTCAACACAACGAATTTTCCGCAGATGCAAGCGTGCAAAAGAGCGCTGTTGCCGCAGACGTCGACGCCGTAACGGATGTCAAAGAACTGGCGGTTGTTGCCGTAGCGGACGGTGACGGTATCAGCGATATATTGAAAGGTTGCGGTTGCGATATGGTGCTTGCGGGCGGACAAACCATGAATACCGCCGTGCAGGAATTTGTTTCGGCATACAAGACGCTCGATGCAAAGAGAATCGTAGTGTTGCCAAACAATTCAAATATAGTTCAATCTGCCGTTCAGGCTGCCGAGGTGTGCGGAATGAGCGATAAGATAACCGTTATCCCGACAAGTTCCGTTATCGAAGGGTATTACGCGTTGGCTATGGGTTCTGTGGATATCGAAGACGTCGAAGAGCGCATATCGTTGATGAAAGACGGTGCGCAAAGTATAACTACCGTAAGCGTGGCAAAAGCGGTAAAGAATTATTCTGCAAGCGATTTTTCCTGCGGGAAAGGCGATTATATCGGCTTTGTAGGCAAGAAACTTATATCGGCAAACGCAGATATAAACACTGCTCTCGTCGACGCTTTGAAACAGGTTGACGATTTGGAAGATAAGGGTTCTTTCGTTGTTCTAATCGGCGCAAACGCACCCGAAAATGCCGAAAACGATATTCGCGAATTGCTTGAAAACGAGTTTGAAGATATAGGCACCGACGTTCTTTACGGCGGTCAACAGGTCTATGACGTAATCGTGGGGGTGGTTTGATCCTATGATAGCACTTTACGTTATTGTCGGAATAATCGGAGCCACACTGTTGCTATACATTTTGCCGATGCTGTTTTTGGCGCATCTGCTTTTTTCCATATTGCTTGTGCGTACAAAACCGAGCAAGTGGTCGCGCAATTGCAGTTGGGACGACGAAGAGCAGAAAAGAATGTTCGCCATAGGCGAGGAATGGGGCGCGACTCACGAGCAATACCACAGACAAGTTTCAATCGTAAGCGACAAATATAAACTTGTCGGCGAATATTTCGATTTCGGTTACGACAAGGCGGTGATTATCGTCCCCGGCAGAATGGAAACCTGTGTTTATTCCTATTATTTTGCAAAGCCCTATGAAGAAACGGGATATAATGTGTTGGCTATCGACAACAGATCTCACGGTTTGTCGCAGGGAAGATATAATACGGTCGGGATGAAAGAATATGCGGACATAATCAACTGGGCAAGTTTTTTGCATGATTCATGCGGAATAAAGAAGATTATGTTCCATGGCATTTGCATAGGATCGGCAACCGTTCTCAATGCGTTTACTTTCGTTCAGCCGCCCGAATACTATCAGGGATTGGTCGCGGACGGAATGTATTTGCACTTCGGAAACATGCTTGAGAAGCGAATTAAAGAAAGACACCACAATCCGCACCCAATGACGGAAATCGTTATGTCGATGATAAAATGCGTGTCGGGAAAAAATCCCGCAAAGAACGGACCTATTCACAATATCGACAAAATGAAAAAGCCGATGCTGTTTTTATATAGCAAAAAAGACGTGTATTCGGATCCCGCCGAAGTGCAGAGTTTATACGATAAGTGCGGTGGCGAGAAGCAGATAGTTTGGTTTGACGAGGGTATACACTCTCATATCAGAATAAACAATACGGAAAAGTACGACAATACCATAAAAGCGTTTATAAGCGATTATATGAAAGATATAAATGATAAAGGATAAAGGAGAAAATTATGGGATTGGATAAGTTGTTTTCGGGCAAGAACAAGGTTACAAACATGATTGACAACGTAAGCCGAAAACACAAAATCGCCAAAGCCGTGGTCACCCTTACCGGGATGAGTATGGCGAGCGTTGTCGGTGCTATGGCTTTGTACGATTCGTTCTTTCAGCGGTACAATCGCCCCGATTATTCGTTGAAACCGGGCATCTATTGCTATGAGAGAGCAAAAGATGTTGTTGAAAGAGAAGAGTTTTTCTTTCCCGCAAACGACGTAAATTTGAAAGGATATTATTATCCTGCGCAAAATTCGTCGGGACTCGTCGTCGTTTCTCACGGCTTGCATGCGGGCGCGGACGATTATCTGCCAATAATAATTTATATGGTACAAAACGGTTTTTCCGTGTTTGCGTATGACGGGAGAGGTACGTATGATTCCGAGGGTTCGTCAACGGTCGGACTGTGTCAGGCACTCGTTGATCTCGATTGCGCTTTGGGCTATATCCAAAAAACCGACAAATACAAAGATATGCCGTTGTTTCTGATAGGGCACTCTTGTGGCGGATATGCGGCGACGTCCGTTTTGAGCCTTAAGAAGAATATCAAGGCATGTGCCGCAATCGCACCTCCAAACAATTGCTATACGCTCATAAGAGAGAAAGGCTATCAATACGGAGGTATGCTTGCTTCGGAGGGTTTGCCGAGAATATTCCTCGATGCGTATCAGTTCATCCTGTTTGGCGATTATACGGAATGTAACGGCGTAAAAGGCATCAATTCCGTCGATATTCCCGTGCTTGTCGCGCACGGCGTGGACGATAAGATTATTTCGTTTGGCGGACAATCCGTCATTTCGCACAAAAACGAAATCACCAATCCCAACGTGAGATATTATATCGGCACCAACGATAGCGGAGGACATGACAGTATTTGGCATTCCTCTTCCGCCGCAGAGTATAAAAAGGATGTCGAAAAGAGTATAGCGCAACTAAAAGAGCAAAAAGGCGACGACCTCAGCGATGAAGAACTCGCCGAGTTTTATAAGACAATAGACCATCAAAAATACAGCGAAATAAACTTTGCCTTGTTTGACGAGATTATCTCGATGTATAAAGATGCGTTGAATAAATAATTAACGGAGGGGTATTATGCCGTATTGCAGAAAGTGTGGAAAAGAAATCGAACAAGACACGGGTTTGTGCGAAGATTGCAGAAATAGGGAACTTATTTTTGAAGAATACGAACAAGAACCCGTCGCAATTGACGAAGCGAATAAGTTTGAAGAAGCGAATAAGTTTGAAACGGAGCAACCTGCGCAAAGTAGCGGAAGGATGTTCGGCTTCGGCAAAGCGCTCGCATCTGCTATCGTCGGAGTTGTATCCGTCGCATTTGCTTATATAGCGACGGCTCTTGCCTTGCTCGGCGAAGAAGGCGTGGCGGGTTGCGCGGTTTGCCTGACGTTTTCAATCGTAGGCGCAATAGTGAGTTTGACTTTTGGTATTATATCTATAAAGACGTTTATCCAAAAGAAAAACGAAGGCGAAATTAAGCCGATCGCGACGCTCGTATGCGGAATCGTGGGGTGCGCAATGACGGCAACGGCAGGAGTGTGGTGGCTTTATTGCCTCGCAAGGATGGTGTATTGATAGTTTCTATCCAAAGCGTTTTAGGGAAAACGCTGAAAATGAAATTGTCTGTATGAATAAAGCGAAATTTGTGAATATATGCGGTGTTTATTCTCCAAACATCGATACGTAAATATCGTAGGCGTCGTTGAGAGATTTGACGGGAACGTAGAGCATCAGCGAGTCGTTGGCTCTCGTTGCAAGACTAAAACCGCAAGGCACGGCAAAAACGTCGATGTTTTGAGATCTCAACGCCTCGATAAACATCGTCGCAAAATGGTTGTCGGACATTTTATAAAAGAAAGAAACGTCGTCGTCTTTGGCTGTGCGCAAATCGGTGTTCCCGCAACGCGCGCACACTTTTTCCGCATTGGCGATTTTGCATTTTTCGCAATAAAACATATTTTGTTCTCCCAAACTGCTTTTTGATTATCATATCACAAAAGTTGCGATATATCAATGGGGCAATGAGAATAACAAAAAATAGAAGTTAGCGTGTTGAAAAACACGCTTTATTTTCCTCGATTAGTTTGTATCGATTGATTTTTTGCGGCAAGAAGACTATAATCTGCAAGCGTACGGACAATGTTATTGCAGATAACGACTTTTGTAAAAATTTGCGAATAAATCGTACAAAAGCATTAAAAGCAAAGCACATAAATGCAAGCGTAAGGATACAAGGATACGAAAGATGATTGCGTCGATAGTTCTCGGGGCGGTGGCGGTCGTAGGGACGATTGCCTCCATAATATTTTTGCCGGAAGTGAATGTTAAGGATAGGCGAGTGCCTATATTTTGGCTACCCGCTTTTGCGTGCGCAATCGTACTTTTGAGCATTGGCGCGTTGCCCATCAAGGACGCGATGCAAGGGCTTGCGGGGGATATGCTTTCGATGTTCGAGGGCAGAGTGAGCGTCAATCCCGTCAAGATACTTTTGCTGTTTTTCGGTATGACTGCGATATCCGTATTTTTGGACGAGGCGGGCGTGTTTCGCTACCTTGCGACCAAGTCCGCAAAGCTTGCGGGAAGCAGTCAAAAGAAACTGTTTTTCATACTGTACGCGGTGGTATCGATTTTGACGGTTTTCACCTCAAACGATATCATTATCCTCACGTTTACGCCGTTTATCTGCTATTTTTGCAAAAACGCCAAGATTTCGCCTATTCCGTATTTGGTGTCGGAATTCGTTGCCGCCAACACTTTTTCGATGATATTTATCATAGGCAATCCCACCAATATTTACCTTGCGGAAAACTACGGAATCACCTTCGGAAGGTACTTTGAAGTTATGGCTTTGCCGACGATTTTGGGCGGATTTACCGCACTGGGAGTGCTGTATCTCATATTCAAAAACAAACTGAAAGAGGCAATCGAAGTCGGCGATTTTCAAGACGCGACGATAGAGAAAAAACCGCTTGCGATATTCGGCGCAAGCGTGCTGGGCGTATGTCTCGTATTGTTGGTGATATCCGATTATATAGGCGTTGAAATGTGGGCGTTTGCGGTGCTTGCACTGGTGGTGCTCGTCGTGGGGTGTCTTATAATTTGCGCAGTGAAAAAGGAAAAACCGATTGAACTCGGACGCACTTTTGCGCGCCTTCCGTACGAGCTTATTCCGTTCGTGGTGTCTATGTTTATAATCGTGCTTGCGCTCAAACGCAACGGCGTTGCGGACGAGATCGCAAACGTATTTGCAAAGGCGGGGAGCAACTTTGACATCTTGACGTACGGCGTGTCGTCAACGCTTGCTGCAAACCTTATAAACAACATTCCGATGAGCGTGCTCTATTCCGTCATCACACAAAACGCCTCGCCGTTTGCGGTGTACGCGTCCGTAGTCGGCTCGAATATCGGTGCGTTTTTGACGCCCGTAGGCGCGCTTGCGGGCATAATGTTTACGGGGCTTTTGAAGTCGCTTGACGTCAAGTTTTCTTTTTTGGATTTTTCAAAGCACGGCGTAACGGTTGCAATCCCCACGCTTTTTGCCACGCTTGCGGGACTTTATATAATGCAAGCAATTATGTGAAAAAGCGCAAGCATATCGGGGAGTGATATTGCGACTTTGTCGCAGTGATATTCTCGCTATGCGAGAGTGATATTTTTGGCTTGTGCCAAAAGTGATATTCGCACTTCGTGCGAGTTGTGGAGTATTCTATAAATCAAAAAAAACACTGTCCGTTCTGGCAGTGTTTTGTATTATCGTTTGATTGATTATTTATTTTCTCTTCAAGTGTTTGGAGTGGCGGAGGCGGGAGTGGCGATAACTTTTTGCAAGTCCGCCGCCTGACGTTTCGCGATAGCGCACGTTGATGTCTTTGCCCGTTTGGTACATAGTTTCCACCACGGCGTCAAAGGAGATTTGGCGTGAGTTGGTGAGGAAGTTGGCAAGCGACACGGCGTTGATTGCGCGCATTGCCGCAACTGCGTTGCGCTCTATACAAGGTATTTGCACAAGACCTTCGACGGGATCGCAAGTGAGTCCGAGATGGTGCTCCATTGCAACTTCTGCGGAGTACTCGATTTGGTCAAAGTCCATTCCGAAAAGTTGCGCAAGTGACGCCGCCGCCATAGAACACGCCGTACCGCATTCCGCTTGGCAACCGCATTCCGCACCGCTTATTGAAGCGTTGGTCTTGACGATGTTGCCTATGATACCCGCTGTGCAAAGCGCGTCGATTATATCGTCGTTGGTGAATGAGTGTGTCTCTTGCTCGTAGCGAAGCACTGCGGGCACGATACCGCACGAACCGCACGTCGGGGCGGTTACGATGATTTCGCCCGCGGCGTTTTGCTCGCTCACGGCAAAGGCGTACGCGCATACGAGACGGTTTTCTTTGGTCTGCGGAGTTTCGTCAATGTGGCGTTGTTGATAGAGAATTTTGGCTCTGCGCTCTGTGTTGAGACCGCCGGGAAGCACACCGCTTGCTTTGAGACCTTGTTTAATGGCGTTTTTCATCGCTTCCCAAATCTCTGCAAGGTAGGTACGTATCTCAGCGCCCTCAAAGCGTTCTACGTATTGAGGAATGGTAATTTCCTCATTGTCGCAATATTCGCGGATTTGCTCGAAAGTATGGTGAGGATATACGTCCTCCGGCTCTATCGAACTTTCACCCTCGACCTCGATTGCACCGCCACCCACGCTGTAAACGCGCCACGAGTCTATGACTTTGCCGTTTAAGTCGTATGCAAACAAGTCCATAGTATTGGGGTGCGGGAGGTGAGTGTTTTCAAAATCGAAAACGACGTCCACGGGCTTGGTAAACGTCTTTTTGAGTACGACGTCCGTGCCGTGACCTTTTCCGGTCTTTGCCAAAGAACCGTAAAGCACGGCCTTGAAAGAAAGCGCGTTTTTGTTGCGCTCGGAAAAGAGTTTCGCGGCTTTTTCGGGGCCCATAGTGTGGGAACTCGACGGTCCGCGTCCGATTTTGTACAATTCGGTGAGGCTTTTCATTGGTTACTCCTTATATCGAGGGTATTATAGCACAACTTGCGTTTTTATCAACGCTTTGAGAGCGATAAAGGCGCATAAAATCGCAAAATATTTTTGCGCATACCCCTCAACGATTTGCCAAGCGTATAAAAAGTGTGCTAATATATCACAGTTTTAAGAGCAAAAATCGTCGCTGTGGCAACGGCAACACGCAAGTGTGCGCATTGCCTTAGCCACGCTGGATTTATTGCTCTTACTAACCGCGCAACCGATACACGCTATCGGTTCAAGCACGGGCAAAAACTCATACCACAGTTTCGCTATATCGCTTGCTTGGTGGGGCGCACTTCGTGCTTGTAATGTCATCGGTAGAAATGCAATTCGGGATTGTTCAAATATATTAGTGCAAAATAGTGGCAACATACATACGAAAAAATCATCGAAAGAAGGTTCGATTATGGTCAGAAACGATTTGAGAAACATTGCAATCATCGCACACGTCGACCACGGCAAAACTACGCTCGTGGACGGTATGCTCAAACAATCGGGCACGTTTAGAGAAAATCAACAAGTAGCAACGTGCGTTATGGACTCGGGTGACCTCGAAAGAGAAAGAGGTATCACCATTTTGGCAAAGAATACGTCCATACATTATAACGGCACTAAAATCAATATCATCGACACACCGGGACACGCGGATTTCTCCGGTGAAGTGGAGCGCGTACTCAAAATGGTCAACGGCGTTGTGCTTTTGGTAGACGCACAAGAAGGACCTATGCCTCAAACGCGTTTCGTCGTTGAAAAAGCTTTGGCTTTGGGACTCAAAATCATAATCGTCGTCAACAAAATCGACAAGCCCGACGCAAGACTTTCCGAAGTCGGTGACGAAGTGCTTGAACTCTTGCTCGACCTCGACGCAAGCGACGAACAGCTTCAAAGCCCCATTTTGTATTGCAGCGGTAAACAAGCGACTGCAACTCGCGACTACAACGTCCCCGGAAAAGACCTCAAACCGCTCTTCGATACGATTATCGATTATATCCCCGCTCCCGAAGGCGACGAAAACGGAGAATTGCAACTTCTCGTATCCGCAATCGACTACAACGACTACGTAGGTCGTATCGGCATCGGCAGAATTGAAAGAGGCAAAGTAGATATGGCAAAGGAAGTCGTGGTGTGCGACTATCATAGCGGAATTTCACCGTATAAGAGCAAAATCGTCAACCTCTTCCAAATCGAAGGTTTGAAGAGAGTTCCCGTCGAAAACGCAATGGTGGGTGACATTGTGTGTTTCAGCGGTATAGAGAATATCACCATCGGCAACACTATATGCTCTCCGTCCAAAATCGAGCCCGTGCCCTTCGTCAAGATCGGTGAACCGACTATCGAGATGAACTTCTGCGTCAACGACAGTCCGTTTGCGGGCAAAGAGGGCAAATTTGTAACCTCTCGTCACTTGCGCGACAGACTTTTCAAGGAACTTCTCAAAGACGTATCCTTGCGCGTATATCAAACGGAAAGCGCGGACACTTTCAAAGTGTGCGGTAGAGGTGAAATGCACCTTTCAATCCTCATCGAGACTATGCGTAGAGAGGGTTACGAGTTTGGCGTAAGCACCCCCAAGGTCATCTTCAAGACCATCGACGGCGTGAAGTGCGAACCTATGGAACAACTTTTCATCGACGTACCCGCCGACTGCGTAGGCTCGGTTATGGAGCGTATGGGCGTAAGAAAAGGCGAGCTCGTCACGATGACTCCGTCGGGAAGCAGAATTCGTATGGAATTCAAAGTGCCCGCACGCGGACTTTTCGGATTTAAGAACGAGTTCTTGACGGACACCAAGGGCGAAGGCGTTATGAACCAACTCTTTGCGGGTTACGCACCTTACAAAGGACCTATTCCTCGCAGATTTACGGGTTCGCTCGTAGCGTTCGAGACGGGTGAAGCGGCAACTTACGGACTCTTCAACGCACAAGACAGAGGAGTGCTCTTTATCGATCCGCAAACGCAAGTTTACGAGGGTATGGTCGTCGGCATGTCTCCGAAGAACGAAGATATTCGCGTCAACGTTTGCAAGCGCAAACACGTCACCAATATGCGTGCCGCTGGATCGGACGAAGCGTTGCGTCTCAACACTCCGCGCAAGTTCAGCCTTGAAGAAGCAATCGAGTTCCTCAACGACGACGAAATGCTTGAAGTAACGCCCAAGAATATCCGTATTCGCAAGGTCATTTTGTCTGGTTCGGAAAGATTGAAACTCGCGTACGGCAACAAGGCGGAAAAAGAATAAATAACGCAAAATCAACTTAATATCGCAAAATAGTATGAAAAAACGCACTTTCGGGTGCGTTTTTGTATGTCACGGTCGTTCCGACCGCTATGACGATATCAATAAAAAATCTTGTCTTTCGATATGCCGTTATACCGTATTTGCGACGCACGACAATCTATGGCTTTTCAATAACACGATATAATAAAGGACTGCCGAAACAGTCCTTGATTTTTACATATTGTTAATGGTTTTATTTTTTCTCCACGTCGATCATGCGCCCGCAGAATTGGCATTTGACTTGCAGATTGTTGCTCGTCTCCGTTATGCCACCGCAGTAGGGACACTCAATGGTATATACGCCCAAGTCGTCGGGACGGTTGTTGAGGGGCACGATTTTGGTGTCCTCGATGGTGTAGCCGGTGAGGTATTGTTTGTCGATACACACGCGCACGGCGTCTTGCACGTCTTTGGGACGCATGGAGATGTGATTGGCAATCTCGCCTATATCACGGAAGCCCTCACGCTTGATTGCGTCGATGATACGAGGGTATTTCTTTTTAGTACCGTATTTTCCCCACACCACAGGTGAGCCGTAAAAGCCGAGCACCACAAGCGCAACGCCGATGCCGAGCATAATTTTATATCCGACGTTTGCGTACAAGTTGACTGCTCCGACCACTATACACACTATGCCTACGGGCAAACCTATCGTGAGAAAGATGGCAAGTGCAAGTTGTTTGCTCAATGCTTTTTTGAGAGTGCTATTTGTGTTTTTCATACTTTTATTTTATTGTAAACGCGTGATTTAGTCAATGATTGAATATAATTTGAACAAAATTTGTTGCTTTTTCATACAAACGTAAAATTCGGTATTGAAAAGCGTACTATTTTAATGTATTATGTAATTATATTTGAATGCGCGTGTGCGCAAAGGGGAAAATATGGCAGATTTGGTAGAAGCAAAGCAAAAGAAGAAGGGGCTCAGCGGGAATATGTGGATGTACGCCCTCGGCGTAATGGGCATCAACCTCGCAATAGGTCTCGTCAACAGCTATCAAGCAGAGTTTTTCAACAATATTCTCGGTGCAAACTTGATGATTTTCGCGGCAATTTTGCTTGCGTCCAAGTTTATATCCATCGTTGCGGACTTCGTTATCGGCAACCTCATAGACAGAGCCAATTTCAAGTCGGGCAAAATGCGTCCGTGGATACTTATATCCGCATTTCCGCTTGCAGTCGTTACGATGATTACATTCGTATTTATTCCGTTCAACGGCAATGAGGCGGGTATGTACGTGTACATCACGTTTATGACCGTTTTGTGGAACGTGTCCATGACGCTTGCGGATATTCCGTCGCAAGGTATGCTTGCGCTTTTGTCCAACGACGGCATTGAAAAGAACGACGCGGCAGGTCTTGCCAACACGCTTAAATCTATCGCGCTTGCTTGCCCCGGCGTTATCGTCACGATAGTGGGTATGCTTACGGGAAGCGAAGTTACCGGCAAAACGGAATATCTCATCACCGCGGGCATTATGTGCGGATTGGGACTTGTTTTCCAACTCCTTATGTATTTCAAGACCAAGGAAGCGGTGGTATCGCGCACGTCCTCGGCAATGAGCTTCAAAGAGATGTTCAAAGAGCTCAAAAACAACAAAATGCTCATTATTATGTTCTTGACCTACATTCTCGGTTTCGGTAGAAATATCGGTCTCGGAATTGCGGTTCAAGCAACCTATATCCTCGTGCGTGACGGCGTAGACCTTTCCTTCTTGTCCTTCCTCGGCTTCGAGGGCAAACTTTACGGTCCCGCAATCAGCTGGGCAATCGGCATTACGTCGGCGGTTTCGAGTATGGTTACGATAGTATTCAACGCCGCAATCAACAAAAAACTCGGTGAAAAGAAATACTTTATCGGCGCGGGCTTGTACGGCTTTGCAATATCCGTGATAAGCGTCATTATGTACTGCTGCGGAGGCACGGCGTTGCGTAGCTTCTGGGCTATCCTCGTATACCAATTCTTCCTCGGCTTTGCGTACGGTCCGAACGGCTTCTTGCCTATGGTTATGACCTCGGATATCGTCGATTATCAAGAGTGGAAGACGGGCAAACGTACGGAAGGCACGCAGTTTGCAATACTCTCTATGGCAAACAAACTCTCCAACGCACTCTCCGTCGCGGTGGGCATATTCCTCATCGGCGCAATCGGATTCAGCGCGTCCAAGGCAAGCGGTATTATCGAAACCGCACCCGACACCATATCTTCCTACATCACGGACGATATGCAAAACAAAGCGTGGATTATCTACTTCCTAATACCGGGACTTTGTATGCTCGCAAGCAGTATTCCGATGTTCTTCTACAAGATAGACGAGAAGACCAAAAAGCAGATGAGAGAAGAGCTTGCCGAGCGTAGGGCGGCGGAAGAAGCGTCTCGAAACATCGACAACGACGAGGACGGTCAAGTGTTCGAGACGGAAGAAAAACCCGTAGAAAACGAGCCGTTTGAAGAGATTTTGGCGGAGCACTTCGAGGACGAAGAAAAAGAAGTCCAAGCCGAAGAAGACGCCGAAAAAGAGGAAGATACCGACGATGATAACGGCGGCGGAGATATCGGCGGTGCAGGCTTCGCGGGTTAATATTTAAGAGCGTCAACCACCGTCCTTTTGGTTGGCAAAATAGAAGGCGACGATTGCAAGATAAAGTTTACATAAGTGCTAAAAAGCACTCGTTTCTACGATAAAAACATTGCAACTTGAAGTGCACCCCAAAAGTTTTACATTTTTGTCCAACTTTTGGGGTGCACTTCAATTTTATCCGCCGTTTTTAGTTATTTTTTATTGCCAAATTCATCTTCAAGTTCAAGCAAATAGTCCGCGCTTACGTTGAAATATCTCGAAATCGCAACGATTGCAGAGGCGGTTGGCTCGGTTTTTCCAAGTTCCCATTTTGCAACGGCAGACTGACTCACTTGCAATGCTTTTTCAAGTTCGTACTGGCTCAATTCTTGCGATTCTCTCAAATCTTTTACGATGTCTTTGAACATAATAAAAGCATACATTATTTAAGTATTTTTGTACTTGACAAGTCTTAAAAGACTTATTATAATCAAAATAAAGTACAAAAGTACTCAAAATTAAGGGGGAAGTTTTGCATTGAATAATAAGAATTTTAAAGCTTTTTTATTTGTTTTATTACGCTTTTTGCTACCAGGATTGATAATCTGTGGACTTCTTATGTGGATATTTTGGGTAGCAATGGTTTCGTTTAAATCATCTAATACGGCATTAACCGTGTTTTGTATTTTTTCAAATGTTGCTGTATTGATAATCATTGTTTTTTTGAGTATTTTGACATCGTCAAGCGCAATGATGTCTTTTTTCGCAAGCGAAACTAAAGTTGAATACTACTTAAAGTGTCATGAAAACGGTGATTTGACATTTGAAAAAAGGAACAGCGGCTATGGTATTATTTTCTATGTTTTATTAGGTGTGCTTTTTGCGTTATTATCTATTCCTTTGACAATTATAGGAATGATTAGATTGGCTTGTTCAAGTAAATATAGTGATTATTGTGCAGAACTATATGATGAGTTGTTTAAAAATGAAAAACCATCAAAAATTGTAATATCTATTATTTCGGTTTGTTTAGTGTTTTTCATGGTTATGACTATATGTACTGCGGTAGTTCAAAATCGGCAATCAGTTGATGTTTTTGAGGAATTTAGAACAGAAACGAAATATGATAAAGAGATTCCGACATTTGAACTTGTTGACATAAATGTAAAAAATGGCGGCGTTTATATTAACGGATATAGGGTTGAACTAAAGGTTAAGATAATGCTAGAAGGAAATGATATAGTGACTGGAATTGATTCAACTTTTAATCTGACCTATGAGAATAAAATTTTGCTCAATGCTAGAGTTACATTTGATATTATTGACATAGGGGAAACATTTCATACAATAGTGATTGATTGCGAAAATACTGATAATATACGACAATTGCAATCTTTACAAACATATCAAATCGAAATGAATGTAAAACTAAAATATGTTCGATATATTAACGATATAAAACAATTTGAATAAATGAATACGGCGGTAAAATGAAGTGCACCCCAAAAGTTGGACAAAAATGTAAAACTTTTGGAGGTGCATTTTTTATGGCAAAGAAAGGTCAAAAATTT
>CAVANK010000009.1:0-66748 GCA_963590075.1 Eshraghiella crossota
CCCCCTGCGGAGCAGTTCCGTGGGTTCCCTCAAACGAAGTGCAGAGGGGGAACGGAATAGGGGAAACACCGTGAGGAAGGGGGAAAGTTGCATTAATGTGATTATAAAAAAAAAGACACTCATAGGAGTGTCATAAGTTAAGAGCTTGTTGATAGACCTCGTTCTTTGGAATACCTCTATCTTGGGAGACCTTTTTGACGGCTTCTTTTTTGTCTATGCCGAGGTCGATATAGTGCTTGATGTGGTCTGTTATGGACAAGTCGTTGAGGGGATTTTGCGCCGTTGCACCCTCGATAATCATAACGATTTCTCCACGCTCTTCGCACTCGAAATCGGATAGGGTGGTCTTCGTTAGGCTCTCGTGTATTTTGGTAAGTTCCCGTGCGACGTATACCGCACGGTCTCCGAGCACGTCGAGCAAAGTCTTTGCCGTCTTTGTCAAATCGTGCGGTGCGACGTATAGTATTATCGGTAAGCCCGAAAGGGACGCTTTTGACAAAATCGACACTTTATCGGTGTTTTTCTCGGGTAAAAACCCTAAAAACGTGAAACCGCTTGCTTTTATTCCGCTGTACGCAATGGCGGTTGCAAACGCAGTCGGACCGGGAACTGTCTCAACGTCAACGCCTCTTTCGTGGCACTTTGCAATGAGTTCCGCGCCGGGATCGCTGATGGAGGGCATCCCCGCGTCGGTGATAATTGCGACGTTTTTGCCTTCTTCTATCATAGAAATAAGGCGTTCGCTACACTCGGCTTCGTTGAATTTGTGATAGGCAACGAGCGTTGCTTTTATATCGTATTTTTGCAAAAATGGCAGTGAGTGACGAGTGTCCTCGCACGCAATGACGTCCGCGCTTTTGAGGGTGTCGAGCGCGCGCAAAGTTACGTCTTGTAAATTGCCTATCGGTGTTCCGACTATATAAAGTTTTGCCATTATGCGTACGTCTCCTTGTACTTGTCGGTGTATTCGCACTTGTCGTCCGTGACGAAGAATGAGGATATTTTCAAACCTTCCTTTGCGCCTTTGCGTGCCTTGACTATGACGACATCGACGTCGGAAGTCGGCTTGGGATAGACGAGGATTGCCTCTTTTGGTTCGAGATTATAAGATTTGAGCGAGTATATAAGACTTGCAAGTCTATCCGCTTTGACGATAAACCAAGCGTCTCCGCCGAAACGCAAAGCGTAGGACGCACCTTTTACGAAGTCGTCGAGTGTGGCGGTGCTTTCCGTGCGCGAAACGCTTCTGTCGGTTTTGACGTTAATGTCGCGGGCGTGGTTTTTATCGTCTGAAACGCTTTTTTGACTAGCGTTGCCACTATTCGTGAAATAGGGCGGATTGCAAAGAACTTTGTCAAAACTTTCCGCTTTGAGGATAGAACGAATATCCTTTACGTCGGCGCAAATTATGTCGAACTTGTCTTGCAAGCCGTTTCGTATCACGCTATCGCGCGCCATATCAGCAACTTTGGGTTGCAACTCTATACCCACCGCTTTTTTTACGTGTTTTTTGACGAGTGCAAGCGTTGCCAAAATTCCCGAACCGCAACCGAGGTCCAAAACCGCGTCGGAAGGGGAGAGTTTTGCCATATTTGCAAGAAACACCGAGTCTTGCGAAAACGCATAATCGTCGGTGTCTTGAAAAACGATATAATCGCCTATGCCCAAATCGGTTGCGTATCTTGCCATAGTTTAGGCGCGAACGACCTCGATTTTGAGCGTTTGCGTAACTTCGGGATAGAGTCGCAAAAGCACTTCGAAGTTGCCGAAATCGCGGATGCTTTCCTTGATCTCGATTTTCTTTTTGTCAACGTCATAGCCGAGTGCGGAAAGTGCCTCGCTGATCATCTCGCCGGTGACGGAACCAAACATTTTGCCGTTGTTTTCTCCGCCTTTTGCACTGACTTTGACGGTGAGTGCTTTAAGTTTTGCGGCAAGTTCCTGTGCTTCTTTGCGTTCTGACGCGATCTTTGCTTCGTATGCTTTTTTGCGTTGCTCTGCAACGTAGATGTTTTGTTGCGTGCCTTCTTGGGCAAAGCCTTTCTTTATAAGGAAGTTGCGTGCGTATCCGTCGTTGACTTCGATGATATCGCCTTTTTTGCCCGTGCCTTTCATATCTTTGAGAAGTATAACTTTCATATAAACTCCTTTTGCGACAAGCGTCTTTTTTATCGTATACATTTTAGCACACGTCGAAGCAATTTTCAACACAAACGGATATAACGCTGAAAATTGAAGAGATTTTGCGATAAAAACGCAAGAAATTCCGCCAAAACACGCAAAATTCGGCAAATTCACGCTCCGATAAGGGCACAATCGAGAAAAACGTATCGTCGGCGTGGATTGTGCCAAAAAATAGTATACTTGCGTGTAAAAATCGCGCTTTTGGGCATACTAATCAAAAAGGAGGCAATATGGAAAAAATCAATTGTGCAACATCAAACTGTGAACATAATCTCAAAGGCGTATGCCTTGCGGGCGTAATCTCCATCAGCGAAAACGCAAAATGTATCAGCCGTATCAAGAGAGAAGGCGGTGCGCTTGCTCAAAACTTTGCGGACGTGGAAGCGGGTGACGATATCTACGACAAGGATCTCGAAAGCCTCGTGCAATGTGCCGCAAGCGATTGTGCTTTCAACAATTCCGGTCTCTGCGCCAATTCGCAAATAAGCGTCAAAGACTCGGCGTTTGCGACGAAGTGCAAGACTTATCTCAAAAAATAAGTTTGACAAAATCGCTTAAATAATCGCAAAAAACCGCAAAAAAACCTCTTCTTAAAATGGTAGCATTATAAGCGGAGGTACGTATGGAAAACTTGCAAATCGAAAGACGCACCGTCAAAGGCACGGACGTATTTATCGGCAGTAAAATAATCAAGGAAATGTTGCCGAGAGTGCGCACGGTCTTTGAAGAGGGTGCGCTTTTTGTCGTATACGAAGAGGAACAAAAAGAGGTTGCGGACGCGCTTATGCAAGAACTTAAAAGAGGCGGATATAGGGTGTTTGCCTCCGAAATTAAAGCGGACGACGGTAGCGACGAGGGCGTCGATATAGACGAAATTCCCGAATACGTGCGCTTCGTTTTCGGCGTCGGTGAAGCAAGGGCTTCACGCGTTGCGAAGAGAGTTTGCAACGCTAAAAGTATTGATTGGACGCTGTTTATGTGCACGCCGTCGTGCGACGAGATAATGCGAGGAAAATCGCCAAAACAAGTGTTTATCGATACGGATATAATAGATAAAAGTCCGAAAGCGTGCATTGCGTCGGGATACGGGCTGTTGCTCTCATCGTCGTTTACTGCTTTCGAGGGCGTGTTTGCAAGCAAGGTTTTGTCCGTTGAAAATAAAGAAAACACGACAGGCGAAAAGCAGACGAATACGCCTACTTGCGTAAAGGTTGACAATGCCGAACTTGCCTATTTGCTTCTCAAAGTGTCGAGCGAAAAGCGCGGTGACGACAGTGCGGACAAGATGGCAAAACTCTTGTATGCCAAGGCACTTTCGCAAGGCAAGAAACCGAAACTTCTCGGAGAATATAAATTTTTGTGTGCGTGCCTCATAACCGCGTTCTATTCTTCCTTCCTCGGCGCGCCGTCAATCGACGCTATGCCCCCGTCTTGCGTAAGCGACGCTCTCGACGAAATCGCTTCTTTACCGCTCGGAGTGTCAAATGAGGGTAAATGCGTTGACTTTTTCGATATTAACGGGTATTTTAGAATTAACTATATATTGAGTGAATATCGCATGGATTTGCTTGAAAAGCTTTCCGGTATAGACTTGCACGGTATGCAACGATTTTGGCGCAGGCTTTATCCCGACGCGGGGTATTGGCTCAAAAGCGAGATAAGCGCAAAAGAGATGCTACATATGCTTGCCCTTGCGGGGGCGCAAAGCGACAATCTTCTCGGATACGCGTATGCAAGCGGTATTCTAAAAAAGATAGGTTGATCGGCATAAGGCGGTTACAGAGGACAAAATGAAAAACATCAAAGACGTAGAATTATTCGTATTCGACCTTGACGGCACGGTGTACATCGGCGATACCGAAATCGAGGGCTCGTTTGCCGCTATCAACGAATTGCGCGCGATGGGCAAGAGAATTTGCTTTTTCACCAACAATTCGTCGAGAATGCACACCGACTATATCGCAAGACTCAACAACCTCGGCTTGCGCACGTATGCGGACGAGATTTATACCAGCGGGCAAGTGACGTGCGAATATATCCTCGATAATTACAGAGGCAAAAAAGTCTATCTTCTCGGCAACGATAGATTGAAAAACGAGTTTGAGTTGTACGGCATAGACGTAGTTGACGAAGATCCCGATATTTGCGTTATAGGCTTCGATACGTCGCTTACCTACGACAGGCTTTACAAGTTTTGCAAATACGTCAACAACGGGCTTCCGTACATTGCGACGCACCCCGACTATTTTTGCCCCGCACCCGAGTGTCCGATGCCGGATATCGGCTCGCTTATCGAGGCAATAAGACTGACTATCGGTCGCACGCCCGACATCGTTATGGGCAAACCGCACAAGACCGCGGGTGAGCGTCTTGCGATGAAGTACAATCTTCCTCCAAAAAAAATCGCAATGGTGGGGGACAGACTTTATACGGACGTGGCATTCGGAAAGAACTGCGGATTCGTGTCCGTGTTGGTGCTTTCGGGTGAAACGACGGCGAATATGTTGCCATCGTCCAAAATCAAACCCGACTACGTTTTTGACAAAGTGAAAGACATTATCTCGATGCTAAAATGAGCAAGAACACATAAAAATCAGCGTGGCGCAAAGCCACGCTTTTTCATTTTTGCAACGACTTTTACGTTGTGAAAACGTGGAAATAGAAAGGGAAAACAGTCTGCCCTTTTGACATCGATACGGATGATTGTCGGTGGACATATTTGTTTTACAAGTATGACATGGAATATGCTTATATAGCAAAAAAGCCGTTTTATCAACGGAATTTTGCGGTATTAACTTGCGTTTCGGTTATTTATCGGAAGAGATAAGCAAGTCTGCGGGGTTGACGAGGACATCGTCTTTTAGTACCTCGAAGTGAAGGTGCGCGCCGTCTTCGCTCTCACTGCCTTGCGTCGCAGACATCTTGCCGAGGAGTTGACCTTGTTTGACGCTTGCGCCCTTTTTGAGAGTGCAAGGCTCTAAAAGAGATAGGTATCTCGTGACATAACCGTCTTTGTGGGTTATCTCTACGTAATTGCCGTCAAGTGCGTTGTAGCCGACTTCCTTGATATATCCGTCCGCGGAGCAGAATACGTTTTGGTCTTCCGACGTAAAGTCGAGTGCGAGATGGGCGGAATATTGTTTGAGCGTGGGATTCCACACGAGCGCGGTATCGCTGAAATTTTTGCTTACCGTACCGTCGTTGCAAGGCATAAAAAATTTGAGTTTTTCATCGACGGGTTCGGGCTCGACGTCGGGATTTACGACGTTATCGTCGGGGTTGATTACGGGCGTGTCGGGAGCGGGAGAGACCGTCGCTTCGCCTTCGGGCAAACCGTTGTCGCGAGTGACCGCCAAAGCGATGACCGTAGCAACGGACGCTATACACAATACGATAAGAAAATAGAATGCGTTGCGCTTCATAAAACCGCCAAAGCGTTTCATTGCAACTGAAAATTTGCTCATATTTGTACCTCCAAGTTGCTTTCATTATTGACGTGACGGGCGCGATTTATACAATCGGCGTGAAAAAATTTTATCGGGCGGTTTTTTTTGTGAGTCTGAGGTGGCAGAAAAAGGAAAATTAAAAAAATTCGATGTTGACTACAAATGTTTGATATTGTATAATTTTTCTATATGATAGACGTACATACTTCTTTATATAACTTTATGCGCGATTACCGCAAAAAACAGGACGATAGCATTGCCCTCGTTCGTGGCGGGCGCAAAATGCGGTTTGCAAAGTTTTTCAAAGAGATAGATAGAGTTGCGGGAGGGCTTTATAGACTCGGCGTGAGAAAAGGGGACGTGGTTATGCTCACCTTGCCCAACATAGAGCAAAGCGTGATTGCCACATACGCTTGTTCTCGTATAGGCGCGACGGCGTCGATGATACACCCCAAATTGTCCGCGGACGAATTTGAGGCGGCGGTAAAAAAACTCTCTCCCAAAGTCGTGTTCTTGAGCGACGTAAATCAAGCCAAATTTTTCTTCAAATGCGGAAAGGCAAAAAGAGTTATTTGCCACTTCGGCGTATACGATTATCTGGGACTTCCTCTCGGCGGGCACTTCGAGATATACGAGGGCGACGGAGAGGAAACTATATTCTATATGCAGTCGGGCGGGACGTCGGGTGAGCCGAAAACCGTTGCGATATCCTCTCGATGCGCCAACGCTATGGCGGGCAATCTTCTTCAATATCTCGACGACAAGTTCTCCGAGCGCAACGCAATGCTGGTGGTGTTGCCTATGTTCCACGGTTTCGGACTTTGCATAGGTATGCACGCTTCGCTTTGCACCAATATGCGAATGGTGCTTCAACCAATATTCAAGCCCGAAAAGACGGTGAAAATCATTGCCAAAAACAGAGTTACCACTATGCTTGCAGTGCCGAGAATGGTGTCCAAACTGCTCGCTTGCAAGGACTTTTGCGGGGACAACGTTTCTTGCATAGAGGACGTGTACGTGGGCGGTGACACCGTAAGCAAGGAACTCGTGGATGCTTTCGACGCGCGTATGAAAGAAGCGGGCGGAAAGGGGGTGCTTTCGGCGGGATACGGACTCACCGAGACGGCAAGCGTATGCACGGTGTCCAAGGGCGATTATCTTGCGGGAAGCGTCGGCAAGCCCATAAACGGCGTGAAGGTGCGCATAGTGGACGAGGATATGAATGACGTCCCGAGAGGCGAAGTGGGCGAGTTGCTTTTGGGCGGAGACCAGATTATGAGCGGTTACGCCTTTGACGAAAAAGCCACCAAAGAGGCTATGATTACTCTCGACGGCGTTACGTACGTAAAGAGCGGTGATTTCTTCAAGCAAGACGAAGAGGGCAGATTGTTTTATATGGGGCGCAAAAAACGCCTTATAAAGATATCGGGCGTCAACGTGTTCCCCACCGAGATAGAGCGTGTTGCAAAAGAACTCGATTTTGTCAAAGAGTGCGCTTGCATAGAATATCGCGTGGGTGCGAAACCGTTTATAAAAATCGTGGTTGAGGGTGCGCTTACGCCTCAACAAAAACAAGAAATTATTGCGCATATCGCAAAGCGTATGTCGCATTGGAACGTGCCGAGGTGTGTTGAGTGCAAGGACGCGTTCCCGAGAACAAAAATCGGAAAAATAGATGTTAAGGGGTTGGAAAATGAATTTGGCAAAGATACGCAGGGCGGTCAATAAGATTGCTCCGTCCGTCAAAGTGGAAGAGTATCGCGGTTGCGTGAGGCTCACGGGTGAACTCGACGACTGGGCGGATATTTACAGATGCGGAAAAGTCGCCGTGTGCAAAAAGTCGCTCGGAGTGCTCAACGATATCAAACTCAAAGGTTTTCACGAAGAACCAAAACGTCCCGCGCTTCAAGATAACGCCGTCGACGGGCAAACTCCCGACGTGCTCGTTATCGGTGGAGGCATAGTGGGTTGCGCCGTCGCGCGTGAACTTACTCGACTTGACGTGAGCGTGCTTCTCGTGGAAAAGTGCAACGACGTGGCGTGCGGTGCTTCGTCGAGAAACGACGGGTGTATTCACCCCGGTATCGACCTCCACAAAGGTCAACAAAAACTCAAATACGTGCTTGCCGGCAACAAAGCGTACACCGCGCTTGCCGAGGAACTCGGGCTTCAACTCAAACGCTGGGCGCAAACTTTTATTTTCTCCACCAAGTGGGAGAACGCTATTATTTCTCCGCTTTACAAACTTCGCGCGAAACAACTCGGCGTCGAGGGTGTAAGGCATCTCACCCCAAAACAATTGAAAGAAATCGAGCCAAATCCGCCACAGTGGGCAACGGGTGCTATGTATATGGCAACTGCGGGTATGGTTTCACCGTACAAGACGACGATTGCGCTCATCGACAATGCCATAGAGAACGGCGCGAAAGTGTCGCTCAATACCTACGTCAAAGGTATGGAAGTTGAAAACGGCAAAATCGTCAGCGTCCAAACCAACAGAGGCACTATTTATCCCAAAGCCGTGGTCAATTGTGCGGGCGTATACAGCGACGTGATTGCGGATATGGCCGGGGATAGGACGTTTACCATACACCCGAGAAAGGGTACGGATATCATTCTCGACAAGAAGAGAGTGGGATACGCGCTGTCTTCGTACGCGCGCAGTTTCTTTGCTCCGCTTCCGCCCGAAGCGCGTCCCGACAACAAAGAGCAAGTGGGACACACCAAAGGCGGTGGAGTTATGCGCACCGTTGACGGCAATATCCTCGTAGGACCGGACGCTCACGAAGTGCCGTCGAGAGAGGACTATTCCACCTCGATGCAAGACATCGACAACATCATCAAAAAGCAAAAACTCGCTCAACCTATGCTCAACAAAGGCGACGTTATCACGTATTTTTCGGGCACTCGCGCCGCAACGTACGAGGAAGACTTCGTGGTGCGCAGAGGCATATTTACGAGCAATATTTACGAGGCGGCGGGCATTCAATCACCGGGTATCACCGCTGCGCCCGCAATCGCTTGCGATATTAGGGACTGGGTGAAGAAAGACCTCGGCGCAAAGGACAATAAGTCCTTCAACCCCGTCTACAAGCACACTCCGCGCCTTGCGGATCAACCCGATAGCGTGCGCGCGGAATATATCGAGCGCAATTCCGACTACGGTGAGATTATTTGCCGTTGCGAAGAAGTGAGTAAGGGTGAGATTATCGACGCTTTGAATAGTCCGCTCAAAGTCGCGACCATCGACGGTATCAAACGTCGCGTGCGCCCCGGTATGGGCAGATGCCAAGGCGGATTTTGTTCTCCGCTCGTTGCAAAAATCATTGCCGAGCACGAAGGCGTCGAGATAGAAGACGTCCTCAAAGGCGACGAGGGTAGCGTAATCGTTTACGGCAATACGAAGGGGGGTATGTGATATGCGAACTTACGACGTAGTGGTTATAGGCGGCGGACCTGCCGGTCTTTCCGCGGCGCAAAGCGCGTGCCTCAAAGGCGGAAAAGTTGCCGTTATCGAAAGAGAAGCAAGGCTCGGCGGTATTCTCAAACAATGCGTTCACGACGGCTTCGGGCTTATCCGCTTCGGTGAAAAGCTCGCGGGCCCCGAGTATAGCGAAAGATATATAGATTTCGTAAAAGAACTCGATATAGACACTTATACTCTCACGTTCGTCACGCGCGTGGAGAAAAAGGACGGCGGATTTGAAATCACCGCGGTGTCCTCAAACGGCATTGAGAAATTCTTTACCAAATCAATCGTTTTGGCAACGGGGTGCAGAGAGCGCACGGCAAAGCAAGTGTTTATACAAGGCACTCGTCCGAGCGGTGTTTTCACGGCGGGTACGGCGCAAAACTTCGTCAACTTGCAAGGCAAACTTCCCACAAAAAAATGCGTGATTTTGGGAAGCGGGGACATCGGACTGATTATGGCGCGCCGTCTCACGTTGGAAGGCGCAAAGGTCGAGGGCGTTTACGAAGTCAAGCCCACTCCGAGCGGACTTACGAGAAATATACATCAGTGCTTGCACGATTTCGATATACCGCTTTATCTCTCGCACACGGTTACGAGAGTGTTCGGAAAAGACAGGCTCGAAGGCGTTGAGGTGGCAAAAGTCGACGACAAAATGAGACCTATCGAGGGCACTCAAAGACGTATAGATTGCGACGCGCTTATACTCTCCGTCGGCCTTATTCCCGAAAACGAAATTGCCGAATCGTTGGGCGTCAAAATCAATCCGTTCACCAAAGGCGCGGATTGCGACCAAACTTATATGTCTTCCATTGACGGCGTGTTTTCGGCGGGAAACGCACTTAACGTGTTCGATTTGGTAGATTATGTGTCTGAATGTGCAAAAGACGCGGGTGCAAACGCGGTGGACTTCAAACCGTCGGGCAAGAGCGCCCGCATTGAAAAAGGCGAAGGACTTTTGAGCTTCGTGCCCCATCGTATCGATGTGAGCAAGCCTTGCGACAAGGTGGTGTTCTTCTTCCGTGCGTCAAAAGACATGGACAAAGCAACTCTCAATTTTACGGTTGACGGCAAGGATGCGTACAAGAAAAACTTCTCCTTCTTGCGCCCGCCGGAAATGCAGAGAGTGGAAGTGGATTTCTCGTCGTTCGGCATAAACGAGAACTCGAAAATCATGGCAGTCGTGGAGGAAAGATAAATGGATTTGGTGTGTATCGTTTGTCCGAGAGGGTGCAGAATAAACGTCGAAAACGGAGTGGTTAGCGGCAACGGTTGCAAGAGAGGAGAAGCGTTTGCCATATCCGAAACAACGTGCCCTATGAGGAGCGTTTGCTCGACGGTGGCAACGACTTTTAAGGATTATCCCGTGCTTCCCGTGAGAACGGACGGTGAAATTCCCAAAGCGAAAATCGCCGATTTAATGAAAGAAATCAACGCTATCGTTGTTGATAAAAAGGTCAAAAGAGGGGACGTCGTGGCGCAAAATATCGTCGGTACGGACGTCAATCTCATAGCGACGGCAACGATTTATTGATATAAGGATAAGAGGGAAAATTATGAGTGAACCATTGGTGTTGACAATCGATTTCGGGACGCAGAGCGTGCGCGCAATGCTTTTCGACAAGCACGGCAAGGACTACGGAAAAGAAAAAGTCCACTTCAAAGAGCCGTATTTTTCAAAGGAAATCGGTTGGGCGGAGCAAAAGCCCGAATTTTATTGGGACAGACTGAAAGAAGCAACCAACGGACTTAAAGCCAAATGCACCGAACTTTGGGACGATATCCGTGCTGTCAGCGTCACCACGATAAGAGATACGGCGGTGGTTGTCGACAAGGACGGAAAACCGCTCCGTGATATCATCTTGTGGCTTGACCAAAGAGAGGTCAAGGACGCCGACAAGACGAGATTCGGCTCGGGCTTCAAATCGTTGCTTCGACTCATCAATATGTATGATATGGCGGCAACGCAATGCAAGTCGTCCGCTTGCAACTGGGTGCACGAGTACGAGCCGGAAGTTTGGGCAAAAATGCACAAATTTTTGATGTTTTCGGGTTATATCACCTATCGCTTGACGGGTGTTATGAAGGACTCGGTTGCAAACCAAATAGGGCATATTCCCTTTGACTACAAGGCAAAAACGTGGCAAGGTCCGCGCGCGATAACCGCACCGATTTTCGACTTGAAAGCAGAGAATATGTGTGAGCTCGTCGAGCCGGGTACGACTATCGGATATATCACCAAAGAGGCAAGCGACGACCTCGGCATCAAGCAAGGATTGCCCGTCATTGCGTCGGGCTCGGACAAGGGTTGCGAAACTTTGGGTTCGGGTTGCGTGGACAGTACCGGTGCGTCGCTCTCGCTCGGCACAACCGCAACGGTGCAAATGACAACGGATAAATACGTCGAAACAGAGCCTTTCGTGCCGTCTTATCCCGCGGTGCTCCCCGGCAAATATAATCCCGAAGTGGAGATTTATCGCGGATATTGGATGCTTTCGTGGTTTAAGAACGAATTTGCTCACAAAGAGGTGAAAGAGGCAAAGGAACTCGGCATTGCCGCGGAGGAGCTTCTCAACAGACACCTCAAAGACGTGCCCGCGGGTTGCGAAGGACTTATTTTGCAACCGTATTGGACGCCGGGCATAAAACACCCGACCGCAAGAGGCGCAATACTCGGTTTTGCGGATTGCCACACGCGGATACATATTTATCGCGCGATAATCGAGGGCATTGCGTACGGACTTTACGACGGACTTCTTTCAATCCAACGCAAGACCAAAATCAAAGTCGAATTTTTGGCAGTGTCGGGCGGTGGAAGCGAAAGCGACGAGATTTGCCAAATTACGGCAAATATTATGGGCATTCCCGTAAGAAGAGCGCAAACTTACGAGACGTCTTCGCTGGGCGCGGCAATCACCGCGTTTAAGGGCTTGGGCGTGTACAAGTCTTTTGAAGAGGCGGCGGAAAATATGGTGCATATTTCGGCGGAGTTCAAGCCCGATATGAAAGAACACGCGCTTTACAACAAACTCTACAACAGAATATATCGCAGAATATATCCGAATAATAAGAAACTTTACGACGATTTGAAGGTAATTTTGCGCAACGCAAAACCCGAAAACGCCAATAAATAAAAAACAATTAAATGAATAAATCGTCGGTTTATCTGTCGAAAACGGTCGGATAAAACGGCAATTGGAGGAATTATGTCAAAACCTTACAAGGAATTCGAGCCCAAGTGGATCACCGAAGCACCCCAAGAGAAATCTTTCCGTTCCATTATGAAATGGGGCGATCCCGACAAGTACAAAGCCCCCAAAGAAGGTCTTTATAAACTTATCAAAAACATCTTCTCGCTCACCGACGACGACTTCAAAGAGATGGTCGATACGGGTGAGCAACTCGTGGACGTACACGTCGAAAGCGCGCTCACCAAGGAGCAAATTGCGGATATCACGGCAATCGTCGGTGAGGAAAACGCAAGCGTGGACGACTTTGAAAGAGTGCGCCTCGCATACGGCAAGACGATGATCGACATTATGCGACTTAGAAAAGGTATCGTGGAAAACGTGCCCGATATCGTCGTGTATCCCTCTACGAAGGAACAAATTGAAGCACTCGTGCATTACGCCGATAAGAACGGAATAAAAGTGTACGTGCACGCGGGCGGTTCGAGCGTTACGCGCGGTACCGAAGCGATGGTGTCGCCCAATATTATGATTGACATCAGCAAGAACTTCAACAAAGTTATTGCTTTCAACGAGGTCAATTCCACCATTACGGTGCAACCCGGTATCAGCGGTCCGCAACTTGAAGATATCCTCAATCACGCCCCCGAAAACTTCGGAACGAGCAAACGCTACACTTGCGGACACTTCCCGCAATCGTTTGAATATTCTTGCGTAGGCGGTTGGGTAGTCACTCGCGGTTCGGGACAAAACTCCACGTATTACGGCTGTGCGGCGGACCTCGTTCTCAAACAAGAATACGTTACGCCTATCGGCACGATTAAGACGGACGGCGCACCGAGAAAGGCAACAGGCCCCGATATCGACCAAATTATGATGGGTAGCGAAGGATGCTTCGGCATCTTGACGGAAGTCACACTCAAAGTGTTCCACCTCTCCAAAAAACATAGAAAATTCTCCTTTATGTTCCCGACGTGGGAAGACGGTATGGCGGTTATGAGAGAGGTTATGCAAGGCGAATTCGGTCACCCGTCGGCATTCCGCCTTTCGGACGCGGAAGAAACGGATATGATGTCGCATATGTACGGCATTATCGGCTCTCCGCTTGAACCGCTTCTTGCCGCAAAAGGCTATAAGCAACATTCCAGATGCTTGCTCCTCGGCTTCTGCGACGGCGAGGACGGATTGCAAAGAAACATTATGCGCAATATAAGAAAGATTGCAAGAAAGTATCACGGACTCTCGCTTACGGGCTACGTTACGACAGCGTGGGAGCACGGAAGATTCAGCGATCCGTATTTGAGAGACACCATTCAAGACTACGGCATCATCATCGACACGCTCGAATGTGCGGTCAATTGGGACAATATGCCCAAAGTGCATGACGAGGTGAGAGAAGTAGTCAAAGCGTGGCCAAACGCAATCTGCACTTGCCACATTTCGCACAGCTATCCCAACGGCGCAAACCTCTACTTTATCTTCATCATCAAGACGACGGATTTGGACGCTTTCAAAAAGTATCACGGTTCAATCCTCGAAGCGATTATGAAGTCGGGAGCGGCACTTTCCCACCACCACGGCATCGGCAAACTCTTTGCTCCGTACCTCGAAGGCTCTGTCGGTACTGCGCAACTTGACGTGTACAAGGCACTCAAAAAATACTTCGATCCCAACAACACGCTCAACCCGGGCGGAACACTTGCCCTCGACGAGCATCCGTCCAATTTCTAATAGGGTGTAGACGCGATTTTGCGCTCGATACGAGCAAAAATTCGGCGTGAAAATCGGCAAAAGCCTCAACTAAATCAAAACGGTATATGTACATTTGCGCATATACCGTTTTTACTTTCTAACGTATGCGTATGTGCGAAAATATACGTATGCCGTTGCATAAATATAAAAACGGGGGCGGTGAAGACCGCTCTATTTTTGAATTAATAATTAATAATTAATAATTGCGGGCGGGCGTTGCCCGCACCCGAACACACACTCGTTTGTAATACGCCGTAGTTGCCTCGGATGCGTTTGTAGCGAAACACAAAAACGGCTTTTGCATATAATATTGCTATGTTGGATTTTTCAAATAAAACGGTGCATTTTATAGGAATTGGCGGAATATCGTGCAATGCGCTGGCAAAATTCGTGCTCGATTTTGGCGGGAAAGTGAGCGGAAGCGACGCAAAAATCACGCCTATTTGCGACCTATTGCGTGCAAAAGGCGCAAAAATTTGGCAAGGGGAAGCACCTCAAAATATAAATGCGGATATCGTCGTTTTTTCAAGCGCGATAAGGGCGGACAATAAAGAACTCGTCTTTGCAAAGCAAAGCGGTGCAAAGTTGTATGAGAGGCACGAGTTTTTGGGCGAGGTGTCGAGACTTTTCGGGCAAAGCGTCGCGATAGCGGGCACGCACGGAAAAACAAGCACCACGGCAATGGTTACGCATATCCTAAAAAAGTCGAATTTGAAATTTTTGTCGATGATAGGCGGTGAGTGTGTAGACGGCGGTAATTATGTCAATAATACCTATGCGAACGAAATATCCGACCTCAAAAATTGCGTTTTCGTCACGGAAGCGTGCGAGTATAAAAGGCATATGCTTGCCGTGAAAAGAGATATAGGCGTAGTGACCAACGTGGAGTGCGATCACCCCGATTGCTATAAAAATCTCGACGAAGTGCAAAGAGCGTTCAAGAGTTTTTTGAACGGTGCGCCTATAAAAATCGCAAGCGAAAAGGATATGACCGACTTATACAAAACGACTGTGAATTCATCTCGATTTTGCGTCGTTTGCGAACAAGATAAATTCTATATCAAAGTCGGTGACGACGGAGCGAGAATATATCAAAACGGAACGTACGTCGCTCGGCTACGGCTCGAAGACGACGGAGAGTATAACTACAAAAACGCACTTTTCGCACTGGCGACAACGAATCGTCTCGGCGTGAGAATAGAGGACGGCGCGGATATGCTTGCAAGTTATAAAGGCGTAAAGCGCAGATTCGAAAGAAGCGCGGATATCGACGGCGCAAGAGTGTACTTTGATTTTGCACATCACCCAAAAGAGATAAAATGCGTGTTGGAACGCGCAAGAAAATACGGAAGCGCAATCGTCGTTTTTCAACCGCATACGTATTCGAGGACAAAGGCGTATTTATCCGATTTTGCCTCCGTCCTCGGCGGTTGCGATTATGCAAAGCACATTGTTATTATGCCAACGTATCCCGCAAGAGAGACGCCTTCGATGGGCGTGGACAGTGACGCTTTGGCGGACGCAATTTTCGACAAATTTCCACAAAAGCGAGTTTATCTTGCAAAAGACAGACAATCAACTATCGATTTTGTCAAATCGCACGCAAACGAGGTGGATATGGTGCTTATGATAGGCGCGGGAGATATATACGACTTGAAAGCAACGCTTGCAAAGCGATAAGCAATCGGAAGACAAGTTGCAATATCGATATATACACATATATACATATATAAATACATAGGGATATAGATAAGTATAACCATATATGCCGATATGTACAAAGAATAAATCGAGGTGTCCTCATATCGAAATGCACGCATATTTTGCGTGCATTTCATTGTCGTTCCAACCTATTGGTTGTGATTATAAAAGCGTATAAAAAGCGACTATTTTGTTTAACGGCGTTTGTTTAAGAGAGTATCGGTTGTGTGTTTTTAGATGATGTCTTCCGCGTTGAAGTCGAGAAGACGCTTTATATTGTCCGCCATAACGATGAGAGAACGGCACTTGGAAGTGGCGTTTTGATAATCACCGCATTCAAGCGAACCTTCCGTCTCACTCATTGCAACGGAAAACGCTCTGACATCCGGCGAGTAGGCAAAAAGTTCTATATACATACGCCTTTTTTCCCACCACTCGGATATGTCGCGAAGTTGGTCGAGAGCGGTTTCATCCTCGGCGAGCACGGCTTGTTCGAGAGATTTGAGCTTGGTTTCCAACGCGCCGAAAGTCTTTGAGACGTAAATGTTTTCAAGTATTCCGCCCGTTAGGATAAACACAAGCACTATGATTGCGACAACAACTCTTTTCATCTCACTTCCCCTTTGAGCGTGACGCTCGGATTGTTCGTCGTGGGGGTTAGCGACGTGATTATATAATCGTCCTTAAAGGGTTGGATAAATACGTCGTCACCCGCAACGAGCGCAACGAGTACGTCTTGCCGAGTTACGCCCAAATCGGACAAGAGATGCAACACTTTTTCTTTGACGTCGCCTTGAAGTTTGGATAGGTTTTCCGCGACGAATTCGCCTTCCATAATGACCGCAACGGGGATTTGCGCCTCGTCCACTTTAAGCTGAACGTCATCGGGACAAAGCGGTCTGTTTGCGGATTTTGGCATAACGCTGAGGTTGCCGTTGGTTTCCAAAATAGCATATTCCACTTCGCTCGGATTGAAATATCCCGCGCCTCGCAACGCTTCCATAATATCGTCGATATTGAGGTTGAGTTCTTTCATAACGTCGGGCAAAATGTTGCCTTTTTCGATGAGGATAATGGGTTTTCCGTTGAGAAATTTGCGGAATTTGATGCTTTTGGTGGCAAGCTTCGTGATGAGGATATGCACCAAAAACAGCGAAAATACGGGGATTACGCCATACAAAATAGGTATTGACGCGTCCGCCATAGGTATACATACGAGGTCGCTGGCAACGAGTGTGATTGCAAGTTCAAAGGGTTGCAATTCTCCGAGTTGCCTTTTGCCCATAAGACGCATCGCAACGAGCAATACGAAGTATAAAACCAGACTTCTTATAAATAAATTGAGCATAACCGTAGTGTGTATATACGGTGCGGTTTTATACTATGCCGTTTCGTTTCGGGTGTGGCGTAGGGGATGATTTTTTTGTGGTTTGTAGCGGGTGCGAGCCTTGTTGGCGCGAGGTGTGGTCAAGCTTAAATCGCGCTTGTTTTTCGGGTTGTGGTGAATATTGGACATTTTGACATTTGGTTTTAGCATCTTTATGCACGCCACGATATCCGCTATGTCGAATACGCCTATAATGAGGAAGAAGAAAAACACGAGATATACGCCCGTGACGATAATCGTCGTGATATGTCCCGCATACGTGCGAAGAAGGCGCGCCGTAAAATAGCCCGATACGGCAAGGAGTATGCTTGAAAGGATAAGCGGAATGGTCTTTTTGTGATTGATAAATGCGCCGACTTCCTTTTTGAGGACGACGAAGTTGCATATCGAGATTATCGCAAAGCAAAGTCCCGAGGCAACCGCCATCGAGTACACGCCTATGAGCTTTGGCAAGAAGAATATGCAAGGAAGCATCGAAACCGCGCCCAAAACCGTGAACAAGAGCGTGTAGCGTTCCTTGCCGAGGGAATTGACCATGGGCGTCGTGGCTTGCGCAGTGGCAATCGGGAAGAGAATAAGCGAGCAATATGACACAAAATCGCCCGCTTTTTCGTCGGCAAAGAGGAGTTTGCCGAGGCTTTGTCCGAGCGGTAAATACACCGCAAAAAAGAAACTTGCAACGATGAGAGCAAACAGTAAAGATGTTGACAGTTTTGTGCGCAATGCCTCTATATCGTTTTGTTTGCGAAGTTGCGCTATATCGGGCGTAAGCACCACGGAAAGCGCGCTTATAAACGTTACGGGCGCCATAATGAGTGGCAACGCCATACCAGCGACTCGTCCGTATTCCGCCGTGGCTTCCGCCACGCTCATACCCGACGATACGAGAAGTTGAGGTATTACGAGTGCGGTGAGCGACGCACCGAGCGAGGATATAATGCGCGTTGCGGAAAGCGGGATAGTGCGGAGCGTCAAGTCCTTAAATCCGCTCGGTTTGGACAAGCGTCCGCCCGCGATGAAATATAGCACCGCAAGGATAATTACGCACAACGCGTCGGACAGCGTCATTGCAAGCGCAATACCATTTGCTCCGCGCATACTTGCCACTATTCCGCTTGCAAAGATTACGGCAAGGATAATGCGTACTACCTCGTCGATAAGTTCCGTGGAAGAGAACGCGACGAAGTTTTTGCGCCCCCAAAACCAACTGCGAAGGGACGCGTACAGCGTTGACGTGACGAGCGAGGGGAGCATAATGAAGAATATGGGCAAGCACTCGGGATTTGAGAATAGAGGAGACAGTTTGTTGCCGAGCGCAAAAAGGACCGCACATATTACGCCCGATAGCGATAATCCGAGAATTATCGAAGCGGTGGCGAGCGAATTTTGCTTTTTTATATCACCGTTTACGGATGCTTCGGCAACTTTGCGAGAAAGTACGACGGGCGCACCCGCGGTTATTGTGAAGAGCATTAAGAGCACGCTTAAAGCAATTTGATATTGTCCGACGACTTCCGCGCCGAGCGTGCGCGACATCCACATTTTGAAAACGAAAGACATAAGCCTTGTCGCAATGGAAAAGCCTGTGACTATGGTGAAAGATTTGGCGGTATTATTCATACCAAAACTATATGTTGATTTGGAATTAATAATTAATAATTAATAATTGAGGGTGGGGCACCCACACCCGATAGGGAATATTCCACGACTCGCACAGAGTGCGAATAGCACTTTTGGCGCAAGCCAAAAATATCACTTGCGCAAAGCGCAAATATCACTGCGCCAAAGGCGCAATATCACTACAAAAAAAGCACTTGCAAGCGCAAGTGCTTTTTTCATTAGGTTTGGGTTGATTATTCTTTGCTGTCGTCGTATTTGTCGTGCTTTGCTTCGAGGGAAGGAGTTTCAACGGGCGTTGCAACTTTCTTTTCTTTCTTCTTCGCAATCGGCTTTCTGACCTTGCGGACGATATAGACGATAACTACGATGATGATGAGCAATCCGAGAACGATCGTCGGGATCATCCACCACAATGCTTCGGTGTTGAACGTGCTGTCCGGCGTCGTGTTGTTGTTATTATTGTTGTTGTCGTCGTCGCTCGTACCCTTGCTCTCGGAAGAAACGGTGCGTTTTTGGACGGTGTCGCTCTCTTCTACCGCGTCGTATGCGTTCTCGTCAATCTTTCTGATCGTCACGTCGTCGAACATTGCATAACCGCTGGTGAGGCCTGTCACAACAGTTTCGCCGTCAACTTCGTCGGAAGTGTATTTGCCGAGCGCGAGTTTGAGAGATACGGACGTCACGTCCTCGTTGAGAGTCTTGACATAGAACTTGTATTCCACGAAACCTGCGTCGGAAGCGGTGCGGATGGACTTGAAGATGAAGGGGTTATCGGTTTCGTTTGCGGAGCCGAGGTAGAGTTCCACAAATGCGCCGACCGTCTCGTCATCGGTTGCGTCGATGCCGTACGTTCTTACGAATACGCTGACCTCATAGAAGCTTTGCTCTTTCATCGTTACGGATGAGCCGGAGTAAGTGTACGCGCTCTTTTCCATATTGTTGATGACGAGCATTTGGTGACTGTTGTTGTGTGCATAGAGTTCGGATACGGGTATCCAATTTTTCTTTTGCAATTCAACGAGTTTTGCCGCTCGGAGTGCTTCGACAACTTCGTCTTTATCTTTGTCTTTGTAATCTTCCTTGTCCTTTGCCTCTTCGTATTCCTTATCGGAAACGGTGATGTCGTCAATCTTGTAGTCTTTGCCGAGGATGCCGACGTAGTCGACACCGTCTACAGTCTTCACTTCGTAGAAACCGCCGTCAACGTAGATGACACCGCTCTTGGTGTTGCTTGAACTTTGGTTTGTGCCCGTCGTACCCGTCCAACCGTTGGGGGTGGAGAGGGAACTTCTGGACTCGATGGTGCTGGAAAGTGAGTCAAAGCTGTCGGTGAGGAACGAAAGTTTGTGGATTTCATTTCCTTCTTCCGCCTTGTTGTAGTCAGCCTCGTCGATAGAAGTGTAGTAGATGTTGTCAAAGAACACGTTGCCCTTGGAAGCGGCCTTTTGCGCTTTGAGAGCCTTTCTGATCGTTTCTGCATCGGTGTCGCTATTGTAGTCGGGATTGGAAGATCTTTCCGTTTCGACTTCCGCATCGGTCACTTCGATGTTTGCGTAATCGACGTTCTCACCGAGCCACAAATTGAGTTTTGTGGAAACGCTCGTTTGACCGACTTCGATGTAGAAGGTGTATTTTGTCCACTCCGTACTGCTCGTGCTTTCGATAGTGAAAGAACTTGTGCCGGAGGTGAGTGAAGACTCGCCCGTGAGATATACGGTTGCTTTGGTTGCGCCTTGCGTCTTGACGTACAAGGAAATCTTGTAGTAGGTGTTGGAGGAGAGCGTTACGCTTGAAGAAGCGAAGCCCGCCGCATAACCCGTGGAAGAATTGTTCTTGTTGCCGATTGCAAGCACGTGACCTTTGTCGCCGGGGAGAGAACCGAGATCGAGTTCGGTTGAGTTCTTGCCGATGGTGGGGTAGAAACCGTTGAAGTTGACGTCGGTATTGGATTGGAACACGGACGTTGCTTGGTTGCTCGGAACAAAAGTGAACGTACCGTCGGCGTTGTTTTGTTGGTTGAACTTGATTACGCCTGCGACGAGGTCGGAATCTTCGGTGTTTGCGCCGAGTTTGTTGTCGCTGATAGTCCAGTCGGACGGAGTCGCCGCTATGGTTTGCTCTTCGAGACCTTTGCCTTCTTCGAGTTTGTCGTCGTCGATGTCGTAATCGTCGAAGCTACCGTTCTTGAATGCGTAAGAAGTGCTGGACGTGAGGTCGATAGCCTTGGTGTACGTGCCGGTGGAAGTGCCCGTGTACGTGGAGTGGGAAACCGTTTCGCCACTGAAGTTCGCAACGTACATTGCGCCTTTTGCAAGCGTGGTAGAAGTCCAACGCGTGCCTGTGCCGAGCGTAAACTTGAGGGCGATTTCTACGTCTTTGTCGTTTGCACCCGCGATTGCAACGGTGATTTCACACCAATCGTTTTGATATTCGTCATAGTCCGCGGTGTTGATCTTGGAGAACGTTGCCAAAGTAGTGTCGTCTTCGTATTCGCCGTCCGCGTTCTTGTTCTTTTGGAGAACGTAGATGTATGCACCGCTTGTGGACTTAATGTCTTGCGTCTTAACCCAGAAAGAGAAACGGTAGTAGTTGTTTGCTTTGACAGTGATGTTGCCCGTTTCCACTTCGTAATAACTGTCGGAAGAGGAGTAGAGCATATAAGCGCGCGTATCGACAATCTCGTAGGGGAGTTCGGGATAGGTGAGACCGCTTACTTTTTCGGTGTCATGTGCAAAGGTGTCTTCGTTTTCAAGGCTTACGACGCCTTCGTTGATGTAACCGTCAATGACGGGATTGGTCTTCTTGGAGGTGTCGAAGTTGCTCTTCCAGCCCTTCGGTGCGCCGTTGCCGATGACGGAGACTTTTTCGTTTGTGGAAGAGGATGTAGACTCGGTGTCGAGAACATTCTCTAATATGTTGTTTTTGGTGGTAAGGTCAACGATAATGCCTCTCAAAGCGTCGTTGTCCGCACAATCGAGAGAGTTATCCGTCGCTTTCTTTACGGAAGTGCTTTCCGCGGGAAGCGTGTCGCACTCGGTGAGTTTAAGCTCGTCGATGAACGCCCAGCCGTTTGCAAACGTGCCGTTTGCGTTGTAGAGCGTGGTCTTGCTACTGCTTGACGGGCTAAGCTCGCAACTTACGGAAGTGTTGCTGTTGGTGCCTTCCGTGCCGAGCCATACGTTCATATTGTAGCTGTAATTCTTGAATTGGTTGCCTTGGATGTAGAAGGTGTAAGTTCTCCACTCACCCGTGGTGTTGCCGTCGACGGTTGCGTCGGAATAACCCTTGTCACCGCTTACGGTGATTGCCGTGTTGCCGACGAGGTAATCGGAGGATTTCTTTGCGGAAATGCCTTTGATGACGATGTCTTTGCCGTCGCTACCCGTGAGGATAAGGGATACGCCCGCACCGTGGATATTGTATGTGAAGATATCCAAAGAGAGTGCGTAGGTCTTGTTGCGCTCGATCGTGATCGTACGAGAAGACTTGATGCTTTGTGCGGTCAAAATTTGTTGAGAGAGCATAAAGACGTTTGAACCCGCGACGGATGTCGCGCGCTCGTCCGTGAAGATGGTGCCGGCGATGTCGCCGAGCAAGTCTTTTGCAGCATTGTAATCGATCTTGCCGGTGCTATTTTGGAGAGTGTATTGTTTTGCGTAATCGGTGTATTTGTCCGCAAACTTGGAGAGGTCGATTATACCGTTGTGTCTGTAAGCAGAGGGTGCGGGATCGTCCTTACCGCTGTTGCCGGATACCAAAGACCAACCGTTGGGTGCGCCGGAAGAAGAGATAGTGGTCGTACCGAAATCGAAACGGCCGTTGGGAACTTTCAACGTCGTGGTTGCGTAGAATTCGCTACCGTTGCGTTCAAGCTCGACTGCATCATTGTATACTTCCTCTGCTGTCTTTTCCTCGGTGTCTTCGAGTTTTTCGAGAGAGAGGTTGTCAAACACCGCGTAACCCGTGCTCAAACCGGTCTTGTCGGAAGAAGTGCATCTGCCGAGGCCGAGCATAACGTTGAGGGAAGTGGAGGAAACGGGAGACGCTTCGATGAGAATTTCGTAGGTTTTCCATTCGCCCTTGGTGTCGATGCCTTTGATTTCTGCATAAGTGTTGGAACTTACGTAAATGCGAGCACCGCGTGCCTCTTCGTCGCTACCGCCGATATTGTAGGTGAGTACGTCGACTTTGAGTCTGTAATAAGCACCCTTGGTGAGCGTGAAGGAAGTGGAGGTATAGCCGTAAGCCGTCGGACCGTGAATGGTCTTGCCGTCTTTGTCTTTGCCTTCTTCGGGCATATACACCATAAGGGAGTGCTTGTAGATACCGCGATCGTCGTATCTGCCGTTTACGTTAAGCAAGTTGTACAACGCGTCTTGGTCGTCGGCCCACTTGCTCTTGTTGGCGTCGTAGAGTGCTTTGTCAAGACTGATGACGCCCGCGGTAACGTCGGACTTGTAATCGCCGGAAGAATACATCTTCGCACCAGACCAACTCGTAAGAGAACGAGGGTAGGACGTGGACGTGGTGTCGATCACGTGGAAGTCACCGTTTTTGATGAGGAGATCTTTGGTCTCTTCATACTTCGTCGGGTCCGTCGTAGATCCGTTGTTGTCGTCGTTATTGTCGCAAGCGACGAACAGGCACGATGAAAGTACGATAATCGTAATCATCATAAGTGCTAAAACTACAATTTTTTTCTTGTTCATACCAAACCTGTAAAAGATTTATTTTGCTCGGACTTTCGTCCTTTATTGTTGCTCGATCGATTGATTATCCCGTCCACGCCTCTGCGTATATACGCGTGTCGCACGCACGATAATTATCAATATGCTTTGTTATTCTAATACAAATACATTATTTTTGCAATTAAAATTCATACTTTCTCGCAAATTAATAAAAATAAAAGTATGCAATCCTATCCATATGCGTCTTCGATTATGGCGCAAAACTGTTTCAAATATAACCGCCAATGTCAAAAACTCTCCAAGGGTAGGCAAATCGCGGTTATCCTTGCGGGACTTGCGATAGGCGTCGTTACGGGACTTTTCGGCGCGGGCGGAGGTATGCTCACGGTGCCCGCTTTGACCTTTATCGCAAAGCTTGACGAAAAGCACTCGCACGCCACGGCAATCGCGATAATTTTGCCGTTGTGTCTTATAAGTTCCGTCGTGTACGCGCTCGGCGCAACCTTTGAAAACGGCGTCGTTTTACCCACGGTTATAGGCGTTACGATAGGCGGTGCGATAGGCGCGCTACTCCTCAAAAAGATGTCCGACGGTGCTATATCTTTTTTGTTTTACGCGCTTATGCTCTTTGCGGGGCTAAAAATGATATTTTGACAAAAATCAACGTTTAATCGAGGGTTTTATATCGATAAACGTATACTTTTTGCAAATAACGAGGTGATTATGCAGTTTATGTATTTCGTTTTTGCGGGCGTTGCCGGCGGTATTTTGGCGGGTATGGGAATGGGCGGAGGGACGCTCACTTTGCCCATTTTGGCGATAGGGCTCGGAGTGGGACAACTCACCGCGCAGTTTGCCAATCTCGTTGCGTTTTTGCCGTCGGGTTCGGTGGCTCTTTGCGTGCATATAAAGAACGGACTCGTCAAGAAAAACAACCTTCTGTCCTTACTTGTGCCCGCGGTGATATCGTGTGTGGTTTGCTCCTTTTTCGCAACCAAAATCGATAGCGATTTGCTCAAAAAACTGTTCGGCGGTTTTTTGATAGTTATCGCGCTCGGCTCGCTCACGGCAAAAGTCGCAAATAAAAAGGGTTGAGGGCGTTTTCTACCTATACGGTGAGGGAAAACGATTAGAAGAATATTAAAAAACCGCAAAATTTTTGCAAATTTCAAAAAAAGGGGTATTTACATTATAAGATTTGTAATGTATAATTATTCTAATCTTTAATTTATGACGAAGGATTGATTTTATGACTATTTCATTGAGGACTTTTCGCAGAGGTATACACCCTCCCGCGAATAAGTTTACGAAAGACGTGCCTCTTGAAGAGTTTCCTATCCCCGACAAGCTATACGTGTCGCTTTCTCAACATATCGGCGCGCCCGCAAAAGCAATAGTGCAACCGGGCGATCACGTCGACGAGGGGCAACTTATCGGCGAGGCAAACGGTTTCGTTTCGGCAAACGTTTATTCTCCCGTGTCGGGCACAGTGAAATCCTTTGTGACTTTGCCCACCGCGACGGGACAAGACGCCTTGCACGTGGAAATCGACAACGACTTCCTCTACACGACGCAATCTCTCAAACCTCTCAAAGATCCCACCAAAGAAGAGATTATCGATAGGGTTAAAGAGGCGGGTATCGTCGGTATGGGCGGTGCGACTTTCCCCACGCACGTCAAACTGATGCCCAAAGAAAAAGTGGACACTCTCATCATCAACGGCGCGGAATGCGAGCCTTACATCACTTGCGACTACCGCTTGTTTATGGAAAAAGCGCCCACGATTATCAAGGGTATCAAACTTTTGATGAAGGCACTCGACGTCAGTCACGCATACATCGGTATAGAAGCCAACAAGCTTTCGGCAATAAGATATCTTACGAGCCTCGTTCCCGACGATATCGACGTGATGAAACTCAAGACCAAGTATCCGCAAGGCGCGGAGAAACAACTCATCTACGCAATTACGCACAGAGTAGTGCCCACGGGCGCGCTTCCTTCGAGCGTGGGTTGCGTGGTTTGCAACGCGCACACCGCGTACTCGGTGGCAAGAGCGGTGCTTTTCGGTGATCCGTGCTACAAGCGCGTTATGACGGTATCGGGCGGAGGCGTTGCAAACAGAGGCAACTTCTGGGTGCGCAACGGCACGACGTATCAGTTTGTATACGACACTTGCAGAGGAGACAAATCCGAGGATATCACAAGAAAGGTCGTAAGCGGTGGTCCTATGATGGGATTTGCGCAAGCCGACTTGCGCTCCGCTTGCTCCAAGGGCACTTCTTGCTTGCTCTTCCTCACCAATAAGGAATTTAACACGAGTCCCACCACTCCGTGCATAAGTTGCGGAAAATGTATCCTCAACTGCCCGATGTCCCTCGTCCCGAGAGAAATCGAAAAAGCGGTTGAAAAGGAAGACTTCGAGGGCACTTTCAAGATGGGCGTGCTCAACTGCATAGAGTGCGGTGCGTGCTCTTATTCGTGCCCCGCAAAGCGTCCGCTCGTTCAAGCGATGCGCCTTGCAAAGAAAGAAATAAAGACGAGGGGGATAAAGTGATATGCCAAAGTATATAGTTTCCTCTTCGCCGCATATATCCACGACGTTCACGACGCGCAAAATGATGCTCGACGTCATTATCGCGCTCGTTCCCGCAACCGTCGCAAGCATTTTGCTTTACGGATTTTATCCGTTTTGTATGATGTTGCTTTGCGTGGGATCTTGCGTGTTTGCGGAGTGGCTTTTCAACATCATCGGAAAACGCTATCAGAGCGTCGGCGACTTGTCGGCGGTGGTCACGGGTATGATACTCGCGCTCAATCTTCCGCCGGTAGTGCCGTTCTACGTGCCTATGGTGGGCGGTTTCTTTGCCATTCTCGTGGTGAAGATGCTCTTCGGCGGTATCGGCAAAAACTTCGCCAACCCCGCAATCACGGCGCGTATATTCCTGCTCTTGTGCTGGACGACGGTTATGACCAACTTCGTCGCTCCCATCGACCTCAAAGACGGCGCAAACCTCTTCTCCTTCTTCAATCAAGCGGTGAATATCGACATCAGCGCAATCACGAGCGCGACTCCGCTTGCGGGCGTCAAATCCGCAGTCAAGACGGGCACTAATCCCGCTCTCGGGCTCAATGCTCTCGATATGTTCCTTGGAAGAATAGGCGGAAGCGCGGGCGAGGTGAGCACTCTTGCAATACTCATCGGCGGTATCTACTTGCTTATCCGTAGAGTTATAGACTGGCGTATTCCCGCTCTCTATATCGGCTCGACGGTGGTGTTTACCGCAATATTCTTTGCCGGCAGCGGTTACGTCGGAGAATATATCTGGACGTACTTGCTCGGCGGAGGTCTTATGTTCGGTGCGTTCTTTATGGCAACGGACTACGCGACGTCTCCCAAGACTTGCCTTGCCGTCGTTATCTACGGCGTGGGGCTCGGCTTCTTGACGGTGATATTCAGAAAATTCGGCACTATGAACGAGGGCGTGTCCTTTGCGATACTCCTTATGAACGTGCTTACTCCGTTGCTTGACAGAATTATGCCCAGAGCGTTCGGTGCACCCAAGAAGAACAACTTTGCAAAACTCACCAAAAAGCATAAAAAAGGCGACGGTGAAGCCGTGGCCGAAGGAGGTGCGAAATGAGCGATAAAGACGAAATTATGCAACAAATCGCACCCGAAAAAGACGTAAATCCGGTGGAAAACGAAAGCGTGGAAAGTGCGGAAAACATACAAAAGGTAAGCGTAGAAAACGCACAAAACGGCGAAAGCGATAGCGTAGAAAACACCGTTCAAGACGATATCGAAATCGAGGACGAAAGCGAAAATAACGCCGAAAACGTGCAAAAAAACGTGCAAAAAACCGCCGAAAACACGCAAAAAATCGACAAAAATTATGTCAAAAACGGCGCGAAAAACAAGAAAAAATTCAAACTCGGCACGGTTGGCAAATGCACTTTGGTGCTTGTCGTTATAGCGGTCGTGGCGGGTATTTTGCTGGGTGTCGTCAACTGGCTTACGTACGTCGATCCCGACAGCGTTATTATCGAAAAGTGCGCTAAACTATACGAGGTGTCCGTGGATAACGTAAGCAAAAACGAGGACAGAGTGTATACCTACAAGGATACCAAGAACCTCGTCAAGTCCTGCTTCGAGGCAAAAGACGGGGACGGAAACGTGCTCGGATATTGCTATTATTCCGTCGGCGCGGGCGCAAAAGACGGCGAGATAGAACTGCTCGTTTATATCGACGCAAACGGAATAATCAAGGAAATCGAAGTGTACGAACAAGGCGAAACGGCGGGCTATTTTGACAAGGTTGAAAATGCCAACAGAACCAAATACGTCGGCTTAGATATCACAAAAATCGACAGATTGACGCTTCTTCCGTCGGGAAGCGAAGCGCAAGCGGAGGGTGAAATCGCGGCGGTAAGCCAAGCGACTTACACCTCTACCGGTTACCATAACGCGGTTGCCGCGGCAGTGTATGCGTTTTTGCAGGCGAGGGGGTAATGCGAAATGAAAAAGAATGCTAAATTGCAAATAGTTTCAAACGGTATTCTTGCTCAAAACCCGACGTTCAGACTCGTTTTGGGTATGTGCCCGACGCTTGCAATCACTACAAGCGCGTTCAACGGCTTGGGAATGGGGCTTGCCGCGACGCTCGTGCTTATATGCTCCAACGCATTGGTATCATTGCTCCGCAAATTTATTCCCGACAAGGTGCGTATACCCGCGTATGTGTTGATTATCGCGACGTTGGTTACTTTGCTTGAAATGGTGCTCAAGAGATTTGTACCCACGCTTTATAGCGCGCTGGGCATTTATCTACCGCTCATAGTGGTCAACTGCATCATTTTGGCAAGAGCGGAGGCGTTTGCAAGCACCAACAAAGTGGGCGACAGTATGCTCGATGGTTTGGGTATGGGCCTCGGCTTTACTCTTGCGCTTACCGCACTCGGTTTCGTAAGAGAGTTTATAGGCAACGGCACGTTGTTTATGGGCAGTCTCGGAAGCGTGAGCTTCGGCGAAAAACTCGGCGCGTTGCCGAATTACGCACTCAAATTCTTCGTGATGCCGGCGGGCGGTTTCTTGACGCTCGGTCTTGCGATGGCTCTCGTCAACGCAATCAGCGATTATAGGGCAAAGAAGAAAAAAGAGGACGCCGAAAAGCGTATTAAGGACGTCGAGGACGCAAAAGCGTCGCTTGACGAAAAAGTCGAAGAAACGGAGGTTGCGTGATGGAATACTTTTTGCTGATTATCGGCGCAATGTTCGTAAACAACTTCGTGTTGAGCCAATTCTTGGGGTGCTGTCCTTTCCTCGGCGTGTCCAAAAAGGTTGATACCGCTCTCGGAATGGGACTTGCGGTTACCTTCGTTATGGGCGTCGCAAGCATCTTTACGTGGCTTATACAAAAAGCACTCGTCGCGCTCGGCGTGGAATATTTGCAAACTATTGCGTTTATCCTCGTCATTGCCGCGCTCGTGCAACTTATAGAAATGGTTCTCAAAAAATATATGCCCTCGCTTTATAGCGCGCTCGGCGTATATCTTCCGCTCATCACCACCAACTGCGCGGTGCTCGGCGTTGCAATCCTCAACGTCGATACCTACGGCGTGGCAAGCGGAATAAGTCTTTTGCAATCCTTCCTCAACGGCGTATTCAGCGGTGTGGGCTTCTTGATTGCAATATTGTTGCTCGCGGGCGTGAGAGAAAAGATGGATAGCGACGCTATTCCCAAACCTTTCAGAGGTTTCCCGATCACTCTCATCTCGGCAAGCATATTGAGTATGGCGTTCGTTGCGTTCGGCGGTCTTATCTCGTCGTCGGGTGCAATCAACCCGTTCGCTTAAAGGTAGGTGATGCGTATGTCGTGTTTGATTGTTGCAAGCGCGGGCGTAAATCCGATGACTATTCTTTGGTCGCTACTGGTATTGCTCGTTTTGGCGGCGGTATTCGGTTTCGTACTCGCGGTGCTCGGCAAGAAACTTGCCGTACACGAGGACGAACGTATAGGTCAAGTTAGAGAAAAACTTTCGGGCGCAAACTGCGGCGGCTGCGGATATGCGGGCTGTGACGCATTTGCAAAGGCAGTCGTGGAAGGCACTGCGGACATCAACGCTTGTGCGGCTACTTCCGCCGAAAATAAAAAGAAGATTGCCGAAATTATGGGCAAGAGCATAGACGCGGAAGAGACTATGATAGTCGTTGCTTGCCGAGGCGGAAACAATGCCGTAGACAAGTACGAATATATGGGCTACGGCAACTGCAAGAGTATGGAATTGCTCGGCGGCGGAAGAAAACAATGCAAGTGGGGTTGCCTCGGTATGGGAAGTTGCGTGGACGCTTGTCCGTTTGGCGCAATGGGCATAGGAGACGACGGTTATGCAAAAGTCGGTTACGATAAATGCGTGGCTTGCGGTAGATGTATAAGCGCGTGTCCAAAAAAACTCGTAAAGCGTATTCCCGCTACGGCAAAATACTATATCGCTTGCTCCAACTGTTTGAGGGGCGGTAAGGAAGTGCGCGCGGTATGCTCGGTGGGTTGCCTCGGTTGCGGACTTTGCGCAAAAGTGTGTCCCAACGGCGCAATCACTATGGAGAACAATCTCCCGATTATGGATTATACAAAGTGCGTCGGTTGCGGACTTTGCGCGCAAAAGTGTCCGTCAAAGTGCATTTTGCCCACAAAACCCGAAAAGGACGACAAAACGGAATAATTCCGCAAACATAGTTATTTAGAAAGAATAGATATAGGAAAAATTATAGAGAAAGAAATAGTGAAACAATAAGTCCGAAAGGACGCAGGAGACAAATATGGAAAAAATAGCGATTATCGACATTGGCTCAAACTCTGCAAGACTCGTGCTTGTCAACGTGCTTGACGGCGGATATTTTGTCGTGTTTGACGAACTGAAAGAGACCGTCCGACTCGGTCAGGATATGGATTGGGACGGATTCATTAAGCCTCAACGTATTGCTCAAACGATAAAAACGCTAACGATGTTCCGTCGTTTGTGCGACGCAAACAAGGTTGACAAAATCTTTGCGTACGCTACGGCGGCGGTGAGACGTGCAAAAAATCAAAAGAGTTTTCTTGACGAAGTCGCAATGACTTGCGGTATCAAGATAAAAGTGCTTTCGCCCGAAGAGCAGTCTATGCTCGTGTACCAAGGCGTAATCAACTCCATGGATATTCCCAAAGGCTTGATTATGGAAATGGGCGGTGGCTCTACCAACCTCATTTACTACAATAGAAGAAACCTTATTCACTTCGAGACGTTGCCTTTCGGAGCGGTTACGCTTACGGATTTGTTCAAAAACGACTCCTCGACACCGCAAGAGAGAGCAAAGAAAATCGAAGAGTTTATCGGTGAACAACTCGAAAAAATCCCTTGGCTTGACAGCGTAGAGCCGGATACGGCGTTCGTGGGCGTGGGCGGTAGTTTCCGCAATCTCGGCAGAATTAGCCGTATGATAAAGAAGTATCCCTTCAATATGACGCACAACTATGAGTTGCCCGTAAGCGAATTTGAAAATATCTACAACACCATCAAGAAACTCGATCTCAACAGCACGATGAAGATCAAGGGCTTGTCCAGCGGTAGAGCGGATATATTCCCGAGCGCGCTTGCGGTTATGAAAGCGGTGCTTTCTCGCTTCACTTTTGAGAAAATCACCATCAGCGGTTGCGGACTTAGAGAAGGCGCGATGTTCAGATACGCAGTCCCCGGCATCAACGAAAGACCGCTCAGCGACGTGTTGGGACACTCGCTCTATACGCAAATGAGATATCACGATCTCAACATTGCGCACGCAGAGCACGTGTACAATCTCTCGATCCAACTCTTCAAGCAACTCAAAGTGCTTCACAAGATGCCCAGAGTGTACGTGAGAGTGCTCAAAATCGCTGCACTTATGCACGACAGCGGTATGAGAATCAAGTTCTACAACCACCAATTGCACTCGGCGTACATTATCCTCAACAGCAACCTCTACGGCGTACCGCACAAGGATATCGTAGTGGCGGCGTTCGTCGCGGCGGGACATAGGAAAGCGGAAAACGCGCGCGACGAGATTGTCAAATACAAGGATATGCTCACGCAAGAGGACATTGACGCAATAAGAAAATTGAGCGTGATTTTGCGCATTGCGGAGAGTTTTGACCGCTCGCAAAGCGGTGTGGTTACGGGCATCAATTGCGACGTGCTCGGCGACAGCGTAATCGTCAAGACGGAATGTGAAAACGGCGGAGATTGCGCTCTCGAAGTCAAAGACGCGATGGGTGCCGCGCCGGAATTTAAGGCTGCGTACGGCAAGAACCTCGAAATTCTGTAATATAAAATGGAAAAATTTGCAAAAGATATAGTCCTTGCGTCCGCATCGCCGAGGCGCAAGGATATATTGCGTAATATGGGGCTTGATTTTCAAATCCTGCCTTCGAGCGTGGACGAGAGCAAAATCAAGGCGGTCTTGCCTTGCAATCTCGTAAAACGCCTCGCAATAGCCAAAGCGGACGACGTCGCAACCGATTATAAAGACGCTACGGTGATCTCGGCGGATACGATAGTCGCAAAAGGGCTCAAAGTGTACGGAAAGCCCAAAGACGAGAGCGACGCAATCGCAATGATATCCTCGCTTAATAATAAGTGGCACACCGTGTATACGGGCGTGTGCGTCAAGTGCGGTGAGGTGCAAAAAGTGTTTTGCGTGGCGTCGCGCGTCAAATTCAAAAACCTTACGCAAGCCGAGATAGATGAGTACGTCAAAGTGTGCAAACCTCTCGACAAGGCGGGCGCGTACGGAATACAAGACGACAAAATAGTGGAAAAATACGAGGGCAGTTACACAAATATCGTTGGCTTGCCCGAGGAAAAACTTGCCGAAGTTTTGAGGCAAGTCGGAGTTATCTGATGGCAACAATAGAACTTTCAATCGATTTAGGCAGTAAATTTATCACCATATACCAAAAAGGTATAGGGCTCGTTTTGCGTGAGCCCGCAATCGCAATCGCAACCAAAGCGCGCAACCGCCTCGAAATAAGAGACGCGGGTTATCGCGCGGAAAGCGTTATGACGGGCGCGCTCGGCGGAGCAAAGGTCATCGCACCTATCAAAGAGGGTATCATCGTGGACGAAGAGATGGCAACGATGCTTCTTGCCTACTTCCTCAAAAAGATTATGCCCGAGGGATTGTTCCCTCCCAGAATTAAGGCAATCGTGTCAATATGCGAGTCCTCGTCCAGTTCGGATAGGCGCGCGGTTGAAAAATGCTGTCTCAAAGCGGGCATAAAAGAGGTCACTCTCGTAGAGTCGGGATTGAGCCTTTTGGCATACACGGGCAGTATCGGCGGACTTTTCGTCGATATCGGCGGCGGAAAGACGGAAATCTCCGCAGTCACCAATCACGGCATTGCGACGGGTTGCTCCGTCAATATTGCGGGTGATGCTTTCAACAACGCCATTATCGACAGTCTTTATATGAATTACGGCGTGAAAGTGGGTGAGTTCACCATAGAAAATCTCAAAAAATCCGCACTTTCCTTCTATATCAACGACGAGGGCAGTTATGCCGTAAGCGGTGGCAGTGCGGACGGTTCTCCTCGCTCGCTTTACGTTACGGCAGAGGCTATGCGCAACGCCGTTATCCCGCTCGTCGACGACGTAATCGAAGTGATTATGTCCGTCCTCAACCAAACTCCGCCCGAATTGTCCGCGGAAATCTTGCGCAAGGGTATATTCGTCAGCGGCGGAAGTTTGCATATCCCCGGACTTATCGAATATCTCGAACAAGCTCTCGAACTTCCCGTAACTCCGCTCAAGGACATCGAAAACGCCATTGCAATCGGCGGCGCTAAATTTTTCGATGAAAGAAACTTGTTGTCTGATATGTTAGGCGTCAAATTGTATTAAAGCGTACTATTTAGCGAATAACTGCGGACGCGATTGACGCAAAGCGTAACAATCGCTATTCCGTCACTTCGTTCCTTACAGAGCCGTCCGATTTTCGGACGGCCCTTTTTATAAAGTGTACGTTTTAAACTTTAAATGCAATATCACCCCTTCCCTTCGGGCTTTCCCCTATTGCTCAAATATACGTCATAACACTACTTAAACTATCATCGTTCGCAAGAGGGGCAAGACGCGATTGACTTCGTAACAATCGCTATTCCGTCGCTTCGCTCCTTACGGCACTCACATAGATAGGTATCGTTCTCTTATTATGCCACCGTCCTTTGTGTGACTGCTACGCAACAACACGTCCCAGTCGGACGGTACTAATCGTCAAGTTCGGCGCTCAACCGCTCACCGCCTTGCGGTTCGAGTTCCGTCTTCAAAAATACACATTCCGTTAATAAATGCGCTTCGAATGAGCAGATTGCGTGTATAAGAACGCCTTGAATAAGTGCGCGGTGGAACATCTGTTGTCAATGCAAATTTCGTATTTAAATAAAACGTAGCGGGTTATTGTTTTTTTAAGTAAAAAGCGTTGAAAAACTTATAAAAAAACGCTCAGTCGAGAGCGTCGTCGTTTCCGATTAAAAAGTCGGCAGTGCATCCGAATACGGTACAAATCTGTTTGAGTTGATAAAGACGCGGTTCCTGAACACCGGATAGCCATTTGCTTATCGTGCCTTGCGTCGTACCGACCAATTTAGCAAGCGACTCCTGCGTAAAACCTTTTTCTATCATTAATTCTTTGAGATTGTCTTTGAATTGCATAATCATATTGTATGTTAAATATTCGATTTGGAATTGACATATTCGAAAACGAATGTTATGATAAAGCAAATAGAATGCATTTTGTATTTTATTAATAATTTTTAGGAGGGAAATTATGAAAAAATTTTTTCCGATTTTAATTGTTTTGATCATTTGCGTGATTTTCGGAACTTTTGTCGCGTGCAATAACAATGACGAAAAAGAAGTCGCTTTGCGTTCGGATATGACGATTGACGAAGTCAAAGAAGTGTTGAAAGATGTGAAATCTTTAACAATGCAAGTTTATTATGAGGACGGAACTGTTATATATGAATCAAAAGTTGCAAAAAACGGTCGGTCCTTGATTGCCGATACAGGTTATGAAGTAGATTTTTTTGAAGAGAACATATTTTATCATACGTATTTGGAAGACGGTGATGAGGGAATAGAAGTCGTTGATTGTTCGGGGTATGATGTCGTAGATTATTTACAAGATGCTGTGGAATATGTGTATGACTTGATGACAGAGCATGGATATACCATAAAAGACAATGCCATAACTATAGAAGAGAAATACGAAGGCGAGGTTCAAGAGATTTTTACTTATATTGTAAAGGACTTTAACACAACTAAATTTGAACCTTACGGGAAATACAAAGACACTTATAAAACAATCCAACCTAACACGTCCGTACTTGAATATGAGGATTTGGATGATAATTCTTGCGCGCTTAGGAAAATTAACGTGCCGCTTAAATCGTTGCAAATACCCGAAAAGTATAACGGGAAAACCGTAACTGAAGTCGAATATAGTGGGACAGTTCCTCAAAGATTGACAATTTCTAAATCGGTCAAAGAACTTGGCGGATTGTACGAAGGATGTCATATTATATATTTAGGAACAAAAGAAGAGTTCCGTACAAACGTAAGGACTGGTTATAGCACAGCCGTATGCGATGTCGAATGCACTGACGGAACGATAAAAAGAGGGGACAGCCTCATCGCATAAATGAGAATAGACGGATAGGATTGTCGGAATAGATTTGCTTGCAATGATATATAGAAAATGATTTCGACAAACACACTCCAAAAACGGCAGAAACAGACATCTATATACGGTGTCTGTTTTTTATTATGAGAGTATGAGAAAAATTGTGGTTACTTCCGGCAAAGGCGGGGTGGGCAAGACCACCGTTACGGCTACGCTCGGACGAAAACTTGCTTTGCACGGATATAGAGTCGTGCTCGTTGACGGAGACGTGGGGCTCAACAATCTCGACGTCGTGACGGGCATTGAACGAAGAGTGGTTTACGATATAGGTGACGTGCTGTCGGGACGGTGTAGAGCGTTTCAAGCGCTCGTAAACGACGGAGAAAGTCCTATGAAAATTCTTCCGTCGTCAAAGGATAGCGCTTTGCTTACGGCGCAGTCGTTTAGGGGCGTGGTGGACGGATTTTGCGATTTCGATTTCGTCATCGTGGACTGTCCTGCGGGGATAGAACAAGGCTTTCATCGCGCGGTGTCCGCTTGCGACGAGGCAATCGTGGTCACCACGCCTTCCGCTTCTGCAATAAGGGATGCGGACAAGGTGATACGGCTTCTTGCAAGTTATCGGCTCAAAGACGTGTCGCTCGTAGTCAACAGAGTGCGCCCCGATATGGTGGCAAGAGGCGAGATGTTGGGCGCAAGCGAGATAGGCGCGCTTCTTCACGTCGCGCCGATAGGTGTCGTGCCCGAGGACGATATGATTACGCTCTATCAGCAACTGGGAGCAGTGCCGTCGCGGGCTATATCCGAGAGAGCGTTCGAGGCTCTTGCAAAGAACGTAGCCGAGTGTAGCAAGGCGTACGTCGACGTGTCCGCGAGAAGACGATTTAGGAGATTTAGATGAGAGTTGACAGAACGATTGCAAACCGTATGCGCGAGATGCTTACGCAAGATTGCGTTGGCGTAAAGGAAGGCTTTTTGTGCGCGCTCAAAGGTGACGTAAACAATCTCTTGCGCGATTATTTCGAGACGGAAGGTGAGGCGCAAGTCAAAATCACGCAAAGCGAAGACGGCAAATATTGCGTGTCCATCGAGGCAAAAGCGGTGCGAATAAAACAATTCGATACCACTATGGACATAAAGCGTTTTTGAGCGTTCTAATTTGCGCCTTGTAGGCATAGAGTATATGCGAGGTGACAAAAATGGAATTTGACGAAACCAAAAAACTTGAAGTAGAAGTGACTCAAAATCAGTTTGTGGAAACACGCATGCGCAGTAAAAAACGCAATCCGTTCAAGGGCGCGCTCGACGCTTTCGACGTCGCGATTATCCCCGTCGCAATAGGCGTTTTCGTGTCGTTGGGATTTTTGTTTGCCAACATATTCAAGGCAACGTCCATCGTCGATACGCTGTCCGATATATCGAGCATAATTCCGATTATCTGACACAATAGATAGTTTATCCGTATGAAAATCAAGGTTAATCCTTTGTTTTTTGCGTTATCGCTTGCGCTCGTCGCATTCGGACACGCCCTTGATTTCGTATGGACGATGCTTGCACTTATCCTTCACGAAACTGCGCACGCACTCGTTGCGAGGTTGCGCGGTTTCGTCATGAAAAAACTCGTGTTGTTGCCCTACGGCGCAATGATGAGTACGAGTGAGAGTTTTGACAAAACGTCGAGCGTGCTTATAGGTCTTGCGGGCCCTTTGTGCAATCTTATCGTTGCGCTTATTTTGCTCGGAGTGTGGTGGTTGTTTCCCGCCGTGTATCCGTATACGCAAAACTTTTTGTACTGCAATCTGTCTTTGGGGCTTTTCAACCTGTTGCCGGTATATCCGCTTGACGGTTCGAGAGTGGTGCTCGGCGTATGCAAGAACAAACTGCGCGCGCTCAAAGGATTGCAAATCGCGGGCGTGGTTCTTTCAATCGCGCTACTCGGGCTTTTCATAGGCTCTTTCTTTTTCGGGCTCAATTTCAGTTACGGCATAATGGCGGTGTTTCTCTTTTACGGTGCGACGTTCGGCACGAAAGAGGAAACGTATATAAGCGTGCTTGACGGCGCAAGCAAAAACTATTCGCTCGGCGTCGTTAAAAAGAGGGTGGAGATATCTCAAAATACGCCTATCGTGCGACTTTATCACCATATAAGTTCCACGACTCACACGACGTTTGATATCGTGGATGAAAGGGGCGTGGTTTTGCGCGCTTTGGACGAGGAAACGCTCAAAAATATTGCTTTGAAGAACAAACTTTCAACTCCGATAGGGAAAACGATTTGAAAATCTGATTTTTTGAATTGATAATTCGGTTTTTCGAATAATTTTCAATATATTTTTGCAATATTTATTAAAATTTTTGCAAATGCACTCAAAGATTGCCGAGAAGAGGCAAATGCAAGTGCGCAAGGGTTGACTTTTTAAGCTTTTTAGTATACACTTACGATACGACATTATGGCAAAGTCTTATAGACTTTGAGAGGTTTTGTATGAAATTTATCGGCATCGACATCGGCGGAATGACCATCAAGGGCGGTATCGTCGATGAAAACGGCATCATTTCCACGCGAAAAACTATCGTTACGTCCCCCGGCAAAGAGGACGTGCTTATCGTCAAAGATATCGCCAATCTCATTGAGGATATCGTCGTTGCAAGCGGACTTCAAAAGAGCGACTTCGTGGGCGTAGGTCTCGGTTGCCCCGGTTCGGTGTACGATGAGAAGGGCATAGTGAGATACTCCTGCAATATCAACTTCCGCAACACGCCTATGGCAAAAATGCTTGCGGATATGACGGGCATAAAGAACGTGAAACTCAGCAACGACGCCAACTGCGCCGCACTTGCCGAGACTATGTTCGGCGCGGGTAAAGGCGCAAAAAATTCCGTTATGGTTACGCTCGGCACGGGCGTTGGCACGGGCATCGTTGTTGACGGCAAATTGCTTACGGGCAATCGCTCTGCGGGCGCGGAAGGCGGACATATCCAAATCAATCTCGGAGGCGTTACGTGCGGGTGCGGTAAGAAAGGTTGCTATGAGGCGTACGCGTCGGCAACGGCACTTATGAATCAAATTCAATCCGCTTGCGAAAAGCACCCCGACAGTCTTTTGGCGCACGAGGTGGAAGAGAACGGTATCAGCGGAAAAGTGGTGTTTGACTGTGCAAAACAAGACGATAAAGTGTCGATTGCGGTGATAAAGAGATATATTAAGTACGTGGGCGTAGGGCTCGTGAACTTTGCAAATATCTTCTTCCCCGAAGTGATTATCATCGGCGGAGGCATCTCAAACCAAGGAGACAACATCATAAAGCCGCTTCAAAGATACGTATCGAGAAACGTGTACGGTGCGGTGTATAGTCCCAAAATCAAGGTTGTTGCGGCAACCCTTCGCAACGACGCGGGGATAATCGGCGCGGCAGCGCTTTGTATGTGAAATATGGCAGATTATAAGGACAAATTCGAGAGCATATTGCTTGATGTGGAAAAGCCTGCAAGATACGCGGGCGGAGAGTGGAACACCCCCGATATGACGGATAGAGCAAACGGGGACGTGGCTTTTTGTTTTCCCGAACTTTACGAGATAGGTATGAGCAATCTCGGCGTTGCGATACTTTACGATATCATCAACAAGACGCCGGGGTACGTGTCGGAAAGGTGCTACGCACCCGCACCCGACCTTGCGCAAAAACTCAAAGAAAACGATATTCCGCTCCTCTCGCTTGAAACGAGAAAACCGCTCAAAGACTTTGACGTGGTGGCGTTTTCCGTCGGCTTCGAGCTTTTGTACACTAACGTCCTTTATATGCTCGACCTTGCAAGAATACCTTTCCGCGCAAAGGACAGAGACGACTCCTATCCTTTCTTGATTGCGGGCGGTCCTTGCTCCGTAAACCCCGAGCCGTTTGCGGACTTTTTTGACGTGATAATCGTGGGGGAGGGCGAAGAGTCTGACATCGCAATCGTAAAAGTGCTTTGCGAGGGCAAAAAACAAGGTTTGAGCAAAGCGGAGATTTTGCAAAAAGTCAAGGGTATGGAGGGCGCGTACGTGCCGTCCCTTCACAAAGACGGCGAAAAAGTGGTGAAAGCGGTCGTTCAAGACTTTGAAAACTGCTCCTATCCCACCAAACCGCTCGTTTCCAATATCGAAGCGGTGCACGACAGAGCCACGCTCGAACTTTATAGAGGTTGCGCAAGCGGTTGCAGATTTTGCCAAGCGGGATTTTGGTATCGTCCTATAAGAGAAAGAAGCGCAAAAAAGTGCGCCGAGCTTGCAAAAGAGATTATCGACAACACGGGATACGCGGAGATTTCGCTTTGCTCGTTGTCGACGAGCGACTATACGGGACTTGAAGAACTTGAAAGCGAACTCGGTGAATACTGCAAACAAAGACGTATCAACTTGTCTTTGCCGAGCTTGCGTATAAGCAGTTTTAAGCCGGATATGGCGTTAAACTCGCGCAAAAGTTCGCTCACGTTTGCGCCCGAAGCGGGTACGCAAAGGCTTCGCAACGTCATAAACAAGAACGTCAGCGAGGAAGAAATTGAAAAAATCGCAGTCGCGTTCGAGGCCGGCTACGACAGTATAAAACTCTATTTTATGATGGGGCTTCCCACCGAGACGGACGAGGATATCGCGGGCATTGCCGAGATTTGCAAAAAACTCAAATCTATGTACTGGCAAAAGCGCAGTAAACGCGGGCTCAATATATCCGTAAGTTGCGCGGTGTTTATTCCCAAGCCCGGAACGCCTTTCCAATGGGAAGCGCAAATCTCTTACGACGAGATGGTGCGCCGTCAAAACTATTTGAGAGGTCTGTTGCGTGAGATTAAGGGCGTGACGTTCTCGTGGCACGGCGCGGAAACTTCCGTGCTGGAAGCCGCTCTTGCAAGAGGTGATAAAAAGTTGTCCTACGTCATCGAGCGCGCCTACGAGTTGGGTGCGAAATTCGACGGGTGGTCGGAGCATTTTAAGTGGGACGTATGGCAAAAGGCGTTTGCCGATTGCAATCTCAAAATGGAAGATTACTACGGAGCAATCGATATAGACAAACCGCTTCCGTGGGACTTTATAGACTCGGGAGTATCCAAAAAATACTTCCTCAAACAACGCGAACTTGCCTATCAAGCGGTGACCACCAAGAGTTGTCGCGAAGGTTGCAACGGTTGCGGTGCAAATAAATTGGGTAGGTGCACGATATGTTAGTCCTCAAATATCAAAAACAAGGCAGTGCGTGCTTTATATCCCATATAGATTTGCTCCGTCACGTCGACAGAATTATTCGTCGCGCGCGCATAGAGGTCAAGTTTTCGCAAGGCTTCAATCCGCATCCGTTGTTGTTTTTCTCGCCTCCTCTTTCGCTGGGTACGGCGTCCGTTGCGGAATATTTGTCCATAGACAGCGATATGGAAAAGGACGTTGCGTTTGAGCGTTACAACGCGTCCGTGCCCGAAGGGTTGAAGGCAAGCAAGATTTTCGTATGCTCCAAAAATCCCAATTTGCAAGCGAAAGTGACGTGTGCGGACTTCGTGTTCCCCACGGCGTATAGAGATATAGATTTGTCAAACGGGTTCATCGTTCAATACAAAAAGAAAGGTGAAATCGTCAAAGAGGACGTCGAAGACAAGATTTTTGCCGTATTCGAAAAGGACGGTAAACTTGCAATGAGGCTTGCAAGCGGTGCTTGCAACTTGCGTCCGGACAGAATTCTCGACAAACTCGGTGAAATAGTCGGAGAGAAGATAAATCCCCGAGGAGTGGTGAAAATCGCTCAATACGTGGACGTTGACGGCAAGCTCGTGGACGTCGACGAGTTTTTGCAAACGGTGTAAGTTTGCGTTTTTCTCAAAAAACTCTGTTATCCGATATTAAATTTTTAGGATATATAAATGAAACAACTGGTATTGGACTACACGCCTTTCTGCACGCGCGCCGCGTTGGTGGAGGACGGGGAAATGATTGATTTTTCCGTCGAACGAGCAAGTGTAAGAGGTATTGTGGGCAACATCTACAAAGGCAAGGTCGAAAACGTATTAGGAGGTATGCAGGCCGCCTTTGTAAACATCGGACAGGAACGCAACGGCTTTTTGTATATGGGGGATACGCTGGTGGACAGCAGATGCCTCAATAGCCAAATGCCGACAAAGCGTTTCAACGTGTCGGCGGGCGACGTGATTATGTGTCAAGTCGTCAAGGACTCGTTCGGACAAAAGGGCGCAAGACTGACAATGGATATAACGTTGCCGGGATATTACGTCATTTTGTTGCCTCTTTCGGTATTCTTCGGAGTGTCGAGGAAAATCGAAGATTCCGAGCGTCGCACCTATCTTGAAGACTATGTGAGGTCGGTATGCCCCGAGGGGATGGGGTGCATCATCCGTTCCGCCGCCAAAAAAGCGTCCGATAAGGATATCTCGGAAGAGATAGAGAGTCTTATCGTGCTTTGGCAAAAGGTGCAAGAGGACTACAAGAGGACGCCCGAAAAGGAAGTCGTTTTCGAGGACGCAAGTTTGTTTGAAAGAGCGATAAGAGAGACGTTTAGCGAGGACGTGGACGAAGTTGTCGTCAACGACGAGCGTATTGTCAAGGCACTTCAAGGCAAGGTGGGCAACGCAAAATGCAAGATGTACGAGGGCGAGCGCAACATTATGCGCCACTTCGGCATCGATAAGCAAATCAACCACTTGTGCGACCAAAAGGTGAGTTTCGGCTCCGGTGCGTATATCGTCATCGATAAGGCGGAGGCTCTCACGGTGATTGACGTAAACACGGGCAAATTCGTGGGAAATAGCGATCTCGAAGACACCGTGTACAAGACCAATCTTGCCGCGACGGAGTGCATCGCAAGGCAACTGCGTATACGCAATATAAGCGGTATAGTGATTATCGACTTTATCGATATGCAGTCGCAAAAGCATAGAGACAGCGTGGTCGAGGCGTTGCAAAATGCACTCAAACGCGATAGAATGAAGACGTCCACCGTTGGTATGACCGCACTCGGTCTTGTGGAACTTACGAGGAAGAAGACGAGGCTTCCGCTTGACGACTTTATGTTGCAACCGTGCGACAATTGCGCGGGCGGATTCGTGACAAGCGACGCGCAACTTGCGTTTATGCTCCGTGACGACCTCGTGGACTATATATTGGACAGCAAGAGCGACGTCATCTACGTGGGCGCGCACCCCGACGTCGTGGATATGATATTCGAGAGCAGAATTTTGCAAAATCGAATTAGAAACAGATGGAAGGACAAGCATATATTTTTCTATGCGGACGATTGTTTGCGCAGAGAAAAGTGGATTATATCCGACAACCAACCGCAAGGAAACGCAAGTTATACGAGAATACTCACCGACGAGCGTGAGTGCGAAAAATAACCTATATGGGACGAAAAAGTCCCACGCATCGTGTCATTATATAGGTGCGGTGAGGCAACAAAGGGCATTTGAAGGTTGCCAAGACGCAATATATATGGTAGAATGCAAAAAAGAAGGTGCTTATGAAACAATGGCGTATAAATAAAGACGGCGTTACGTTGGTGGAAAAAGCCGGCGTGCGCGAAGAGGGACAAGTCAAGGTCAAGATATCCAAAGTGGCGGTATCTTCGGCGGACTTGTCGCATCTTGCTACGTGCGATAAGGACTCGGCAATCGTGCCGGGACACTCTGCCGTTGCCTACGTGTCCGAAGCGGACGAGGACAGCGGTCTCAAACTCGGCTCGCGCGTGGTTATCAGCCCGTATATCACTCAAAAAGAACACGGTATCGATGTCGTAAAGACTATGGGCGTAGATATCGACGGATTGTTGAGCGATTTCGTATGCTTGCCGTACGAGAATATTTTTGCGCTTCCCGACGGCGTCAGCGACGAGGACGCGGTGTTTGCCGAATATATCGCAATGGGCAACAACGTCTTCGAGGCTCTAGATTGCGAAAAGGGCGATTACGTAGTTATAGTGGGCGCAAGCACGCTCGGTCTTATCATTTCGCAACTTGCGCTTTACTATCAAATCGTGCCTATCTTAATCGATATGGACGCGGACAAACTCGTCTTGGCGCAAAAGTGGGGCGTTGCGTATACGCTCAACCCGACTTACGACAGTTTGGAGCGCAGAGTTGAGGAAATTACGGGCGGTCGTATGAGCGAAGGCGCGATTTTCGCAGGTGAAAGCGTGGATATCAATTCCGCAATTCGGCTCGTCAAAAACGAGGGCGACGTCGTTATCGCGGGTTACGCAACTCGTGCAAAGCACTCGGTTGACGCGTATTCCATTCTCAAAAAGCAACTCAAACTCAAAGGCGTATGCAACGGCTACGGTGAAATGTCGTCGGCAATCAACCTTATAGCAAACAAAGTCGTCAAAACTGACGGCATCATCAGTGCGGACGCCAACTTCGGCGAAGTTCCGCAAGTGGTGGAAAATTGCGTGAAATATCCGTATCAATATAGCAAGATTTTGATTAACAACGATTGATCGCGCACATATTTAGGGAAAATGGGGAAAATCAAAGATTTGTTGAAACAAGAGAACGTCTCCAAGGCGTTTTGCTCAAAGGCGTTTATCTGGTGCTGGCTCGCTATCGTGTTCGTGTGTTGGGCTACGGGGGGATGGATTGCAGGATTTATTATAGCGGCGGTCGTGGCGTGCGTTATTCTTTGCCTTTGCAAAGACACTATGCCCGTCATCGCTATTTTGTGGACTTTTTTGTTTATGCTCGGGAAAAACCGACACAATTTGCAAGGAATGGCGTGGCTTATCTCCTTCGTTGCGCTTATACCGATCGGTGCGATCGTAAATATAATAAGATTTCGTCCGTCTTTCAAGTTCTTTAATTACAAGACAATAACCGTAACGACGCTTGCGACTATCGTTTTTTGCGCCGCCAATATGATTTCGGGCATCGCTAGGGCAGAGAGGTATCAAAACTTTGCCGAGCACGGTCTTTACGCAATGGTCGTCGGCTTGCTTTGTGTCGTGCTTGCCATGGGATATACGTTCTTCAACGCAACGACTTCCGGCGGTGAGGACGGCAAAAGACTATTGGATTACGTGCTTCACATTATGTTTGCAACGAGCGTGCTTATCGTGCTTCAACTTATCGTCTACTACGCGAAAACAGGCGGTGGATTTGACGCAATTCTTGACGGATTTAAGCGCAAAAACGTGGACATAGGCTGGGGTGGACCAAACAATTATAGTATTATCCTTGCCACGATGATGCCAGCAGCGCTTTATTACGCGGTCAAGAACGGCAAGTTTTCACCGCTTTATTTGCTCTATGCGCTCGTGCAATACTTCTTTGTGTTTATGTCTTCGTCGCGCGGTGCGATTTTGTTCGGCGCAATGGGACTTATCGCGGGCGTGGGACTCTGCGTGTACAAGAGCCAATACCGCGGACGAGCAATCATAACGGTGTGCCTAACTATCGTCGTCGGCATATTTGCGTTTATGGCGTACGCCGACAAAATCCACGAGATTATGGGCGGTATTATGAGCAAAGGTCTTGACGGAAGCGGTAGAGACGTTCTATATAAAGACGCAATCGAGAGTTTTAAGCACAATCCCGTTTTCGGTGCGGGCTTCGATTATAGACTCGGAGCACACTTGGATAGCCCGAGCGACGGATACACGCCGTACTGGTATCACTCCACATTTTTCCAAGCGCTCGGCGCAACGGGTATCGTGGGCTTTATTGCGTGGTTATTCCTCGAATGGTCGAGATTGAGGGCGTTCCTTACGCACCGTAGCACCGAAAAGTGGTTTATGCTCGTAGGCTTTGCAATCTTCTTTGCGTACGGACTTATCGACGTGTTCTACTACACGCCCAACGGACTTATCTTCTTGTTTATATTCACGCTTGCGGCGGAAAAGAGCGTCGCACCCGAGAAATTGCGCCCCGCGTTGTTTGAACTTATCGACGCAAAAGCGTTTGAAAAGCGCGTGGGTGAGTATCAAAGAGAGAGCGTAGAAAACGAGCCGGAAGACGCGGAATAATCAAAACGAACAGTCTTGCGATATAAATATGCCTTTTGAGTGTATCGTATCGCATTGAGAAAAAATCATAGCATTTAGAAAACAATCGCAAACAAACCAAAACACATTAAAAATCCGAGCAAAACGCTCGGATTTTCCGTTTCAACTATTGTGTGAAAATATTTCAATTATCGTGTCGATTTTGCATTGTTTATGCGATATTGTCTTTGATGAATTGCAAAACGTAGTTGGCGACGAGCGTGCGTTGGTCGTCTTTTTGCAACGTCGTCGTGGCGGTTACGTCGCTTGTAAACGTCGGCAAGAGTTGCAACACGGCGGGCAAGTCGGTGGTTTTGTTTATTTCGGCAAAAGCGGTGTGGTTGCCGTTTTCAACGGATTTGAATATGCAGTTTTGTGGCATTCTCGATTTTGCCTCGTCTATTTGCGCTTGCGTGCATACGGCGTCTTTATCACCCGAGATATAAAGAGCGGGTAAAGAGGAGAGGGCAAGAGTGTAGTCCTCGTAGACGTCAAGTCCTTCCTCGTCTTTGACGGGGTTGCCGTCTTTGTCAAAAACTTGGTAATGTCCGACGGTTATGGGAGAGAAGAATATTGCGCCGAGTTCTTTGCGCTCGGTTTCGGATATTCTGCGCAATGCGGCGTCCGCGCCTTGGTTGGAGTGTCCGCCGATGAAAAACTGCACGCTCGGATATTTCTCAAACGCAAGTTCTTTTTCCTCAAAATAAGTGTAGGGCATATCGTTTTGCGTTTTTGGGATATAAGTGAGATATCCCTCTTCGGCAAGGCGATAACCGAGGTAAGAATACTTGTCGGGGGAGATGTAAGTGCCGACGTAAAAAAGCAAGCCGTACTGTATATCTTTGCCTACCGGCTCGAACACGAGCGCATTGTCATCGTCGATTATGTTGACGGAAGATTTGGTCGGCGTATCGTCATCGTCGATTATGTTGACGGAAGATTTGGTCGGCGTATCGTCTTTATCGTCGCACGCAACAAAACCCGCAAAACTTGCGAGCATAAGAACGATTGCGATAACGACTATAAATGCTTTTTTCTTCATAACGCACCTTTTATATTTATCAATACCGATTATAACACGGATATAAATATATTTCCATAGCAATTTTGCAAAGTTGTGCTATAATTGAATTATGAAACGCAAAAACGAACGAATTTTGGGCGGAAACGTGCATTTTGGCACGTCGGACAAGAAGTCGCAAGACGAAAAAGGGCTTGCGGAACTTCTCAAAGAACACGACGAGAGAGGTATCGTGCCTTTTCATATGCCCGGTCATAAGAGAGGCACGTACGATTTTCTGTTCGGCGCACAAAAGATAGATATCACCGAGATTGACGGCTTTGACAACCTTCACGACGCTTCGGGGGTTCTTCTCGACGCGGAAAAGAGGGCAAGCAAATTGTACGGCACGATATGTTCGCGATTTTTGGTGGGGGGCAGTACGGCGGGCGTTTTGGCGTCCGTCAGAGCATTGACCAAAGAAGGCGATAAAGTGCTTGTCGCGCGTAATTGCCACAAGTCCGTGTACAACGCGGTAGAACTTTGCAGGCTCGTGCCCGTGTACGTCGAACCTTCGTATTTCGAGGAATACGGCTTTTACGGCTCGGTATCGCCAAAGAGCGTGAAAGAGGCGTTTGAAAAAGACGAAGATATCAAACTAGTAGTTATCACGAGCCCCACTTACGAGGGCATAATAAGCGATATAAAGAGCATTGCGGATATATGCCACGAAAGAGGTTCGTTGCTGTTCGTGGACGAGGCGCACGGTGCTCATCTCGGACTTCACAAAGGCTTTGAAAAGAGCGCAAGACAACTCGGTGCGGACGTTGTGGTGAACAGTTTGCACAAGACTTTGCCCTCGCTTACTCAAACCGCGATACTTCACGTTTGCTCGGATAGAGCGGATATAAAGCGCATCGACAAAAACCTTGCAGTGTTTCAATCCTCGTCGCCGTCCTACGTGCTTATGGCGTCTATCGACGGTTGTGTGGGGTTCTTGCAAAACTACGCAAGCGAGGCGATGGGGGAGTGGAGCAAAAACTTGGACGCGGTGAGAAAATCTTTTTCACACCTCGTCAATATCAAACTCTTCGACGGCAAAAAGGACGGAAGAGTGTTTGGCTATGACAAGAGCAAACTCGTATTTTGCGTGGGAGGTTGCGCTTTCAGCGGAGTGGAGTTTAAGAAAAAACTGCGTGCCGATTGCGATATAGAACTTGAAATGGCAAGCGTAAACTACGCAATCGCAATGAGCGGACTCGGAGACGACAAGGCGTCTTTTGCAAAACTCGCAAAGGCGGTGTTCGATATAGACGCAAACGCAAAAACGAGAGACGGCTTGACGTATGTAAAATTGCCGAAATTGCCACAAAAGGTGTTTGAACCGTACCAAATCGACACTTTAAGTTGCGAATACGTCGATTTTGCGCAAAGCGTGGGCAGAGTGTGCGCGGAAAACGCGTGGGCGTATCCGCCGGGATGTCCCGTCATAGTCAAGGGCGAAAGAGTGGAAGAGGACTTTGTAAAATACGCCACTTTGGCATATGAAAGCGGTGTGAATGTTGCGAGCGAAAGTAGAGAATTCCCGTCAAAACTCGCAGTGGTGCAAAACGGTGTCGATTTGCCTTGACAAAACAAAACGATGTTTTTATAATAGATATATCAAAAGTAAGGAGTCTTTACGATGAAAAGAATTACAACATTGAAAACTCGCGATTTGAACGAAAGCAAAAAGAACGGCGGCTGCGGTGAATGCCAAACTTCTTGCCAATCCGCTTGCAAAACTTCTTGCGGTGTTGCAAACCAAAAATGCGAAAAATCTGCAAAGTAAGATTTTATTAAACGATTATTTGCAAAACTCGCCTATGTTCTCATAGGCGTTTTTTGTGCAAAGGCGCAATAGATATGATACATTCTTTCAAACTCAACGGATACAACGTCGTGCTTGACACGGCAAGCGGAAGCGTGCATAGCGTGGACGACGTGGCGTACGATATCATCGGCTTGTACCAAAGTGCAAGTAAGGACGAAATCGTAAAAGAGATAACTTCAAAATACGACGTCACCGAGCAAGACGTGCTCGATTGCATCGACGATATCGAAGAGCTCAAAAAAGAGGGCAAACTCTTTTCAGAGGACACTTTCAAACCCGACGTGGATATTTTGGCAAAGCGCAACACCGTGCTAAAAGCAATGTGTTTGCACGTTGCGCATACTTGCAATCTCAACTGCGAATACTGCTTTGCATCGCAAGGCAAGTATCACGGAGAGAGAGCGTTGATGTCCTTTGAAGTGGGCAAGCGCGCCCTCGATTTTCTCGTTGAAAACAGCGGAACGAGACACAATCTCGAAGTGGACTTTTTCGGCGGTGAACCGCTTATGAATTGGCAAGTGGTCAAAGACCTCGTCGCGTACGCGCGTTCCATTGAAAAAGAACACGGCAAAAATTTCCGCTTTACGCTCACCACCAACGGTATGCTTGTTGACGACGACGTTATCGATTTTGCCAACAAGGAGATGGACAACGTCGTATTGAGCCTTGACGGAAGAAAGGAAATCAACGATCACTTCCGCAAGACCGCGGGCGGTGTGGGAAGTTTCGATATAATCGTGCCGAAATTCCAAAAATTCGTAAAAGCGCGCGGTGGAAAGAACTATTATATGAGAGGCACTTTCACTCATCGCAATCCCGACTTTACAAAAGATATCCAAACGATGCTCGATTTGGGTTTCGACGAACTCAGTATGGAGCCCGTGGTATGTCCGCCCACCGACAAGTACGCTCTTGACGAAAACGACAAGAAGGTAATCTTCGGTGAATACGAAAAGCTTGCCGATATGATGATTAAGCGCAGAAAAGAGGGTAAGCCCTTTACCTTCTATCACTATATGCTCAATCTCGAAGGCGGTCCTTGCATTTATAAGCGCATATCGGGTTGCGGCAGTGGGACGGAATACCTTGCGGTTACGCCTACGGGAGAACTTTATCCTTGCCATCAATTCGTAGGCAACAAGGATTATCTTATGGGCGATATTTGGAGTGGCGTTACCAATACGGCGATGCGCGACAAATTCAAGAGATGCAACGCCTATTCGCGCAAAGAGTGCGACGATTGCTGGGCAAGGCTTTATTGCTCGGGCGGTTGCGCCGCCAACGCGTACAACGCAACGGGTGATATCAACGGCGTTTACGAGTACGGTTGCGACCTCTTCAAAAAGCGTATAGAATGTGCGATAATGCTCAAAGTGGACGAGCAAACGAGCGAAAATAAAGAGGACTGATATGGCAAAAGACAAGGTTGAAAAGACCAACGCAATGCGACTTCTCGACGCCAAAAAAGCAACGTATAAGGAGCATATTTTGCCTATCGTCGAGGCGGTTAGCGGTGAAGAGGCGGCAAAACTTCTCGGAGTTGACGCAAAGTACGTATATAAAACGCTCGTAACCGTGGGCAAGAGCCTCGAACATTACGTTTTCGTAGTGCCAGTCGCTTGCGAGCTCGACCTCAAAAAAGCCGCGCAAGTCGTTGGTGAAAAGAATATCGAAATGGTGCGCTCCAAAGACTTGCTTGCGCTTACGGGATACGTGCACGGCGGGTGCTCTCCCGTGGGTATGAAAAAGTTTTTCAAAACTACGATAGACGTAAGTGCGGAGAGCGTTGACAAAATCTATTTTTCGGGCGGAAAAATCGGATATCAGATAGAAACCACTTTGTCCGAGCTTAAAAAAGCAATACCTTTCACGCTTGCCGATATCACCGCCTTGGCAATTGAAGGTTGACATATTTTGCGTTATCCCTCATAATAAATCGAGAGGGAGCGTATGAAAAAGGATATGGAAAAGTTTATATACACGTTCGTGCTGATTGCGGTTGCAGTCTTGTCGAGCGTGTTTATTTTTGTCCCCGAAGGCGTCGCGAGCGCAAATTCCGCGTGGTATAAGTACGACGGCGTAAACTCTGTCGGCGCAATCGTAAAGGACGAAGATTGCCCTATCATCGTGGATAGAGAGGATTTGACTTTTGACATTTATAAGGACGATATGGGACTCTTTTATGAAGAGTATGAGGATCCTACGGGCAGAGTCAGCGCAAAATATACTTTCAGAAATCCGACGGATATTACGGCAAAGGTGGGATTGATTTTTCCATTCGGTTATGCGCCCGAGTATGAGTCAAAATATACTCAAGACAATAAAAAGTATTATTCCGTCACACAGGACGGTGCAGACATCACAAAACGCATAAGAAATACGTATAGACAGCAAAGAGTGAATCGTTACTACGAAATTGTTCAGTTCAATCTTGCCGAAGATACGAAATATTTATCCGACGATTATATTGAAAAAGAAGATCTAAAAAAAGATACAAAGGTTTATAAATACGTTTGCCATGCAAAAGTCAACTATGATATTCCCAAGAATATAGAGGTTATTTGGATTGCCGATGACGATTTCAAGGTGATGTGTGATTTTTCGGAAGGTTCGTCTGGAGAGGGAAAATACGGACGGTGGTTTGATTATGTAGGTGCAAACTGCGACGTCAACGGCGATACGTTTATTTACAGCAATCAAGAACTTACTCCGTCAATGGTTATGTGCAAATACGGAGAGAAAACATTGCCATCAATCGAATTTGTGGAAGAAGTCACGCTTTATGACGCCGCGATGTCGATTTATGACGAGGACGGAGACGTCGAAGAAGTTGATTGGTACAATGCTTTCGTTGCGAGATATGCTCAAAGTTCGAGATTTGTAGATCTCGATTTCAAGAAAGAGTTTAGATTTCGTTGGTACGATTACACGCTTGAATTTGCGCCGTATCAAACAATCGTAAACGAGGTCGTTGCACCGCTTTATCCGAATGTAACCAGAGAATATACGCCGTATGTGTTGAAATATACGTACTTGCTTTCGCCGGCAAAAACGTGGGCAAGTTTCGGAGAATTCCACTTGCGCATAAACACGGATATGTACGTCAAAAACGTATCGGTGGGCAAAATGAAAAAGCACAAAGGCTATTACGAGTATTCTTGCCAGGGTTTGCCGAAGGGGGAACTGACGTTCGATGTTTGCAAGAGCCTTGCGCCCATTACGTTGAGCGCGTGGTGGGGGCTCGTGATAACGGGTATCGTGCTTGCGGTTACGTCGGTGATTTGGATACCGATAATTGCCGTTATCATTGTGAAAGTGCGCAAAAAACGTATAAAAAAGAAAGCATTGCAATCGCAAAACGAGCAAAAACCGTTCTATAAACCAGTATCGGATGATAGTTTTGGCGATATGGAAAAATCGTTTGAAGATAAATTCGATACGGACGAGCAAACGAACGGAAGCGATGAAAGACAAGAAGAGGATAAATCCGAAAACGTTGAGATTGTACCGGAGGGAAATCAAAATCCTTTTGATGAAAACAAGTCGCAAAACGACGTGTCGGACGACTCGAAAGAAGAAAATAAAGAGAATTAGTGATATCGGATTTTATCAATATATATCGATATAAACTATTATTTGGACAAAACCTTGACAAATCGGCGTGATAAGAGTATATTTTTTATCGATAAAAATATGCAAATATAGAGGTTAATATGACCAAAGACAATAAAGAAATCTCAAAAGCCACGCTAAACAGACTTCCGTCTTATCTCAAATATCTTTATCAGTTGGACAAGCTCAACGTTGCAACCGTGTCAAGCACCACAATCGCAAACGGACTCGGACTTAATCCCGTGCAAGTGCGTAAGGATATCGCGCTCGTGTCTTCCGTTGCGGGCAAGCCGAAAATGGGCTACGTAACCAAAGAGATTATTGCGGATTTGGAAGGTTTTTTGGGCTATAACAACACTCACGACGCGATTTTGGTGGGCGTCGGCGGTCTCGGCAAAGCGTTTTTGGGCTATGGCGGTTTTGAAAACTACGGCTTGAATATCGTGGCGGCGTTCGACAACAACGAGAAAATCGTAAATACCAAAATCAACGGCAAACCCGTCTACGACGTGAGCAGATTGCAAGGCATCGTGGAAAGGTTCAATATCAAACTGGGCATCATCACCGTGCCCGCGTACGCCGCGCAAGAAGTTGCAGACAGAATGGTTGCCGCGGGCATCAAGGCAATATGGAACTTTGCTTCCGTGCACCTCAATATTCCCGCAAACGTAGCACTCAAAAACGAAGATTTGGCGTCGTCGCTTGCATTGCTCAGCTTGCAAATCCAATCCAACAGAGCGGAATAACGGATAAATCGGCGATAATATAAACTATTCGGATGATATAAACTATTTGGATGATATAAACTATTCGGATGATATAAACTATTTGGACGATATAAACTACTCGAAAGGTGTAAACAAATAGGAGGGTATACTCTATTTGAAAGGCATAAACAATAAGAACGATATAAACTATTTGGAAGGCATAAAATAATATAAAACCTTAAAAAACGGCAAAAAAACATGAAAAAATCTCGCAAAAAATGCGAGATTTTTTGCGTTTTTTTGATAAAAATTATGTCATTTTTAAGCCAAAAACGGGTGTTTGTATTTAGTTGCAATAGCAAAAAATGCTTACGAGTGTGATTGTTTTTATAGCGCAAATTTGTAGGTTATAATCTCGATATGATTTCGTCCGCGAGTTGAGAGGATGTGAGCGTTCCGCCGAGGTCGAAAGGAAGGTTGTCGTTCGCAATCGTGGCGGCTGTGGCGTTTTCGAGGGCGGTTGCTTCCTTGTCGAGGTCGAGAGAGAAGCGAAGCATACTTGCGCACGCCAAAATCTCACCGACGGGATTGACCACGCCGTTTTTGGCAAAGCAGTCGGGCGTATCGCATTTTGCACCGTAAAGTCCGAGCGTGGTATCGCCGAGCGTAATCGTGGGCATAGCGTTTTCACTGCCGACAAGCGCACCGGCAAAAGCGGTGATTGCATCGCCGAAGAGGTTGGCGGTGAGTATTACGTCAAATTGCGAGGGGTTTTGCGCAAGGCGTTTTGCAATATCGGATATATCCAGCATATCGAGGCGCACGTCGGGGTAGTCCTCGTTGATATCCGTAACGATTTTGCGCCAAAGTCGAGAGGAAGTGAGGTTGGTTGCCTTGTCCGCAAGCGCAACCGATTTATTGCGCGTGCGAGCAAGCTCGTACGCAATACGCGCGACGCGTTCTATTTCGAGTTCGCTATAACGTTCGGTGTCAAAAGCCTCTCTGCCGAATTTGCCGTTGATGCGGAAACCGTTTTCTCCGAAGTAGATACCGCCGTCCACGTCGCGCACGATTACAAAGTCAACGCCTTTTGAAAGGATATCGTCTTTGAGAACGCTTTGACCTGCAAGATTGGGATAGAGTTTGACGGGGTGCAAGCCCGCATAAAGCCCGAGAGATTTGCAAAGGGAAGTGAGCGCGCTTTGCAACGGTAAAGCGTAAGGGGATTGCTTTGCCGACGCACCGAATAAAACGGCGTGCGCTTTGACGGAACAATCGAGGGTTGATTGCGGCAGTGCCTCTCCGTATTTTTCCATTGCGTATTTGCCGATAACTCCGTCGCAAAAATTGAACTCGTGGCAATATTTTTTGCCGATTGCTTCAAGCGTTCGTTTTGCGCCGTCTATAAGTTGAAGCCCCGTTTCGTCCGCATATAGCGTTGCAATATCGTAAGTCATTTTGTCTTCCTTTGCCATAGCGCTTCAAACGAGAATTTGCCCCAAAGCACAAAAACGGCGGTGCTTTGCAAGGTTGGTTTTATTCTCGTTCGGCATAGCATAAATATAATATAACAAATGCCAATCGCCGTCAAATGCTGTATACGATTTTCAAAACGCCGATGGAATTGCAAATTATGCAATATCTGCGCATATTTTATGCATAAACCTATAAATTATGCAAAATATACAAAAAATATAAAAAATTTTATATATTTTTATGCACAATTGCTTGCTTTATTTTTGCGATGTTGCTATTATATGTGAGCAATACGACAAAAGGAAAATTTTTAGGATATACGATATGAAAAAATCAGTAAAAACAATCATTGTTTTAGCAGTTGTCGCAACGATGCTCACGGCGTGTTTCGCACTCGTCGCGTGCAACGATAACGATATCAATCTTGTGGCGGAAGTCGCAACCGATCTTCTTCAAGAAGACTTCGGCATTGCGGTTACAAAGGGCAATACCGAACTTATGAACGCAGTCAATCAGGTCATTGACGAGTGGAAAGTAAACGGCAAACTCGATCAATACTCCGACTATTACTCCGCACTCGCAAACGAGGAAAAGGGCGGTGAAAAAGCGGTTGCTCCCGAGGGACTTCAAACGAGTTGGGACTTTGGAAACGCAACGCAAACGATTGCGGTGTACACAGAATCGGGCTTTGCGCCTTACGAGTTTGTATACGGCGGAAACGTCGTGGGTATCGATATCGCCATTATGTCCCAAGTTGCGGTCAATACGGGCAAAAAAATCGAGGTTAAGGACGTCGCGTTTGACGTGATTGCAACCAACGTATCGACGGCTACGGGTGACGCGGTCGGCGCGGCGGGTATGTCTATAACGGAAGAGCGTAAAGAATTTGTGGATTTCAGCAACGTGTACGCTTCCTCAACTCTCGTTATCGTCTCAAAAGACGGACAATACAAGAGCGTCAAAGACCTTGCGGGCAAGAAAGTGGGCGTGCAAGAGGGCACGAGCGGTGATATCATCATTAGCGAGGCAACCGGAAACGGATATACCTATGAGATTGTCAATGAAGATGAAAGCAAAACCACCGTCGTCGTAAAGGCAGAGGGCGCGGAAGTGACACGATACAAGGCGTATGCGCTTGCGCTTCAAGACCTCAAAAACGGACGTATCGACGCAATACTTATGGACAAAATCCCCGCGGAGTTGATGCTGTGATGGAAAGCGTTTTGTCGGCTACGATAGGGGAGCGTCTATATAAGGCTTTTATATACGACGACAGATACATACTGTATTTCAAAGGACTTGGCAACACTCTTTTGATTGCATTCCTTGCCACACTCATAGGTGTGGCAATCGGCGTTACTTTGGCAATGATAGTCTACGTCAACAAAAAGACGGGCAAACTCAAAGTACTGTCAATCATTGCCAAAACTTACATAATGATAATCCGCGGAACGCCCGTCGTTTTGCAACTTTTCATAATGTACTTCGTGGTGCTTGCATCTTCCGATAACGGCATACTTATAGGTGCGTTGACGTTCGGTCTCAACTCGGGCGCGTATGTTGCCGAGATAGTGAGGGCGGGCTTCGAAAGCGTCGATTACGGTCAAATGGAAGCGGGACGTTCGCTTGGTTTATCAACGGGACAAACGCTTTTGAGAGTGGTTACACCGCAAGCGGTGCGCAACGTTATGCCACCTCTTTTCAACGAGTTTATAACTCTTGTCAAGGAAACTGCAATCGTCGGATACGTCGGTATTCTCGACCTCGGCAAAGTGCCCGGTCTTATCCAATCGAGGACTTTCGATTATCTATTCCCGTTGCTTATTGCGGCGGTTATGTATCTTATAATCGTTATGGGGCTTACCGGAATACTCAAACTCATCGAAAAGCAAATGGCAAAGACCGACCGCAATTACAAACGCATCGAAGTGCGCGGAAAGAAAAAAGACTATATCGTGGAGGCGTAAGGTATGTTGAGTGCTATAAATTTGACGAAGAAATTTGGCGATTTGCTCGTTCTCGACGACATCACCGAGACGATAGAAGAGGGTGAACGCGTAGTTATAGTAGGTCCGAGCGGCGGAGGAAAATCAACGTTTTTGCGTTGCCTCAATTGCCTCGAAGATCCCACGGCGGGCAAGATTATGTTTGACGGCGTTGACCTTGCCGACCTCAAAGTGGACATCAACGAACAACGCGAAAAAATGGGTATGGTTTTTCAACAATTCAACCTGTTCAACAATATGACGGTGAAGAAAAACATAACACTCGCGCCCGTGCAAATAGGCATAAAAAACATGCGCAAAACAAAACGCAAAAACGCTCTCGTGCCTATATACAACAAGTGGTTTGAAAAGTACGGACAAAAGTACAACGAAAACGTCGATAAAAAGATAGTTTTGCTCCAAAAGCGACTTGAAGAGTTAAAAGAGCAACTTAAACCTATTGTTTGCGCGTGGGAAGAGACCAAAGTCATAAAAGAGATAAGCGGAAAATCTTATGCCACTTATGATCCCAAACTCACAAAACAAAAGCTCGATCTCACCGAGAAAATAGAGAACGCGGAACGCAAGATTTCGCACTCCGTACACGCCGAGCAAAAGAGCGTCCAACCGCTTGAATATACATCCAAAAAAGAGATAGTCGAGAAGGCAAACGAGAGGGCGGACGAACTTTTGAAGCGCATAGGTCTTGAGAGCAAAGCCGACGTTTATCCCTCTACTTTGAGCGGTGGACAAAAGCAACGCGTTGCGATCGCTCGCGCGCTTGCGATGAATCCCAAAGTTATGCTCTTTGACGAGCCTACGAGCGCACTCGATCCCGAGATGGTGGGAGAGGTGCTCGACCTCATAAAGCAAGTTGCAAACGAGGGTATGACGATGGTTATCGTAACTCACGAGATGGCGTTTGCAAGAGAGGTGGGTACGAGAATACTGTTTATGGCGCAAGGCAAGATTTTGGAAGAAGCACCGCCCGAAGAGTTTTTTGCAAATCCAAAGTGCGACCGCCTCAAAGAGTTTCTTAACAAGGTGCTGTAAGCGTTTATAAACGCGGTAAGGCGCGCCAAAAATGACATAATTTTTGTTGAAAAACGCGATAAAAACGCAATAAAAACGGCTATAAATTATACGAATGAAAAACGGCTTTCCGATGACGGGAAGCCGTTTTTGTCGATATTGGCATCGTCGGATTGCGAGTTGCAATCAATATCCGTATTTCTTTTGGTTGGTGACGAGGAATATAATTTCAAGCACCAAGGCAAGACCTTCCGCCACTATGATTGCGCACCATATACCCGTAAGACCGAACGCCATAGGCAAGAGCATAACCGCACCGATTTGGAATATTAACGTACGGGCAAAGGACACTATTGCCGAGACAAGCCCGTTGTTGAGAGCGGTGAAGAAGGACGATACAAACATATTGAAGCCCATAAATATGAAGGATACCGAGAATATTCGTATACCCACAGTGGTCATATCGAGCAAGTTTTGGTCGTAACTTACGAATATGCTTGAAAGCGGACGAGCAAGCGCAACGGACAATATCGTCATAATTACGCCCGCCGTGAAGGTGATAATAGTGCTCTTTTTGAACATATTTTTGAGTTCGTCGCGGTTTTGCGCGCCGTAGTTGTAGCTTATTATAGGCGCAACGCCGATTGCATAACCCATAAACACCGCCGCAAATATGAAACTCGCGTACATAATTATACCGTACGCCGATACGCCGTCTTCACCCGCAAATTTGAGCAGTTGCATATTGTATATCATGCTGACGACGGAGGAGGCGATATTGCTCAAAAGTTCGCTTGAACCGTTGGTGACGGTCTGAAAGAGCATACGCGGAGCAAACGTCGCTTTGCCGAGGCGCAAGAGGCTCTTGTTGGGGCAAGCAAAGTATATAATCGGGATAACCGCGCCGAAGAACTGACCGATTATGGTTGCGTACGCCGCACCGGCAAGACCGAGTTTTGCACCCACTACGAACGCCGCATCGAGAATGATGTTGGTAACGCCCGCGATTGCGGTTACGGCAAAGCCGAGTTGCGGTCTTTCCGCCACGATGAAGAAGGTTTGGAAGAGGTTTTGCACCATAAACAAAACTTCTGCGCCTATAAGGATTTGACCGTACACGGTGCAGTATGGAAGCATTTCGTCCGTCGCACCGAGAAGTTTTGAGATAGGCTCTACGAAAAACACTACGGCAAGCGATACTATGACGCCGAGAATTATCGTGGAATACACCACGCCGGAGAAAATCTTGTTTGCCTTTTCTTTGTCGCCTTCACCCAGCGTTTTTGCCACGAGTGCCGAACCGCCCGCGCCCATCATAAAGCCGAGCGAGCCGAGTATCATCGTCACGGGGAATACGAGGTTGAGCGCCGCAAACGCCGTTTTTCCTACGAAATTGGATACGAATACGCCGTCTACTATGCTATATACGGACGTAAAAACCATCATAAGGATTGGCGAAAGCACCGCTTTTCCTATCTTTTTGTATGTGAAATGATCGTCTAGATGTACTGCCATATTTTTGCCTCAATTTTGCTTTGTCGAAAAGTGTTTTTCGGAATATTTTCTGAATAAATCGTTGTATTTTTGCGTGAGTGCGACGAGCGCGTCCGCCTCTTTGGGATCGAGTTCTTGCCAAAGTTCGTCCTCGATATCGTCCACAATCGCGACTTTTTGCTTGTATATCTCTTGACCGAGCGGGGTGAGGTATAGCGATTTTGCCTTATTGTTGCCGTCAATCGACGCCATAGCGACGTAGCCGAGCGATATCAACTTCTTTACGGAAGAATTGATGGTTTGCTTGGGAATATACAATTTTTTGGATATGCCCGCTTGTGTGTTTACGCCGTTTGCAATGCAATAAAGGCTCATAAACTCGCTTGAAGAAAAGCCCGATTTTTCCATTATTTCATTGTACATTCTGTCGCTTTCCCAAAACAGCGCGCGGTAGTCGTTGACTGTTGCCATATATACCTCAAAATAGTCCGATTTCGTACCATTCTACAACTATAAAAATTCAAAGTCAAGCGTTTGAAAGGCGTGATTAGACAAAAAAAATAATATCGTAAAACAACGCGTAAACATTAGTTCTTTACAAAATCAAGGTTTAATGTTATCATATACTGTAACTTATCATAGGATATTATGCGCTTACGGGCGCGAGTGCGTGCAATGAAATACGGCGAATTTAAGCAACACATAAAAGAGGCTTCGCAAGGAAGAGAAAATTTTGCTCCCGCATATATCGTGTATGGCGACGACGATTATCTCAAATCTTCCGCAATCAAGGCTCTCAAAAATCTCGTAGATCCCGAATACGCCGACTTCAATCTCTCGACGGCGTCGGGTGACGACGGAGTGTCTTCGGCAATAGACGCGCTTTACACATTTCCTATGTTCGACGAGCGCAAAGTGGTGGTGCTTACTCTCGACGGTGCGATATCGAGCGCAAGCAAGGACGCGTACGAGAAGTATCTTGCGTCCCCGTCGGAGACGTCGGTGCTTGCGGTGGATTGCGACGACGAAGTGGCAAAATCGCTCAAAAACAAGAAAGCGCAAGCGGTGGATTGCTCCCGCCTCGAAGATAGCGAACTTGCAAAAGAGATAGAGGAGATTGCATCTTATGTACCCGCTCGCAAGATTGACAAGGACGCGGAAATAGAACTCGTCACGCGCACGCAAGGCAATATGTCTCGTATCGCAACAGAGCTCGTCAAACTCAAAGCGTACTGCGACGAGGTGATAACCAAGCGCGACGTTGAGGATATGGTGAGTGCGGATATCGACTTTCAGATATACGAACTTGCAAACGCGGTGAGCGAAAAGAACGCAAACAAGGCTCTCGAAGTGCTTGACGTGTTTTTCAAAAACGGTATCAGAGGCGTGACCGTCATCAACAGACTTTACGACAAGTATCGCAATATGTTGCATGCCGAACTCAATAAGAATTTGTCCAACGAAGAAGTGGCAAAACTTCTCGGTATGAAGAGCGGTGCGGTGTATTTCTTGCGCAAGGTATCTTCCAACTACTCGCAAATGCGCCTCAAAAAGTGCGTTGACTATTTGCACGCGCTTCAATACGACGTGCTAAGCGGAAAACGCTCGGACGTGAGCGCAATTCACGAGGCAATACTCCAATTGCTCAACATTTAGGTGACTTATGCAAAACAAAATCGATAGAAAATATTACGTATGGATTTGGCTGGGGCTTATCTTTGCCAATTATATCAGAAACGTCTACGGCATCTACGAGGATATCAACGTCCTTATCGGCGAGGCGTCGAGAACGCAAATAGTTGCGGACGTGTTCCTTATGATTTTCAATTACGGAGTTATCCCCGCGGTCGAGACTTTCGTGTGTGCGCTCATCTTGTACTATATTACGGCAAGAAGACACTCCAATTATGTTTCGCGCATGGATTTTTGCTATATCGTTATGACGTTCGTGGCGGGCGAGAGAGCGGTTGCGGGCTTTATCGACGCGTTCTCCATTTTGTCCGCCAATATGCATATCGTCACGGCAACCGTGCTTGACGTATTGCTTTTGCCGGGCGCGATGCTAATTATGTTTTTCCTTATGGCAAAGCATTACAAGTTCAACGTCGTGGAAAAACGCAACAGTTTCACCGTGATGTCGGTGGCGTTTTTCGTGGTGCTCGGAATTATCGTATTCAGCAACAACTTCACAATAGTATCTCTCGGCTCGGGCGGTGAATATTCGCAAACGCTCATAGAGTATTTGCGCCAAATGGGATATTCCGTTGACGCGCTTACGTCCACTATACAAGTGTATTCCAGCATAAGCGCAATCGTAATTTATCTTGCGTATCTAATTGCGGATATCGTGATTGCGTCGCTTATGAAAAAGAACGCATCGGAATATCAAAACGAGGACACGAGAGAGGAGTTCTTTGCAAAGAACCCCGGCGCAAGAGGCGGTGCTCCTTATGCCCGTCGCGACGATATGGGCTCCACCTTCGAGGATTTTGAAAACAGCCATACGAACAAGAAAAAAGACGACGACGATCACGTCTTTGACGAGTTCGACATTTAATACCAAAGAAAATAGGGCAAAACGCCCGCAAAAGAGGAATATATGACATTTGATTTCGCAAAGTATGCAAACGGGATTGACTTGTATTTCATCATCGATATGGTGGTGCTTGTAATCGTATTTGCAGTTATGCTCAGTTTCTTTATCTACAAGCGCAATATGAAAGTGTTCTTCCTGCTCATTCTCGGTGCGGTGCTTGACGTGCTCGTCAACGTACTGTCCGAATTGTTGGGCGGAAAACTCGCTATCGCAAAATACGTGATGCACTTCGTCGTGGTTTTCGATATAGTCGCGGCGTGCGTGGTCTATCAGAATGATTTGAAAAACATCTTCCAAAAGGTTTCCACCGCCAAGGGTTTCGAAACTCACAACAGCGACGACGAATTGCGTGACGCAACGGCGGAGATTTTGACGGCTTGCCAAGATATGGCAAAAAACGACGTCGGAGCAATCATCATCATTGATACGGCAGGGGATATCCATGACAATATCCTCGATACGGGTACGCGCCTCAACGCAACGTTATCCGCGCCTTTGTTTGAGAGTATATTCAACACCAAAGCGCCTCTTCACGACGGTGCGGTTATAGTGCGCGGTAACAAGATTATCGCGGCGGGTTGCTTCCTTACTCTCACGCAACGCAACGTCAACAAAGAGATGGGCACGCGTCACCGCGCCGCAATCGGCGTTACGGAAGAAACGGACGTGCTTTCCATCGTCGTAAGCGAAGAGACGGGCATTATTTCCGTAGTCAAACACGGTGAAATCAAGCGTTATATGACTATGGATAAACTTAAAGACGAGATAGAAGAAGCGTACGGCATCTCTCCTACGGCTATCGCACTTCGCGAGGCTCACTCAAATCGTCGTATCGGCAAAATTCGCAGAAACGGTAGGTTCAAATGAAAACTATAAGAAAGACGGATATTTTGGTGCCTGCGGATTGCGATTTTTCCAAATGGTCGGTGGTGGCTTGCGATCAGTTCACTTCCGAGCGTAAGTATTGGAAAGACCTCGAAGACTACGTCGGGGACGCTCCGAGCACGCTCAAACTCGTGTTCCCCGAAGTGTACCTCGAAGATGCGGACAAGCAAGAGCGCATTGACAAGATAAACCGCACTATGCAAGAGTATGTGGACGAGGGCGTTTTTAAGACGCTCAAAGACAGTTTCGTCCTTGTGAAAAGGACTACGGCAAGCGGTGTTTCCCGTCTCGGAGTGGTGCTTGCGGTAGACCTCGAAGACTACTGTTTTACGCACCCGTCGCACGCAAATATACGCTCGACGGAAGGCGTTGTGCTTGACCGTATTCCTCCGCGCCTCAAAATAAGAGAGAACGCTCCCGTGGAATTACCGCACATAATGCTCCTCATCGACGATAGGAAAAAGAGCGTTATAGAAAGGCTTTGGCAAGAGCGCGACGAAAGCGAAAAGATTTACGACTTCGATTTGAATATGGGCGGCGGACATCTTCTCGGATACCGCGTGGACGCTCAAAAAGTCATAGATTTATTTGACGAATACGAAAAGTCCGTGCAAAATCTTTACGGCACGGGAAGCAACGATTTTATCTTTGCGGTGGGTGACGGCAATCACTCTCTTGCAACGGCGCAAGCACACTGGAATCGCACGAAAGAGGGGTTAACCGATGCGCAAAAGGCAGTTAATCCCGCCAGATTTGCACTTTGCGAGGTTGAGAACCTTCACGACGACGGCATAGTTTTTGAGCCTATTCATCGTTTCGTGTTCGGCGCGGGCGAGGACTTTAAGGCGTTTGTACAATCGAGATTGAACGGCAGTACCGTCGTCAAAGCGTTCGGCAGTGCGGGTGAGTTCGATATACTTGCAGAGGACAACAGCGCAAAGGCAATCAAGGATATCCAAACCGCAATAGACGAGTATACCGGCACGCACAAAGAGTGCTCGGTGGACTATATCCACGGCATAGAACACTTGCGCGCGGTCGCGTCCGAAAACGCGGGCGTTGCAATCGAGATGCCCAAGATTAAGAAAGAAGAACTTTTCGGTTACGTCCTTCAAAACGGCACGCTTTGCAGAAAGGCGTTCTCTATGGGTGAGGCGGAAGAAAAGAGATATTATTTCGAGGCAAAGAAAATAAAGTAAATCCGCATACCCCAAAACCACGAACGAATATACTGTATCGGAGAACGATATGAAAGTATGTAAATTCGGCGGAACGTCAATGGCAAACGGCGGTACTATATCCCGCGTCACGAATATCGTGAGAAGCGACGAGCAAAGGAGATATATCGTCGTTTCCGCACCCGGGAAAAGAGATTGCGACGACGTCAAAATCACCGACGCGTTGTACGTTTGCTTCAACGAAAAGAGAGAAAAAGGCAATTGCGACGCGTCTTTCGATATCGTGAAAAATCGCTTTCTCGATATCGCAAATTCGCTCGGCGTAGATATTGATTTGAACGCCGTTCTTGACGATATCAAGAGCAATATCGAGAAGGGCGCGTCAAGAGATTATTGTGCGTCGAGAGGGGAGTATTTGTGCGCAAGGTTGTTTGCCGCAAAGCTCGGTTTCGAGTTCGTCGATACGGACGAGATAATCAAATTCAACGCCGAGGGAAAACTGCAAATGCACTATACGCTCGACCTTATCAAGCAACGGCTTGAAAGCGTCGAATACGCGGTTATCCCGGGCTTTTACGGCTCAAATCGCGACGGTGAAATAGTCACCTTTTCGCGCGGAGGCTCGGATATTACGGGCGCACTCGTTGCAAGGGCGGTGGGTGCGGATATTTACGAAAATTGGACGGACGTGGACGGATTTTTGACCGCCGATCCGCGTATCGTCAAAGATCCCGCCATTATCGATTATTTAAGTTATAGGGAACTTCGTGAACTCGCGTATATGGGCGCGGAGGTTTTGCACCCCGAATCTATTTTCCCCGTCAGAAGCGTCGGAATTCCTATCAATATCAAAAATACGTTCAATCCCTCGTATAAGGGCACTATGATAGTTGCCGAAAAGGATTTGCCCAGAGAACAAAAAGTCATCACGGGCATTGCGGGCAAAAAGGGCTTTACCATCGTCAATATCGAGAAAGATATGATGAATTCCGAGATAGGTTTCGGGCGCAAAGCACTTTCCGTCCTCGAATTTGAGGGAATATCATTCGAGCATATGCCGTCGGGAATAGACACGCTGTCTATCGTCATACGAGACGAATACGTTGCGGGCAAAATGCAAAAGGTGCTTGCACGCCTTCAAGAGTCTCTCAACGCAGACAATATCGAGATACACAGCGGACTTTCTCTCATCGCAACCGTCGGACACAATATGGCGTCCCGTCAAGGCACTGCGTCCACGCTTTTCACCGCGCTTGCCCGCGACAATATCAACGTCCGTATGATAGACCAAGGCTCTTCGGAGTTGAACATAATCGTGGGTGTGGATACCTATGACTATGAGAGGGCGATAAACTCAATATATAAGTCTTTCATAATATAAAGAACGGCACTCATCAGAGTGCCATTTTTAATAGAGTGCGTCGTAACTCCTTAAATGCAATTCCCCCTTTCCTCATGTGTTTTCCCAATCGCCGTTCCCCCTCTCGACAAGCGAATGGAACCCACGGCGACCGCGGAGCGGGGGACAACACTCAACGCTCGCATAGATAGGGACATTTCCCTAATTATGTCACCGTCCTTTGTGTGACTGCTACGCAACAACACGTCACAGTCGGACGGTACAAAACGTCATGCTCGGTGTTCGATACGGTCGGCGCCTTGCGCCTCCAGCCCTAAATGAGCACATTCCGTTAATAAGTGGGATTTGAATTAGCAGAGTGCGAGTATAAGGACGCCTTGAATGAGTGAGCGTAAGAACATTCGCTCAAAGACTCGCCGACTTGCGGTTCGAGTTCCGTCTTCGAAGTTACACATACCGTGTATAGGTTACGCTTCAAATAGACACATACCGCGTATAAGCACGCAATAAACGAGCGGGGTGCAAAACTTGTTCAACCCTTAAAACTTTCTTAAACATTTGACAAATATTTTTATTGATAAAAATTTACTTTTATTTTGCAAATGAATATTGTATAATAATGGCAACGGATATAAAATATCCTTAAATACGGTAAAATAATTCGTATCTCATCTCGGTGCGGTGCGAAATAAAAATTTTTTATAAGGAGTTTGATATTTATGAAAAATATCGATTTGACGAAATACGGTATTACAGGCACTACCGAAGTCGTTTACAATCCCTCTTACGAAATGCTCTTTGAAGAGGAAACCAAGCCCGAACTTCAAGGCTATGAAAAAGGTCAAGTGAGTGAACTCGGCGCAGTCAACGTTATGACGGGCGTTTATACCGGTCGTTCGCCCAAGGACAAATTTATCGTCGTTGACGACAACTCCAAGGACACGATTTGGTGGACTTCCGACGAATACAAGAACGACAATCACCCCGCAACGCAAGAGGCGTGGAAAGCCGTCAAGGACATCGCAATCAAAGAGTTGTCCGACAAGAGATTGTTCGTCGTAGACGCATTCTGCGGTGCGAACAAGGACACGCGTATGGCTATCCGCTTCATCGTGGAAGTTGCGTGGCAAGCACATTTCGTCAAGAATATGTTCATTAAGCCGACTGCGGAAGAACTTGAAAACTTCGAGCCCGACTTCGTCGTTTACAACGCGTCCAAGGCAAAGGTCGAAAACTACAAGGAACTCGGTCTCAATTCCGAAACGGCAGTCGTATTCAATATCACGAGCCGTGAACAAGTCATCATCAACACGTGGTACGGCGGTGAAATGAAGAAGGGTATGTTCTCTATGATGAACTACTATTTGCCACTCAAAGGCATTGCTTCGATGCATTGCTCCGCAAACACCGATATGAACGGTCAAAACACCGCAATCTTCTTCGGACTTTCCGGTACTGGCAAAACCACTTTGTCCACAGATCCCAAGCGTTTGCTTATCGGCGACGACGAGCACGGCTGGGACGACAACGGCGTGTTCAACTTCGAGGGCGGTTGCTATGCAAAGGTCATCAACCTCGACAAGGACTCCGAACCCGATATCTACAACGCAATCAAGCGCAACGCGTTGCTTGAAAACGTCACCCTCGACGAAAACGGCAAAATCGATTTCGCAGATAAGAGCGTCACGGAAAACACCCGCGTTTCCTATCCTATCGACCACATCAAGAACATCGTGCGCCCGATTTCCGCGGCACCCGATGCAAAGAGCGTTATCTTCTTGTCCGCGGACGCATTCGGAGTATTGCCTCCCGTGTCTATCCTCACGCCGGAACAAACGCAATACTACTTCTTGTCCGGTTTCACCGCAAAACTTGCGGGTACGGAACGCGGTATAACCGAACCGACTCCGACGTTCTCGGCTTGCTTCGGTCAAGCATTCCTCGAATTGCATCCCACCAAGTATGCAGAAGAGCTCGTCAAGAAGATGCAAAAGAGCGGTGCAAAGGCGTACCTCGTCAACACCGGCTGGAACGGAACGGGCAAGCGTATCTCCATTAAGGATACTCGTGGCATCATTGACGCGATTTTGAGCGGTGATATCGACAAAGCACCCACCAAGACCATTCCGTACTTCAACTTTGAAGTCCCGACCGAACTTAACGGCGTAGACAGCGGTATCCTCGATCCTCGCGACACGTACGCAAACGTTGAAGATTGGAATAAGAAAGCAGTTGACCTTGCAGGTCGTTTCATCAAGAACTTTGCAAAATACGAAGGCAACGCACACGGCAAAGCCCTCGTCCCCGCAGGTCCGCAACTCGACTGATCTTCACGATATAAAAAACGCTCACCTTTCTGAAGTGCACCCCAAAAGTTGGACAGAAATGTAAAACTTTTGGTGGTGCATTTCATTAC
>CAVANK010000010.1:0-64667 GCA_963590075.1 Eshraghiella crossota
GTTCGGTAGCATAGCAATTGTTTTGCGAGGCAAAACAATTGCTCAAAAGGTCAATGATACGCATAGTTTCTATCAGCCCTTCGCAATTTGCCGTGCACTTCACTGCTTTGCTCTTCACATTATATGCGCACAACTGCGTGCACATACACTTTGATTATACACGAATTATAAATCTTTTATGCAATCGTGTCAACACCAAAATAAAATTTTCTTTATATTTCGCTATATTTTGTTGCCAAAATTGCCGATTTATTTATATCAATTGTATGATTTTGATACACAATTGCGTTTTTGTCGATTTTTCTATTTTGCATATTTATGCAATATTATGCATTTATATTCGGTTTTTGCCGATTTTATGCGCTATATACCAATATATATACATTTTCTAATACATCGCACACGCTTGCGCGCCCTTACACGCTCTCACGCGATACGCACGCACACGAAAAGATAATTTTTTTAATAAAAGTTGCGGACTTTTATTAAAATGAGTGATATTTGCCTGTCGGCAAGTGATATTTTTGCCTTGCGCCAAAAGTGATATTGCGACGATGTCGCAGTGATATTGTTGCTATGCAACAGTGATATTCGCACGTTGTGCGAGTTGTGGAATATTCTATTTATCAAGCGTTATCTTTCGTTGTTTTACAAGATGCAATAAGCATTCTTCTCAACGCGCCACAATCTCTCATCAGTTCTTTGCATTTGTTTTCTTGCAAATAACCCGTTTCATATAACAATTCAGGCCAATATTCTGTCTCGAAACATTCTTTCAGTGCAATTTCAAGTTTTGATACAAAATCCGCTCTTCCTTGCGCATAACTTGCTTCGTGAATATTTGCGCCTATGCTTGTACCGGATCTCAACAACTGTCCGGTAAGGACGACGTCTCTATGTTCTTTTCTTATATCTTTGACCGTGAAAACAATTTTCTTTGCAAATTGTTTTGCATTGTCACGCATTTGACTGTCACTCATATATCCCTCAATTCAAATATTCCTCAACTCGCGTAACGAATATCACTGCACCGCAGGTGCAATATCACTGCTCGTAGAGCAATATCACTTGCCAACGGCAAATATCACTTGCCAACGGCAAATATCACTTGCAAATTGATGCAGAACTGCATCAATTTGCAACGAACGATAGTCCTAGCTTGCAATATCCGCCGAGGCGAGAGTCGTTGCAGTCAAAGTCACTGCCTTCAAGCCAAATGCAAACGTAGCAGTACATTATGTCACCCACGGCAAATTCTTTGATCTCACGTTGGAACACGTATTGGTCGGAAGCAAACGGAGTCGTGGCAAAATAACCCGCTTCCACTGCCTTGGCTTTGTCTTCGGCGGTTGCCAAAGTCTCGTTCTCATACCTTGCGAGGCTGAAATCGGCTTTGTCCGAACCGACGGGATATGCGACGTATTCGAGATACCCTTCCTCGGCGGTACGCTGTGCGTTAATCGCAGTCGAGGCAAGGCGCGGATTGTTGCTGAGAGATGCGTATATATCGATATCGGCAACAGGATTGCTCTTGTAGGACTCACCCCACATAACGCGCACTGCGTCGTGAAGTTTGTATTTGTCAAATTCAAGGCTCATTGCGTATTGAACGTATGCGGGTTCTGTGCCCGTGTTTTTGAGCATAAAGGAGAAACAAATATATTTTTCTCCGTGCATAACGCCCGTTTGGATATCTTCCGCCGTGAGCATTTGCGCCACGTCTTGAACGGTGTCAATCTGTTCGCGATCGTAAATCTTGTTGTAACTCAAATCCCACATCTGCTTCGGACCGCCGACATTGAGGTACGGAGTCCAATGTTCGTTGTCAACGGACAAAGATATGGATTTTTCTCTATTATTGGAGCTTGCGGTAATGCGCACGCTGTTTTCCTCGATAAAGAGCAACATAACGTACACCACCGACGTCACGATAAGCGAAAACACCAGCAAGATAAGCATCGCGCGTTTGAGTTTGCGACGCGTCTCTTCCCTCTTGACCTTTTTTGACGCAACGATAGAGTCTTCCCATTCTTTTTTAAGACGGGATTGTTCCTTTTGGGCGTCTTTGGCGGATTTTTTGTCGCCTTTGCCCTTTTTGGCAGACTTTTGAGGTTCGGACTCGACTTGCTCTGTCGGTTCAACGATATCCTCGCTATCTTGCGGATTGGTGTTTTGAGTTTGCTCTTCGCTCATTTTTTCCTATTGCGCCGTGGGCACAGTAATATTACACTTCGTGTAGTGATATTCTCGCTTTGCGAGAGTGATATTTTTGGCTTGCGCCAAAAGTGATATTCGCACTGCGTGCAAGTTGTGGCATATTCCGTATCGATCAGCGCACAGAGTGCGCACACCAAGCAAGCGATATAGCGGAACTGCGATATGAGTTTTTACCCTTGCTTGAACTGATAGCGTGTATCGGTTGCGCGGTTAGCAGAGCAATAAACCTAGCGTGGCTCTTGACAATACGCACTTGTGCGTGTTGTCATTGCCACAGCGACGGTTTTTGCTAGAATTTATGATACGTTCCGTCCCCGGCAAAGTAACCGAAAGGTACCCATTTGCCTATCGTATCGTCAAAGTAGCCGTTGTCCACGATTTCGCCGTTTTGGTCGGTGTACGTATAATCGATCCACCTACCTTCTTCGTCAAAATATCCGTCGTAGACGTTGCCGTCTTTGTCGACCCATTGCGCGTTTTCGTTGTAGTGTCCTTCTTTGCTGACGTCAAACTGCTCGTATTCAACCCAGTTGCCGTCCACGTCGAAGTATCCGTTGAAGACGTTTCCGTCCTCGTCCACCCATTGACCGTTGTCGTTGTATTTGCCGACGAGATCGGGTTCATCCTCACTCTTGCTTTGTATGTGCATCGTTACGCCGAAGCCTTTCATACCCGTGCCCATACCCAGTCCGCCAAACAAGCCGTCGTTCTTATATTCGTCAAACAACTTCTTCTCACCCTCGAAATCCGCTTTGATTTTCTTGGGTTTCTTGGGAGTGGCAAAACCGTTCGGAGTCTCCGGTCTTACGGGCGCGGCAACACTGTTCTCTTTCTCGTCGACGATAGTCTCTTTTTTTTCCGCCTTTTCTTTCTTGGGCTTTTGTTGGACCTTATCGATTTCCTCGAATTTGCGATCTACGCCGAGTTCGCTCTTCTTTTGCGACGCAAACGACAATGCAAGCGCACTTTGCACGTCACCCTCGTATCTCATACGCGACATCTCGGTGATGAGCTTCTTGTCTTGCTCGCTCGTATCGTCTGGCTTTTGATTGATAAGGCGTGCTTGCGCCTCCAATCTCTCTTCCGCCGCCTTCTTGGCGTTGAGCTTTTGTTGTTCCAGCCTTATTTGATAGGGAGATTTGGCAAGTTCGGGTCTCGGTGCGCTCGGCATAACCTTGCTTCTGTCCTCCGCTTGCGCTTTCTCTATTGCCGCTTGACGGAGAGCGTCGAGTTCCGCATCTTCGGCTTTCTTCTTTGCGTCAAGGTCTTTTTGCAGTTTTTTGAGATACGCTTCCTTTTCCTTGCCCGCGGGTGCTTTCACTCCCAAAAACTCGTTGGTGACCCAGCGAGAGAGCTTGGACACCGCTCTGCCCGTCATAAGCTTGACGCCCTCACGCTTGTATCTTGCGTATTGAGCGGGAGAGTCCACGGCTTCCATAATAAAGCCGATTTTATTTGCTTTGCAGAAATTCACGAGCATAGCAAGCACTTTCTTCTTATTTGGCGTAGCGTCAAAGTACTGCGACTCACATCTCAAATAATCGAAATTGAATTCACCGAACACGTCGAGCGAATTGTAATCTTCACCGTACGCCGACGCACAAATCTTGTATCCCGCCTTGCGCAAACGATTGTAGCGCGCTCTGCCCTTTTCGTCCAAAGACACGAGCGAACTCACGAAAAACGAGATTATAAAATTGTTCTTTTTGTAGCCGTAATCTTTGAGCAAGGTCAAAAGAATGTCAAAATCTTTGTCGTTGTCCAAAAAACGCGTGGACACCGCAAGACAGTACGTGACGTCGGGAATAAGGAAATTTTCGCGCATAACGAGATCGTAATTGCGCAGTTCTTCAAAAGCGATGACGTTGAGTTCGTTTATGCGGACGGAACTTTCGGCAATATAGAAATAGTTGCACACGCTCATTCTGCCGAGATAGCGGTCGTTCATAATTTGGAACGCGTCGACGAAAACCACCTTCTTATTCTTGGTAGAAGAATCCGCGACTCCCCTAAAAAAGAAGTCGATGGGTTTGTAAAGCGTTCTTTTTGCGTATGCAGTGGAATTCATATTGCCTCATTGCGCCTACGCACGCGAGTGCGCCTACGCATACTTTCTCAATATACTATCTAATTATAGCATCGCGCGCGACGCTTTGCAATAGATTTTTGTAGCATAATAGCAGTTGATAATAATACAAATGTATAGATATCTTACAAAGGTATAAGATTTTTGACCGTGAATACTCACAAATGCAAGTTTTTCACAAAAACATAGAAAAACGCCCCGTACGAGATATACGGGGCGTTTGGTGCCGAAAATCGGGGTCGAACCGATACGATGTTTCCATCGAGGGATTTTAAGTCCCTTGCGTCTGCCTATTCCGCCATTCCGGCAAGTTTTTTATAATTATTTCAATTTCGCATCAAACAATGTGCGTGCAACTTCTCTAAATGCAATTACCCCCTCTTTCCGGACACGCCGGTATTTCTCCCACCACTCGTATAAGGACAATTCTCTACAAAATTATTCATCGCTCGTGGGGGCGACATTCGGCACTCACATAGATAGGAACATTTCTCTTATTATGCCACTGCGCTTTGTGCGCCAGGCCGTGGCCAACAGACGGCGCAGTCGCTTGTACTAATCGTCAAGTTCGGCGCTCAACCGCTCGCCGCCTTGTGGCTCGAAGTTACGTCTTCGAATAGAATTCGTTGCTTTATGCCATTTAGCGAAAATTATTGTAGCACAAGGATTTAAGTTTGTAAAACATATTGACGCAACTGCCGTTTGCAACGGAAAAAAAAACTAAATAGCAAAAAGTTGTTGCAAAATCTCATTCAATTTGATATATTGTTAAAGCAATCAAATGCGGGAGTGACTCAGTGGTAGAGTGTCACCTTGCCAAGGTGAAAGTCGCGGGTCCGAATCCCGTCTCCCGCTCCACAAAAAATGGCATCATAGCCAAGAGGTAAGGCAAGGGTCTGCAAAATCCTCACCCCCAGTTCAAGTCTGGGTGATGCCTCCAAAAAAAGGACTGCGAAAATCGCAGTCCTTTTTTTTATCCTAATTTCATTTCAAATTTTATTTTTGTCTATTGCAAAGCGCATCGGCAAAATCGGACAATTCTTTTGCGCCGGAAAAACCCGCACATATCTCCCTTGCCTTTTGCGTTTTTGCACCCAGCAAGTCGCGCGTTTCGTCCGCTCCGAGTACGGATACGATGCTCCCCTCTTCTCCATCGTCCAAAAGGTCGTCGGCAAGTTGGAAAGCTATGCCTATATTCGTTGCGTATTCACCGATTTTTTCTATTTGCTCAAAGTCCGCCCCCGCGCAAATCGCGCCCGCGCAGAACGCACCGACTATCAACGCAGCGGTTTTTTGAGAATACATTTCAAGGAAGTCGTCCGCGGTTTCGCAACCTTGCAAATCGTTTGCTTGTCCCAAAACCATACGTTTTGCCGCGGACATTATCTCTTGTCCCGCCCTTGCGAAATGCGAACCGAACTCTCTTGCGCCGTCAAGCAATACGCAAGATGCAAGCGTAAGAAGTTGGTCTCCGATGAGTATTCCGTTGGCGTGGCCGAATTTCTTATGCACGGACAGTTTGCCCCTACGATAATCGTCGTTATCCATTGCGGGCAAATCGTCGTGCACGAGCGAATAGTTGTGTATAAGCTCGATTGCCACGGCAAGACAAATAACTTCGTCAACTTCCGCGTCCTTGCCCGTCGAGCGCGCGCCGTAATACACGCAAAGCGGGCGCACGCGCTTTCCGCCGTCGAGAGTTGCGTAACGCATACCCTCGTCGATTACGGAATTGCCGTACCCGATCGCGTTTTTGAGCGACTGCTCGAACATAGAAAGAAACTCGTTTTTGTCAATCGTCGAGATTTTCATAATCAGTCAAGTTTCATCTCTTCCGTGAGATTGTTGATGTCGTCCACCAAAAGCGCAAGTTTGCCCTTTTCGGCTTTGAGGTTTTCCATGCAAATTTTGCTGAGTTCGATACCTTTTTCAAAAGCGTTCATAGCCTCGTCGAGAGGAATATCCCCTTCGAGTTTTTTTACGATGCCTTCGAGTTCGCTCAACGCCTCTTCAAACTTTTTTATTTCTGCCATATCAGTTCTCCTTGTTCAAGTCGATTTGTGTGATTTGTGCCGTGACGGATCCGTCACCGCCAGTAGCTTTGATATATTCTCCCACTTTGAGAGTCGCGACTCTGCTTATCGTCTTTTGTCCCGACTGCAATCTGAAATATCCTCTGCCGAGCACTTTGAGCGGCGATAGATTGTCAAGCGACGCCGTGGCTTTTTCCGTACGTGCGATTGCGCCTTCCATCTTCCTTTCCGCAAGCGTCCTTATGCGTTGGATGCAGTTTTCCACTTTGTGTTGATGCGCCGTATAAAAACCGCTCGCAAGCCTTTGCAATTGCGCCGAAGACAATCTTGCCTTGGACACGCATCTTTCGTATCCCCTCGTCGCGCTTTGTTTGAGACGTTGCATATCCGTCGTGAGTTGGTCGCGCATAGCGTAGTAGTCGTACGCAATCAATTCACCCGCGGCTGTCGGAGTTGCGGCGCGCGCGTCGGCAACGAAGTCGCAAAGCGAAAAGTCCGTCTCGTGTCCCACCGCCGATACGACGGGAGTTTTCATTGCGTACACCGCCCTCACGAGTTGGTCGTCGTAAAACGGAGCAAGGTCTTCCAGCGAACCGCCCCCGCGAGCGATGACGATTATGTCATACCCGAGTTTGTCCACTCTTTCAAGCACTTTGGCAATCTCTTTGCCTGCGCCCTCGCCTTGCACTCGCACGTCTTTGACTACGATGTCGATGACGGGATTTTTGCGCCTTACCGTCGTCACGATATCTCGTATAACCGCACCAGTCTTGGACGTCACCACAAGCACATGTTTTGCAAATTTGGGAATAGGCTTCTTATGCGCCTCGTCAAACAATCCCTCCGCAAGCAACTTTGCTTTGAGCCTCTCGAACTCCAAAAACAACATACCCTTGCCCACAGGTTGAATGGAACTTGCTTGGAGCGACAACCTTCCGCCTTTGAGATAATAGTCGAGCGAGCCTTTGACTATGACGCTTTCACCGTCTTTGGGGTTGTACGTCTTTGCCGCATAAAAGCAAACGCAAGACAATTGCGAATCCTTGTCTTTGAGCGTGAAGTACGCGTGAGGTCCGCTAAACTTGAAGCCCGAAACCTCACCGAAAACTTCCAAACCTTTGAATATCGGAGCGTCAATGCACGCTTTTATAGTGGCATTTACCTCGCTTACGGATATCGTTTTTTCAGAAAATGGGGTTTTATCTAACATAATCGACACTTTATGCACCATTTTTGCAGTAAAACACCGATTTTTCGGCGTTTTCCGATTAAAAAATCCCGAAATATCATACGTTTGTCGCATTTTTGACCACAATATGAACGTCGGGATTAGCTTTTGTTATTTTATATCTTTTACGATTTTGGCAAGCACGCCGTTTACGAACGAGCCGGACTTGTCTGTGCCGTACTTCTTGGAAAGTTCCACCGCTTCGTTGATAACGACCGCGTCGGGTGCGGTGTGCTCTTTAAGTTCGTACGTTGCAAGCAACAACACTGCGTAATCGGGACGATACACTCTTTCGATACGATAGCCTTCGAGGTGGTCGGCTATGACCTTTCTCAATTCTTCCTCATTGGTTACTACGCCGAAGTAGGTTGAGTTGATATAGTTCTTGTCGTCTTCCGTCAAGTCGCTATCGACAAGCATAAGTTCCAACGTCGAGTTGTTGACCACGCCGTAAAATGTGTATTCAAACACAAGCTTAAAAACGTTTTCTCTTGCAATTCTTCTCATAGTCTTATTGTGATACGTTCACATTCATCACTTGAACGTTGACCGATTGTACTTTGAATTTGGTTGCGCTTTCGATTTGAGTCTTCACTCTCTCTTGAAGCACTGCGACTGCGGACGGAACGGAATAGCCTTGCTCGATGTCTATAAATAGATCCACCGCGACTTTCTCGTTGGGCAACACGTAGACGGACACCGCCCCTTTGTTGCGTTTGGAATTGAGAAGGCAAATACCTTCCACGTCTTGCGCCGCTTCGCTTGCCAATGACACGAGAACGTTGCTAAGCGCAGTTGTGATTTTTGTCGAATCTTTTGCCATATCGACCTCCGCTCTGTGTATTATAGCACATACCGAAAATTATATCAATCATTACTCAAAATTTATTATGCCAAAACTGTTCAAGAAAAACCCACGGACTTTATCCGTGGGCAGTATGGCAATAAATATTTATTATTTTCAGTTGTACGGAATGACCTTCACTTCCGACGCTTTGAACGTAGTCTCGGCAATCACATCCGAAAGAATTTGGTTTGCTTGCTCGGCGGTAAGTTCGGTGGAATTCACCACGATGCTTACGCCCTTGTCCCCTATCGTTACGATTGCGTCCTCGAAGCCTCTTGCTTTGATAAGCGTTTCGAGCGCGAGTTCTTTTTCCATACGGCTTACGAGCGTGAGTTTTTGCTCTTGCGCGCTCTTCTTTGCGCTTTCCGTGCTGGATTCGGATTGCATTATCGCGTCGAGATAAAGGAACTCCGATTCACGCGTGGAATCGCGGTCGCTTTTTGCCGCCGCAAAGAACGTTTGCGTAACCGCGCCCTGGTCGGCGGTGACGCTGTCGGTGGTCTTGTTGAGTTTGTCGCTGAGCACGAAGTTCAACACACCCGTCGCAACGAGCAATAACACCATAACCGACAATACTATGATTTTTTTGGTTTTCGGTTTGATTTTCATATATTCCTCCTACATAGGTTCGCTAATTTTGTTTGCAAAGCACGCACACTATATCCTCGCTTATTCCGAGTGCGCTTGCGCACGCTTGCATAAGTTTCAGTCTCGTCATCGGATTTTTCGCGCCGTCGGCAACGACGAGCACTCCCGTAATTTCTCCGTCCGACTCGGTTATCATCGTTCGTACGTTCCCCGCCCCTTCGAGATTTGAAAGTATCGCGGACAATCTTGCTTCCTCGTCGTTTTCAAGAGATTGCGAAACGCTCGTTTGCGTCCCCGCATTTTTCTTCGTCGAGGTTGCTACGGTAGAGTATATGATAAGTGCGATTGCAATTATGAATACCACTGCAATAATTCGTATATTTTTGATGCCTTTTAGCTTTTGCGCCACCGCACTTTGCTTCACCTTGTGCAATATACCGTCGCTTCTTCTATCCTCAACTTCCATTCCGCCCTCGATACCAAAATATATTTATACGGATTTGCAAATATTCTAAAATTTTTCCATTCGACAAAACCTCTCAAAATCAGTCGTTGCGCCCACTCGTAAAATCACTATAAATTCGGATTTTCTTTTCGGTTTCGCGCGCGCGTGCGCGCGCTTGTGCGCGTTTTTTATTTGTACGAGTGGGAGCACGCGCGCACGCGCGCGCGACCTTTTTTTGACATAAAAAACATCAAAAAATCACGCTTTTTTGCGTAAAAAACACACATTTTTTTCATAGTTTTCCCAAAGCATTTCAAAACAACTCGTATAACACGTTCACCTCGTCTTCGGATATTCCAAGCGTTTCGGACGTTATACGCACGATATCTTTGCCGTCGAGTATCATATCGTACACCGTCACTTCCACCCTTACAATCACACCGCAGGAAACGTTGATTTTCACTTTGCTTTCGCACCCTTCTTGCAAAAGCGCGTTTTGCACTTTGTCTTCAAATGCGGAATAATACGCCGTCGTATAATCGTCGTTTTGCGACCAAGACGGAATATCCGCGTCGACGTTTAGGTCAAAATCGCTCTTTATAAGTTTCGGAAGAGGCGCGACTATCGCAATCACCACCAGCAAGGAAAACGCGCCCTTGACGTACTTTGCCGTCTTGCCTTCGGGCAGTACGATTTCAAGCAATATTCCGAGGCATATCACCCCCGCAATCGAAAGTATCCACGCGCCCATATCACAACCCCATATTGCAAGACGACACCAAAAGCATAAGCAGTAAGAAAAACAAGAACGCCACGCCCGCGAGTGCCGTTATTAGCAAATTTAGATTTTTTGCGACGTCACCGAGCAAAGTCGACACTCTTTGGTCTCCGATAGGCTCTGCAATTGCGCTTGCAAGTCGCGTGGTCAACGAAAACACGACCACTTTGACGAGAGGAAACGCCACCGTCGCGCATAGAAGCACTGCGCCCGTATACCCAACTGCGTTTTTGACCAGAACGAGAGACGCCGTCATAAGGTCAAAGCCGTCCGAGAGATATCCGCCGAGTATCGGGACGTAACTCGACACGGCAAATTTTGCGATGTTGAAGCCGAACTTGTCCACAACACCGCCCGATATGCCTTGCATTGTGAGGAACGTTGCGAACAGTCCGAAACATATACCTATAAGCCAACTCGAAGCCGACTTTATGAGTTTTGCGAGTTTTTCGATTTTGACGGTCTTGGACACGTTGCCTACGATACTGAAAACTATGCACGCAATAAACGCAGGCAGTATCACCGCCGTCACGATTTTCATAATAAATCCGCAAAGCACCGCCATAAGAGGTGAATATCCCGCAACGCTTGCATTGCCGCCGAGTGCGGAAAGAAGCGTCAACAATACGGGGAAAATCACGTCGGACAGAGCAACCAACGCCCCGATAGTTTTGGTCACCGTCTCGATAACTGTCACCACACCGCTCATAAGCACTATGACCGTCGCACAGTAACACACCACGTTCACCACTTCCGTCGTTGAGGTATTGAGGAAGTCCCCCGTAAGCCCGCAAAGCATAGTTTTTAGTAGGCAAATAATAACGATGGTTATAAAACCGGAGATAAAACCGAGAAAATACCGCCCCGCCGACTTTGCCAAGAGGTTGAAAAACACCTCGAAAAATTGCTCGCTCTCCCCTCTTGCCAACGCTTTGAGAGCCGAGCGAACGTCGGATATGGATATAGCGTCGCGCCCCTCTTGCGAAAGCGAATTGAGATACTCTTGCAATCCGCTCAAATCGAGATTGTCCACCGCCTTGTCGTAGGCGTCTTGAAGCTCGCTCTTTATTTGCTCGTCGGACTTTTTTTCGTCCGAAGCAAAACAAACTCCGTCCGCACTAAAAAGGATAACGAAGCACGTCAAAACACATATTGAAATTATGGCAAAAACCGCTTTTTTCATATTGCCGAAACGAGCGTGGACACGAGATCTACAAGCGTCGAAACGATGGATATGCTCATAAGAAAAATCACGATTTTCCCGCCGAATTGCAACTTTTGAGCAATGGAGGCACACCCCGCGTCCGTTGCCACCGACGAAGAATATTCCGTAAGATATCCGATGCCGATTATCTTCAAAACGGCTGAAAACACCCTATCGTCAATACCGCTCTTTTCCACGATATCGTCAAATGCAAGCACCACGTCGCGAAGCGCGGATAGCATAGTGATGACCATCACGATACCCGTTGCAATCGTCGCGAATACGGCAAATTCGGGCTTTGCGGTTTTGAGCAAAGTCACCGTTATCACCCCGATTATTGCAATTCCGATAAGTTTGAATATCATAACGTTTTATCCGTTTTCAACCACGCGCGCACTGCTTTGGGCGCATAACACTTGCAATTTACTGCGAATTACAAGCGCATATCTTGCTCTCAAAATTTACATTCAATTAACACAACGAGCACTTTATATCGTCGTTTTGTACTAATAAAGTGACAGTAGCGATTTGAGCGTATCGAAAAGCCCGCCCAACATATCGATAACAAGCACCGCCACGATGATAAGTCCCGCAAGCGTTGCAAAGGTGGCAATCTCGTCTCGGTCGCTCTTTTTGAGTATCACGCACACGATTGTCGTAAGCAGTCCCACGCCTGCGATTTTCAAAATTATATTCGTATCCATACGCACCTCACGCCAAAATCAGTATGACGGCAAGCCCCAACAGTACACACAGTTTGAAGTACATCGAGCCCGTTTTTTTGTTTTGTTCTTCGCACTCACTCGTCTTTTTTTCAAAGCACTTTTCATAATGCGCCACGTGCGAGAGTTGGTCTTTAAGGTCGGTTTTGCCGAGATTGCAAAGAAAGGTATTCAAATCCTTTATCTCGTCGTTTTTGAGCAATCGGCACTTGTCTTTGTCAATGCCATTTTGCGTTTTTGCTTTTTCGCACCACTCGGACAAAAAGTCCTCGAACTGCCCTTTCCTTCCGTCCAAAAACTTGGCGCATATCTCGGGCATAGGCGTTTTTCGCATAGACAACTCGTCTTGAAGCATACGGCAAAAATCGGTTGCGGACTTAAAAAACTTCACTCTTGCGGAGTATCTGCGCTTTATCAGCAAACCTATATAACAACATATAAGCGCCAACAGTCCGCCCGCTATAAGTCTTGCGATATCCCCGCTCATAACGCCACCTTTTGCACTATTGCCCCTATCGGTGATTTACCCAGCACCACGGCAAACTCGAAAGCGTTGAAAAGAGGCTCGTATATTACGTTGCTACGCACTGCCTCAACGCTACTTCCGTGTACGGAAGCAAACGCCTTTACACCGCTTCGTATGGCGTCGCAAATCGCGTCTACGTCGCTTCTTCCAAACAACTCGTCAGTGACGATTATATCGGGGTTCATAGCCCGCACGCAGTTTTGATACGCAATGCTTTTGGGCACGCCCGAGAGCACTTCCGCTTCCCCTATATCGAGCGCGGGCTTGCCGTGCGAGCAAGAACATAGCTCGTATCTCTCGTCGATTACCACGACGTTGAAGTCCTTTGACGCTATCCTTGCCATCTCTCTCAAAAGCGTCGTTTTGCCCGCTCCCGTGGGCGATATAACGAGCGTAGAACGCACGCCACCGCCCACGAACACTTCTTCCCCGATTTTGTCGGCAACGCCCTTGATTTGGTGAGGGACACGGATAACAAGATAGGATATGTTTTTCAGCGCAACGAATTTTTCGTCGTCAAAAACGCCTTCTCCCCCGACGCCTATGCGATACCGTCCGCAAGGAATATAACCCCTCTTGATCTCGTCGGACGCGCTGTACAACGACATATTTGTTGCGTTTGACACAACTCTCTGTATATCGTTTTCGCCCACTACGTACGGCAAACCGAAATGCCTTGCAACCTGCCTCGTTCCGTCTATACGGCAAACCACCAAAGGACGAAACACACGCATTCTAATCTCTGCGATATCCTTTTCGTCCCCGACGATGCTTGCAATATCCGCCCCCACCAAATCTATGAGCATAGAAAACTATATGAACAACACCCCGCACAAATTGCCCGAGCGCAAAATAAGACAAAAAATGAAAAATTTTATATGGATAGATAAAAAATGTTACTTATAAACGGAATGTGTTTATTCGGAGCTTCGAGTCGCAGGGCGACGAGCGGATAAGTGCCGAGCTTGCGTCACACACAAGGCTTTTAGCCACAATTGTCACTTGTGCCAATTGCTTGCTTTTGCCTTGGTGCTCCTTATTTCCTTCACACAAAAGACTGCGCTTTCATCTTACATATCACACTTTCGTTCGCTTGTCTTTTGTGCGTGGAAGCCTTGTGGGTGTAGTACAAGTGAACCAACGAGTGTTGTTCTTTTCGTTGGTGAACGAGTGACATAACAAGAGAAATGCCCCTATCTATGCGAGTGCCGTTGTCTCCCCCGCGAGCGACGAACGCTCTTGTAGAGAAATGCCCTTATACGAGTGACTGGGCGCGACGCGTTAAGCAACACATTCTGTGAATGTGTTGTAGCCAAAGCGAACGAGGCGGATTGCGGTGCGCAAACGCCGAAGTGGACATGCCGGCGTGTCCGGAAAGAGGGGGCAATTGCATTTAGAGGAGTTACGATGCACTTAATTTTGATACTTAAATTTGTATAACGCTCTCAAATAGATGAAGAACAAGAAAGAGCCGTCCGAACGGCAACCCTAATTTACTAATGGTAAATGAGTTGACGGACGGACGGCTCTGCCGATGTTATTCGCTATTATAATCTACTACGTGTCTAAGCGCATCAAGCAGTGATAGACAAGAAAAGCGCGCCTTGTAACCAAGCCAAGTGTACTTTTGTGTACACGACTTGGGAACAAGACGCGCTTGACGCAGTATATCGCTGTTTGATGCGCTTAAACTCGGGACATATATTCGCCGGTACGAGTATCAATACGTATAGTATCGCCCTCATTGACGAACATAGGAACTTGAAGTTCGTAACCGGTCTCGACGGTTGCGGGCTTGGTTGCGTTGGTGGCGGTGTTGCCTGCAACTGCGGGTTCGCATACCGTGATGAGGAGTTCGACAAAGTTTGGCGGTTCAACGGAGAACGGTGCGCCTTGGAAGAATTTCATCGTGACGTTCATATTCTCTTTGACGAAGTTGAGAGCGTCTTCGACTTGGCTCTTGTTGAGCGGAATTTGCTCGTACGTCTCGGCGTCCATAAAGTAATAGAATTCACCGTCGTTGTAAAGATATTCCATAGTCTTGGTCTCGATATGAGCAAGTTCAAACTTTTCGGTGGGGTTGAAGGTTTGTTCCAAAACCGCGCCCGTAACGACGTTTTTCATTTTCATACGGACGAAAGCCGCGCCTTTGCCCGGTTTGACGTGCAAGAAATCAACGACCGTCATAATCTTGTTGTCGTAAAGGAAGGTAACGCCCTTTCTCAAATCGCCTGCCATAATTTGTGCCATAATGATATTCTCCTAAATTGTGTTTTGATTGGTGATGCAACAATGCCTATATAGACATATTTTAGCATCTTATAACGCATATTGCAAGTTTTATGCAAAATTTCTCTCGCAAGAGTGCAATTGCGCTCCTTTATCGTCTAGTAGACTTGCTTTGACCTCTACTCTACGCAAAGGTCAAAGCGGTTGATTTTATTTTGCGTAATCTACGCTGCGAACTTCACGGATAACGTTGACTTTGATTTGTCCGGGATATTCGAGTTCGTTTTCGAGTTTTTCGGCAATCTCTCTTGCAAGGAACACCGTATTTGCGTCGTTGACTTGCTCGGGCTTGACCATAACGCGGATTTCTCTACCCGCTTGGACTGCAAACGTTTGGTCGACGCCGTCGAAAGATTTTGCGATTTCTTCGAGTTTCTCGATACGTTTGACGTAAGTCTCGACGGATTCACGTCTTGCACCCGGTCTTGCACTGGATATTGCGTCAGCCGCCTGAACGAGCACAGCGTCGATGGTTTGAGGCTCGATATCGTTGTGGTGTGCCGCGATTGCGTGGATAACTTCGTTGCTTTCGCGATACTTCTTTGCGATGTCTACGCCGAGTTGAATGTGCGTGCCTTCGAGTTCGTGATCGACGGCTTTGCCTATATCGTGGAGCAAGCCCGCCCTGCGTGCGATACGAGGATCGACGCCGAGTTCCGCTGCCATAACGGACGCCAAGGACGCAACTTCAATGGAGTGTTTGAGCACGTTTTGACCGTAACTGGTACGATATTTGAGCCTGCCGAGAATTTTGATAATCTCGGGATGCAAGCCGTGCACGCCCACTTCGAAAGCCGCTTCTTCGCCGGCTTCCTTTATGCCCGCCTCGACTTCCTTTCTCACCTTGTCCACCATCTCTTCGATGCGTGCGGGGTGAATACGTCCGTCGGTAATGAGTTTTTCGAGTGTCAATCTTGCCACTTCCCTTCTTACGGGATCGAAGCTTGAAAGCGTGATAACGTCGGGAGTGTCGTCGATGATGAGGTCAACGCCCGTCGCGCTTTCTAGTGCGCGAATGTTTCTGCCCATACGACCGATAATTCTTCCCTTCATATCGTCGTTGGGGAGTGCGACTACGGATACCGTGTTCTCGGTGGCGTGATCCGCAGCGCAACGTTGAATTGCTTGCGAGATGATGTTTTGCGCTTCCTTCACCGCATTGTCTTTTGCCTCTGCGATGAGGTTCTTTGCATCGTTTGCCGCACTCTTCTTGACGCCGTCAAGCAGTGCGTCTTTGAGTTCTTGGCACGCCTCTTCTTTGGTCATACCGGCAACTCTTTCAAGTTCATTTTGCATCTTTTCTTGAGCGTTGCCAAGTTCTGCTTCGATGCCTTTGAGGCGTTCTTTGGTTTCCTCGATTTGCTTTTGAGATTTCTCAACGTCGTCGAGTTTCTTGTCGAGAGTAGCGTCCTTTTTATCGAGCGTATCCTCTTTTTTGTCGAGAGCCGCTTCCTTTTGAGCGAGGCGGTTTTCGGTGCGTTGCCACTCTTGCTTGCGCTCTTTGGTTTCGTTCTCGAAATCGACGCGCATTTTGTTCATTTGTTCTTTTGCCTCGAGCATACCGTCTTTGCGAATGGTTTTTGCTTCGAGATTTGCTTCTTCGATAATTCTTGCGGCCTCACGTTTGGCGTTGCCGATTTTGTTTTGAGAGTAGACTCTGTAAATAACCCAACCAAGCACACCGCCCACCACGATAGCGATTGCAGCGGCGATACCCGCGGCAGCCCCCGGCGTGAGCGCAAGCAAATTGATAAAATTGCTGGTCATTTGGTGACCTCCGTATATATAATCAAAACCGATTGAAAACCAAAAATATAGTTATATCAAAAAGATTTAACAAGCCAAATACGCACGGAAAATGCCATATTCAAATTCAATCTATATCATATCTATATCGACAATTGTTTCCAATATATAGTTTTGTCTTAATTAGTATATACCATTTATAGAGTTTAGTCAATGCCGACGGCACAAAAAAAATCGTTTTTCGAGCCTCGAAAAACGATTTTTGTCGTTATAGTTGCACGTTGCGATAAAAAATCTTATTGCATCTCGTATTTTTCGCGGATTTTCGCGTCGACTTCTTCAAAGACTTCGGGATGCGCTTTCAAGAATTCCATAGCCTTATCTCTGCCTTGACCGATCTTCTCGTCGTTGTAGCTAAACCAACTTCCGCTCTTTTGGATAAATCCGTTTTCGGTTGCGAGATCAAGCACGCATCCCATATTGGAAATGCCCGTGCCGTACATAATATCGAATTCCGCCACTTTGAACGGTGGTGCAACTTTGTTCTTGACGACCTTTGCTTTGACGTGGTTGCCGATGATGTCGCTGCCGTCTTTGATGGTGTCGGCTTTGCGCACTTCGATACGCACGGAAGCGTAGAATTTGAGCGCTTTACCGCCCGTAGTCGTCTCGGGGTTGCCGTACATAACGCCTATCTTCTCTCTCAATTGGTTGATGAAGATAATAGTGCATTTACTCTTCGAAGTTGCCGCGGTGATTTTGCGGAGTGCTTGCGACATAAGGCGCGCTTGCATACCTACGTGACTGTCACCCATATCGCCGTCGAGTTCTGCTTGCGGAGTGAGTGCCGCGACGGAGTCGACTACGATAATATCGATAGCACCGCTTCTTACGAGCGTTTCCACGATTTCGAGTGCTTGCTCACCGCTGTCTGGTTGAGAAATGTACAAATCGTCGAGGTTTACACCGAGTTTGCTTGCGTAAGAGGGATCGAGAGCGTGTTCCGCGTCGACGTAAGCGGCAGTTCCGCCGATTTTTTGCACTTCCGCCACGCAGTGAAGCGCAACGGTCGTCTTGCCCGAAGATTCGGGCCCGTATATTTCGATAATTCTTCCCTTGGGGATACCGCCGATGCCGAGTGCGACGTCAAGCGTAAGACAACCCGTCGAGATAGCCTCGACTTTCGGTATTTCGGTTTCACCCAAACGCATAACCGCGCCTTTGCCGAAATCCTTTTCTATCTTGGCAAGAGCAAGTTGCAGATTGTGCGCTCTGTCGTTGGATTTGTCTTGAATTTTTTCTGCCATTGTTTTTCTCCTTTATATCCTATTGCCCAAAAGGCATTAAGTATTTTCTTTTTTCATTATCATTATACGGCTTCGTATGCACCAAAATCGGTACACACCGCCCAAATAACCTCGTTACAATCTCAAAATATCGCCTTTGAGATATCTTATCAGATAAAACAGCGCAACGTTTGACGTCGCTCTTCTTATCTCGTTGCGACTGCCCGAGAATTTTCTCTCGAACACGGTGATAAAATCACCGCCACCAACGCCGATATACACGAGCCCCACGGGTTTTCCTTCGTCCCCCGTCGGTCCTGCAAGACCTGTGGTTGCGAGAGCGATATCCACGGGACGTTTGCAAAGCCCTTTGACCATTGCGTACGCCGTCTCTCTCGACACTGCACCGTAGTCTGCAAGCACGGATTTGGGCACGCCCAATCTCTCCGCCTTGGACATACGATTGTAGCACACTATGCCCTCGTAAAAGTTGGCACTGATGCCGGGGATTGCCGTAAGTCGCGAGCATATCTCACCGCCCGTCAAACTCTCTCCCACCGCAAGCGTGCGATTATTCATTTTAAGAAGCCTTGCCGCAATCTCCTCGAGCGAGCCTTCCACCGCAGAATATACTTCCTCTTCAAAGGTGTTGTACACTCTGCTCTTGACCATCTCGAATGTTTGGCGAGGCGCTGTGCTCGTCATAGATATCGTTGAGTCGAGGCAATCTTCTTCAACGGAAAATTCAACACCGAAATCGTCAAACTTTTTCAGTCTGCTTTCTATCTCTTTTTTATCAAGTCCGCAAATTTTGACGATTTCTTTTATCATAACGCAATTTTCGATATTCTAACGCATTATTCTGCCTTTGGGGCGTCCTCTGCGTTTTCCGTTTTTTCTTCCGTTTTCTCTTCCGATTGCTTGTCGTCTTGTTTCAAAACGTGCTTGTTCTTAACTACGTAATTGAGACCGCTGTACACCGCCAAAATCGCGCCGACGTAGAATACGATTGTTCCTATCCACGCAAGCGAAACGTGAAGCCCCGCGAGCATCATAATCGTGACGCCGATATCGAGGCACACGGTCTTGATTTTGCCGAATATATCCGCCGCGAGAACAAGACCTCTGCTTGCCGCAATTGAGCGGAACACGCCAATCATAAGTTCTCTTGAAAGGATAATTCCCGAAAGAATCGCAATCACGAGCGTGTTGTACGCAAACGCGCTATCGAGTCCGTCCTTGAAATAGACGAGCAAGAAAAGCATAATCACGATGACCACCTTGTCCGCAAGCGGATCGAGCAATTTTCCGAGCATAGACACCGTGTTGGTCTTGCGCGCGATATGTCCGTCAACGAAGTCCGTAGCGCAACATATTGCAAACAACACCGCCGACAGCACCACAAGCGCAATATACGCCGTTCTGCCCGCGTCGAGCATTTGCGCCAAAATAAAGGTTATCACCGTGGGAATAATCAAGAATATTCTCGCTATGGTGATTTTTGTTGCAAGCGTAATTTTCATTCCGCACACCTCCCTACAAGGTCAATGCCGTCCGTACCTTCGATAAGCACTTCGTAGAAATTGCCTATTTGCACTCTCTCGTCGGACGTAAAATACACGACGTTGTCGATATCGGGTGCTTGCGTAGACGTTCTACCCACGAACAATTGCTTGTCGTAATCGATATCGTCGTATATAACTCTTACGCGCTCACCGATTTTGTCGGCGTTGCGTTTTTGAATAATACGTGCTTGAATCGCACAAAGTTCGTCCGCGCGCGCTTGCTTGACTTCATCGTCGAGATGTCCGTCAAGTCTGTCGGCGGGAGTGCCCTCTTCTCTGGAATACGCAAAGAAACCCGCATAATCGAACTTCGTCTCTTCGACGAACGCTTTGAGCTTTTCAAACTGCGCCTCGGTTTCACCCGGGAAACCGCAAATAAACGTCGTACGGATTGCAATTCCCGCCTTTTTGAGTTTTGCAATCAATTCTCTCACGCTCTTCTCGTTCGTGCGTCTGTTCATACGTTTGAGCACGGCGTCGTCGATGTGTTGAAGCGGAATATCCATATACTTCACCACTTTGGGATTGGAAAGAACGTAATTTATAAGCGTATCGTCCACCATCTCGGGATAGAGATACAAAAGTCTTATCCACTCGAAGTCGAGCTTGGAAAGTTCATCCACAAGTTTGATAATATGCGGTTTTCCATCACAATCGGTGCCATATCTCGTAACGTCTTGCGCAACGAGGATAAGTTCCTTTACGCCGTCGTCGGACAGTTTCTTTGCCTCTGCAAGCAAATCTTGCATCTTTTCCGAGCGGTATTTTCCGCGGATGGACGGAATTGCGCAATAAGTGCAATGATTGTCGCAACCGTCGGCGATTTTGAGGTAAGCGTAATGATACGGCGTGGTCAACACTCTGTTTTCGTAGAACTTATCCTTGACTACGCAATCGTATACCTTGTCGCCTTCACTCACTTTTTGCACGGTGGACAAAATCTCGTCGTAGTCGGCAATGCCGAGCACTGCGTCCACTTCGGGAAATTCCTCTTTGAGAGTGTCTGCGTAGCGTTGCGCAAGGCAACCCGTAACTATGATTTTCTTCTTTTTATCGCTGCTTTTTGCACTTATAGCGTTCAAAATCTCGTCAATGGACTCCTCTTTTGCCTTGTCGATAAAAGCGCAAGTATTGACGATTATGACGTCCGCTTCCTCTTCGCTTCCAACGAGCGTATGACCGCCGTTCGTAAGGCGAGAGAGCATTTTTTCGGTATCTACCCTATTTTTATCGCATCCAAGCGAAATCGCGCCGATTTTCATTCGTCGTCTCCTTCGCCTTGTTCCGCAGTGGCTCGAAGTTCTTCGAGTTCCTCATACGAAATATTGACTTTCTTTTTCTTGGGATCGTGCTCGTCGGGCGTGAGATATCCCATAAGGTCCATCTTATCGAAAATCTTTGCCGCTTTCGGCCAGCCGAGTCCCAATCTGCGTTGCATAAATGATATGCTTATAGGCGCGTCTTGCTCTTCGCGAAGTTCTATTCCGAGTTGCAATGCGTCAAAGAGTTCGGGCGGAATTTTGTCCTTATCTTGCGATCTGTCACCCTTGGATTGAGCGGGCTTTTCTTCCTCTTTATCCTTGAATATTGCGTCCTTGATGCTGTTGTCGAAGAATGCGTCGTTCTTGGACTTGACGAAGTCGACCACGCGTTTGACTTCTTCGTTGGATATAAATGCACCTTGCATACGTTCAAGTTCGCTTGCGCCCGGCATCATATAAAGCATATCTCCGTAGCCGAGAAGTTTATCCGCTCCGACTGCGTCGAGAATGGTTTTACTGTCGAAGCTCGACGTAACCTTGAACGCCACACGGCTCGGGAAGTTGTTCTTGATAGTACCGCTGATAACGTCTACCGACGGACGTTGCGTTGCAAGCACGAGGTGAATACCCACCGCACGAGCAAGACGAGCGATACGGTTGACGGTGTCTTCCACTGCCTTTTTACCCGTAGACATAAGGTCTGCAAACTCGTCGACGATAATCACGATACGAGGCATTTTTTCAAAGCCGTTCTTTGCGCAATCGGCGTTGTATTCGTCGATATCTCTGTAATTGACTTCCGCAAGGAACTTGATACGTCTTTCCATCTCGCTGATTGCCCAGTTGAGAGAGCGGATAGCCTTGTCGGTATCGCAAATAATCTCGTCCATAAGCAAATGCGGAATACCCGCATACACGCTCATTTCTATGCGCTTGGGGTCGATGAGGATAAGACGCACGTCGTCGGGAGACGCCTTGTAGAGCAAGCTTACGATAATGGAGTTGATACAGCAACTCTTACCCGCGCCCGTAGCACCCGCGATAAGCACGTGCGGAAGTTTGCGCACTTCCACCACTCTCGACGTGCCGTAGAGGTTTTTGCCGAGAGCAAACGTTGCGGGAGCTTTTGCGCTGTTAAACTCGGGCGAGCCGATAATCTCGCTGAGGTTGACGTTGCGACGATGCTTGTTGGGCACTTCGATACCGACTGCGTTCTCACCGGGGATAGGCGCGATAATACGCACGCTTCCCGCTTCCATCTTCATAGCGATATCGCTTTCGAGAGAGGAGATATAGCCGATAGTTCTGCCCTTGGGCATCTCTACGCGCAATTTGTACATCGTAAAGGTAGGACCGACCAAAATGTCGATAACCTCACCCGTAATGCTGAAAAAGTTGAGCGTCTTGATGATTTGCTCTTTCTTTTGCTCGTAATCTTCGTTTTGGTCGATTTCGGGCGCGGGCGGAGCAAGCAAGGATATCGGAGGCGCAACGTAAGGACGCTTTGGCGTAACTTGCGCGATGGCTTGTTCCATATTCACTTGCGTAAGGCGTTCTTTTTCCGCCTTCTTGGGCTTTTCAGTGCTTTGCAAACCTCTGCCTTGGGACGCTTTCATCTTCTCTTCTCTCATAAGAGCTTCCCTCTCGTATTGTCCCATAGCCGGCGTTTCTTTTATCGCTTGTTTTATGTTTTGAATACGAGCGGACACCTCTGCGTCCTCGATATTTCTTGCGGATTGCTTTGCGATTGCGGTGGTGGATTGTATAGCGGTACGCGACATATCACCGCCCGTAACCTTTTGTTGAATAGGTGCGGGTGCGCTGGGTACGTCACCGCCGACCGACTTGTCGTTATCCACGTATTTGGGACGAGTGCTTTCAAGCGTCGCTTGTTGCATCTCGTACTTCTTGATAGGTTTGGTTTGACCTATACCGCCAAAGAAATTGGTCTCCGTTTCTTCGGCATTTTCCGTCTTTTGAGTGGTATCTACTGCCGTAGCGGCAAAGGCACGCGGAATTTTCTTTTCACCCTTCACCGATTGATAACCGCTCTTTTCCAAGTCCTCTATGCTTGCGCTTTGACGAGGCGCGACGACGGGTTTTTGTTGCGCCTCTTGCACCGCGCCCCTATTGTTTTGAGGTGCGGAAACTGCGTTTTGTGAAGCGTTTTGCGTAGATTGCGGAGCGTTTTGATTATCGCGCGCAATATACACCATATCCGTCTTCGGCTTGTCGTACGCCTCGGACGTCACTTCCTCTTTCACAACGGGTTTTGGCGGTTCTTCACCCGAAATCGCTCTGTTGAGCGCGCCGAGCATACCCACGTTCACCTGCGGTTTATTCACAGCCTCTTCCGCTTTTTTGAGAGTGGAAGACACGCCGTCGTCGTGGGACATAACCTTGGTCGGCTTCACCACTTCTTTCTTGACGGGTTCTGCGATGAGGCACGCTTCGTCTTGTTGTTCGAGGTGTGCTTCCGCCTCGAATTCGGGCTTTGCATACATCTCGCCGAAACGCTCTATTTGTTGTTGCTTCAAAGCATTGAAATCACGCTTGAAATCGATAGGTTCGTCCGCTTTCTTTGCGACGTTTTCGACGGTTGCGCTCTTTTGAGACGATTGTGCGTTTTGCAACGCCTCGTCTTGCACGGCTCTGTATCTCGACATAAAGTCTTCGCGGATCGCGCTTTGCGTGGTGTCTACGCCGAGTTTGTTTTTGAGTTCGTTTCTGCGCACCGCGCTATAAGACGGAGATACGCTGGAAAGTGCGTTTCTCGGATCGCTTACGCTGTCAAATCTTGCAAGATTGTCCTTGCTCGGACCTGAGCCGAACAAAATATCTCTTGCCACGCCTCTTGCCGAGAACTTCTCGGGATCGTACTTGGGCGCGCGCTTTACTTCGTCTTCCATACCGCCTTGCGCGTTGGGATAAAGCGGATTGAAAGAGCCGAGCGGACTGTATCCTTCTGCCCCGAACGCCTTTTTATTGCCCTTTTGTTGCAAAGGATCTCCCTCAACGTCCACGACGTAAAGTCCACCGCCGTTTTGCACGTTGGAAAAGTCCGTAATCGTCGGTGCGGTTTGCACACCGATAGGTTGACCTTGTTCAACTTGTTTTTGTTTGGGTTTTCTTTCAAAAAGTTTGCGTTTTTGCTTGGGTGCGCTCATTTGTCTTTCGCGGTCGCGTCCCGACGCCACGGTATAAGTCACGTTGCGCTTTAAGGACGGATAAATTGCAAAAAACGCCAAAATAAAGAACGCCACGCACACCACGACGAGTGCGCCCACGGAAGTGATTGCTTTCATAATCGGGAAAGCCACCACGCCGAAAAGCATACCGCCCGCGGTATTGGTGTTGTCGTAACAATTTTTGAGGTAAGTGCCGTAACCCGCGCCAATAATATGTGCGCTCGACGTATAGACGTGCAAAGCCAAAATGCCTATCAAGAGCAGACCGAAATACATAAGTGCCTTCGAGGGGCGCATCTTCACTCTCACGCCGAAAGTCACGCAAACGCCGACGATAAGCCCCATAAGCGAGTACGCATAAGCGGCAAGACCGAAAAATCCCGCCAAAAATCCATACACCATTCTGCCCACTCCGCCGAGTGCGCCAACCAGCGACAAGAAACAAAACAGCGACACCAATATAACCAAAATGCCCGCCGCAATCCTGTTGCCCTTATTTGCTTTTGCTTGCCTTGTATCCGTCAAGTTTTACCTACCTGTATTATATATAATATTAGTATCGAGATTATACCACATATCGCGCGCGATTTCAAGCAATTGTGCAATCTCTCAAATAAATAATTGTCAAAAGGCAAATTTTGCTTTCCGTTTTTACAACGAAAAACGAGCGTTTTCGTACCGCTCGTTTTTATAATTATGATTGATTTTTCGGTTATCTAACCGTGTTATTTTGCGTTTTTCATAATCGACAGAATATCCACGTCGTCGTCTTTTGCAACGATGCTTGCGCACACGTTTGAAAAATCGAAAATTTCTCTCGACGCTTTGAGAACGTCCTCGGAGGTCGTCGCGTCTATTTGCGCAATGCGCTTATCGAAATCGTACAGTTCACCCGTTTGAATTGCGTGCGAGCCGAACGTACGCATCATTGCCGAAGTGCTTTCTTGTCCCAAAACGAGTGACGTTTTGAGTTGTTGTTTGCCCTTTTCGAGTTCTTGTTCGCTCACGCCTTTTTCGAGCAACAAATCTATCTCTTTTCTTATTGCTCTCACCGCTTTTTCTGCGTTTTCGGGGCTGGTCGAGGTGTAGATTATAAACGCGCCGTTATTCTTGTATGCGGACGGATATCCGAATACGGTATAGCAAAGTCCAAGTTTTTCACGCACGCTTTGGAAGAGACGAGAGGACATTTCCATACTGAAAACTATGGTCATAAGTTGCATTGCAACTCCCCTTTCGTCGTTGTAGGCGTAGCTCGGGAAGGCAAAAGCCATATGCGTTTGCTCGATTTCCTTTTTCTTCTTGACGGACGTGCTGTGAGCGTGTCTTACGGCAACGTCGCAGTCCATACTTTCGCTTGCAACGCTCGTGAATTTGCTCTCGAAATGCTTGTTTACGAGCGCGACGGCCTCTTCCTCGGTGAGGTTGCCGGCTATGGACACAACTGTGTTGTTTGCCACGTAATAGCGGTCGTGATAGGCTCTCAAAGTGTCGCTGTTCATCTCTTTGAGCGTCTTTTTAGTGCCCAATATCGCTTTTTCGAGTTGACTGCCCTTAAAGAAGTTGCAAAGCAATCTTTCAAGGCACAAATCGTCGGGAGTGTCTTCGCTCTCGTTGATTTCCTCTATAACCACCCTACGCTCTTTTTCGAGTTCCTCTTGATCGAAGGCGGGATTGAAGTACATATCCGAAAGCACGTCGGCGCACTTGTCGGCGTTGGTATCTATTGACACGGTATGGAAGCAAGTGTAACTTTTTGCGGTAAAAGCGTTGATTTGCGCTCCGATCGAGTCGATTTCGTTGACTATATCGAAGCTCGAACGCGTTTTCGTGCCCTTGAACACCATATGTTCTATAAAGTGTGATATACCTGCGATGTCGGGCGTTTCTCTTATAACCCCTGCCCCGACGAATACGCCGATTGCGACGGAACGCACCGCGGTATTGGGCACGAACACGAGTTTAAGTCCGCTTGGAAAATTTATCATTTTTTGCATAATTACTATCCTTCCAACGAGGCGTATACCGTCCGTTGCTTCCCATTGATTTATTGTGCAAATCCGCCTATTTTTCGACGGTGCAAACGAGTTTTTGCGATTTACCGTTTTATTATATCACATAGTTTCAATCGCGCAATCATATTTTATAGTATGAACGAAACGAGATTCCGCACTTTTTGCGCAAATTTTGTCATACTTGCAACCCTGCTTTTGACATTCGGCATAGCGTTCGTCGCAACCTATCCCGAGCAAATTCCCTCACAAACTGTAAATAACGCCATTTACGAAGGCAATCAAGACTCGAAAAGCGTATCGCTTATGTTCAACGTGTACGAAAACGTCGACAACGTCAGAAAAATCGCCGAAATTCTTGACGAATACGGCTACAAAACCACCTTTTTCGTAGGCGGAGTGTGGGCGGCAAAAAATCAAGACGTACTGCTCCAACTCGGCGCAAACGGCTTTGAAATAGGCAATCACGGCTATATGCACCGCGACCACGCAAAACTCAATCTCAAACAAAACGAGGACGAAATATTGGTCACGCAAAAACTTATCGACTCCGCACTGTCCTCTCTTCCAGATTATAAAAACTGCAAACTGTTTGCGCCCCCGAGCGGAAGCATTGGCAACAAAATGTTCGAGGCGTGCAAAAAACTCGACTACAAAGTGATAATGTGGACGCGTGACACGATAGACTGGCGGGACAAAGACGCCGATATCATATTCGAGCGAGCGATAAAAGACGTCAAAGCGGGAGATTTGATACTTATGCACCCCACAGACGCCACCGTCGCCGCCCTTCCTCGTATCCTCTCTCACCTCAAATCTCAAAACCTCAAAGTTGATATCGTCAGCAACGTAATAGAAAAGTAATGCCACGGCATTACTTTTTTATATTCTTGCTTTGCAAAAGTGATATTGCGCCATAGGCGCAGTGATATTTGCCTTCGGCAAGTGATATTTTTTGCTTACGCAAAAAGTGATATTGTGACTTTGTCACAGTGATATTCGCACTTCGTGCGAGTTGTGGAATATTCCAAGCAACCGATACACATTATCAGTTCAAGCAGGTATAAAAACTCTTGCCACAGTTTCGCTATATCGCTTGCTTGGTGGGTGCGGCTTACGCCTAGATGGTCACGTCACTACGTTCCTCACAATGACAGATGGTGGGACACCCACACCCGAATTGCATTTCTCCTTATGTCATTGCGAGCAAAGCGTGGCAATCCAGCCGCAGGCGCATAAAAAACTAATTATTACGCTTGTTGTTCAACATATTCTCCGTCCGTGCAAGTTACTCTGGTGTATGTCCGCCATTCACTTGTTTTTTCAATGCTTGCCCATTGTTCTTTCGTACCCTTAAAAATTATATGTATCTCTTTTTCTTCTTCAGGGTAATAGAAAAAGTAGTTTTCACCTTTCAATTCGGTTAAATCCGACGGCAATGTCAACTCGGACACACATTCCACATTTTCATAAATTACTTCAACTGGAAGACCGTTATAACTGCTTGGAATTTCATAACTTACAATTCCCGATGCAATGGTAACGACGTATTTTGTATTGTCGGAGTTTAGTTCGTATTCAATCGGCGAATTTGTTTCTTTTCTCGTTTTATAATCTTTAAACGATTCGGGAAGTACCAAAATACTGCTGTTAAGGTCTTTCAATTCCAAATAGATTTCATTTGTTTCGGCATCATATACACGCAAATTTCCGTCTTTAATTTCATATGGATAATCTCGATTAAGTGTCTCCAATATCTCTTTTTTATTGTAAAACATCCAACGGTCAAAAGACTTTTTAAGATTTGCATCATAACCGTCAAAATTTACCTTTTTATACCACTCAACTTCTTTAGTTTTAAAATCCAAATAAGCAACGTATCTTTTGTTTCCTGCCATAAACTGAATGTAACTTTCATCAAATGTTTTATAGTTATATACAAAATATGTTTCACCGACGATCATATAGTTGTCTTCATCCACATCGCCGAATCCGAAAGTCAAATTCTTTGCGGAATTTACCGCATCGATAATTTGCTCGGTAGTCATATCTTCGGTAAACTCAATCGGTGTCAACCCTTCCCCTGTATTAAGTTCTTCGTCATCGTTATTTTGGTTACACGCAACCAACGCCAACGATACGATGCATAAAACAAGTACCAAGATAAAAAATTTCTTCATAATCCTCTCCTATACACATTTTTACAGCAAACGGCTGTATATTCATATATTACAGCAATATGCTGTATAATGTCAAGTATGAAAAGAGTAAACGAAGTTTTTCCCAAAAGGTTGAAGGAATTGCGCCTTCAATACGATATGACGCAAGAGCAAATTGCGCAAAAACTTCACATACGTCAGCAATCGTACGCCCGTTACGAATACGGCACAGGCGAACCGAACATGCAAACGATATACGACATCAGTGAAATTTTCAACGTTTCGATAGATTATCTCTTCGGCAAATCCGAAATCTAAAATCTCGCATAGCGAGGTTTTTTTATTTATTAAAAATTCCGCTTAAATAATAAGTTTTGATTGAATTTGATTTTTTTTGCGTGGAGTTATAAATATTAGACTTCGTAAGAAGTTCTCTCCAAAACCAGCATCGCCAAGTGCATAACGCGCTCAAATAGATGAAGAACGCGAAAACACCCCATTGACAGCAACCCTAATTTACTAAACGTAAATGAGTTGATGGCAATGGGGTGTTGACAAAGTTATTCGCTATTTGAGCGTGTTATGCTTTGGCGATGACTTCTTTGAGGCGGAGATCGACTCTATGCTTCTCGTCGATTTTAATAACTTTGACGAGAACGATATCACCGACGTTGACTACGTCCGTAACCTTCTCGATGCGTTGGTCGGAAAGTTTGGAGATGTGGATCATACCGTCTTTGCCGGGTGCAAAGTTGACTGATGCGCCAAATTGTCCCTTGTCGTTTTCCATAATCTTGGTGACTTTGCCTTCGTAAACGTCACCCACCTCTACGTCGCGAACGATGTTCTCGATGATGGTGCGCGCTTTCTTGATGCCTGCATCGTCGCTGGATGCGATGAAGATCATACCCTCGTCGTTGATATCGATTTTTACGCCGGTATCTTCGATGATCTTGTTGATGGTCTTGCCGCCCGTGCCGATGACGTCGCGGATCTTGTCGGGATCGATTGAGAAGGACACGATCTTGGGAGCGAACTTGCTGAGTTCGGCGCGCGGTCCGGGAAGCGTTGCGAGCATCTTGCCCAAGATTTCGAGTCTGCCGAGACGAGCTTGTTCGAGAGCGCGAGTGAGGATTTCCTCGTCGATGCCCTTGATCTTGATATCCATTTGGATTGCGGTGATACCTTCGGTAGTACCTGCGACTTTGAAGTCCATATCGCCGAGGAAGTCTTCAAGGCCTTGGATATCCGTAAGCACTGCGACTTTGTGGCTCTCTTCGTTCTTGATAAGTCCCATTGCGATACCTGCGACGGGTGCTTTGATAGGAACGCCTGCGTCCATAAGTGCGAGCGTGCTGCCGCATACCGACGCTTGTGAGGTTGAACCGTTGGAGCTCAAAATATCGGATACCGTGCGGATTGCGTACGGGAATTCGTCCTCACCGGGAAGAACGGGTTCGAGAGCGCGTTCTGCAAGTGCGCCGTGACCGATTTCACGACGGCCGGGACTCTTGAGCGCTTTTGCTTCGCCAGTGGAGTAACCGGGCATATTGTATTGATGCATATATCTCTTGTAGTAGTCGTCATCGAGACCTTCGAGCTTTTGAGCTTCGCTGATCGTGCCGAGCGTGCAAGTGGTCAAAGCTTGCGTTTGTCCTCTGGTGAAGACTGCACTGCCGTGGACTCTCGGGAGCATACCTACTTCGCACCATATAGGACGAATTTCGGTAAGTTTTCTTCCGTCGGGGCGTACGCCGTTGTCCAAAATCTTTGCACGGACTTTCTCTTTTTTGAGATAATAGAGGCTGTCGAGGATAAATTTGGTCTTCTTTGCTTCGTCGTTGAATTGATCTGCAAAGTGAGCAAGCACGTCTTCGTTGAGAGCGTCTTCTCTTTCCTCTCTCTCGTAGCGGTCAAACGCTTCGAGGACGTAATCCATCTTCTCGTTTGCGTACGCTCTGACTGCCTCGTTGATATCGTCGGGGATATGTTCGAGTTCGATATCTTGTTTGGGTTTGCCGACTTCTTTTTGGATCTCTTCGATGAAAGCGACGATCTTCTTAATTTCTTCGTGACCGAACATAATTGCGCCGAGCATTTCTTGTTCCGTAATCACGTCTGCGCCCGCTTCAACCATCATAATTGCATCTTTCGTGCCCGCGAGGTTGAGTGTGAGGCGAGATTTTGCACGTTGTGCGCTGTCGGGGTTGATGACGTATTCACCGTCAACCATACCGACTACGACAGAACCCGTAGGACCTGCCCAAGGTATATCACTGATAGAAAGCGCGACGGACGAACCGATCATACCGAATACTTCCGGCGGAATGTTGGTGTCAACCGACAAAACCGTTGCGATAACCGTGACGTCGTTGTAAAGTCCCTTTGGGAAAAGCGGACGAATAGGACGGTCGATAAGACGCGACGTGAGGATAGCCTTGTCGCTTGCTCTGCCCTCTCTCTTCTTAAATCCGCCGGGGATTTTGCCGATTGCGTACATTTTCTCTTCGTAGTCAACGCTCAAAGGGAAAAAGTCCATACCGTCACGCGGAGCTTTGCTCATCGTTGCGTTGACCATAACCACCGTATCACCGCAACGCACGATGCAAGAACCGTTGGATTGTCCGCAGTATGCGCCTGTTTCGACGGTCATTTCTCTGCCGCCTACCGTTGTCTTGAAAATTCTTTTTTCCATAAATTTCTCCTTCTGGGAATTCCGTCATTCCCGAATATTGCCTTTCGGCATTTTATTTTTTTCTTTATTGTGCGGATAATTCCGCAAAAAAAACGGGTGCGTAGACCACACCCGAAATTTTTATTTTCTCAAACCGAGAGAGCTGACGATTGCACGATATCTTTCGATATCAACCTTTTTAAGGTAATCCAAAAGACCTCTTCTGTGGCCGACCATCATAAGAAGACCGCGACGGCTGTGGTGATCTTTGGGGTGATTTTTGAGGTGAGCGGTGAGCTCTGCGATACGTGCAGTCAAAAGCGCGATTTGAACTTCCGGAGAACCGGTGTCGCCCTCTGAACGAGCGTACTTTGCGATAATTTCTTGTTTCGTAGTTTTATCCATTGTTTTTGCCTCCTTCGTTGGATAAATAATTCGCTTTCAACCAAGTAGCGACTCGGAGTATTGTCGCAACCTCGTCGAAAGTACGTGTGTATATTATCATATACAAAAAATAAAGTAAACCGTTTTTGAGTGATTTTTCAACTTTAGCAAAAAATCTTATTTTATCAAAGCCAAAAATCGTGCTGACGCTTCATCATCTCGTCTATGTGCTTGACATATTCAAGCGGTTCTTTGTAATTTGCGCATCTCGTGATGAGATTGAGTTTTTTATTCCACTTTTTTGATATGGCGTTTGCGCCGTTCGCGATTATGGACGTGTCCTCTTCCATAATGTCTACGTTATAGATACACGCCTTGTTCGGCTTTGCGTATCCGACGTTTTCGAGATTTCCGCTCGTGTATTTTTGGCGGTACATATAATAGGGCTCGTATCCCGATTCCGTCAGTTTAGAATACGCATAATCCACCATTTTCGACGCCGTTTCGAAGTCCGTGTTGTCGTATCCGCCCTGTTTGAGCGCAGAACCCTTTTTCATATAAAGCGTATGCACGGTGATATTGGCGGGATTTAGCGCAACGGCGATATCCACGCTACGCTTAAAGTCCTCGAAAGTCTCTTCGGGAAGGCATGCAATCAAGTCCATATTCACGTCGAATTTATCCCTAACCAGCATATACGCGTTGTACGTTTGCGCGCTCTTGTGGCGTCTTCCGATAATGTCCAAAGTTTTGTCGTTGAAGGTCTGCGGATTGACGGACACTCTCGTTACGCCGTGCTTTTTCATAACCGCAACTATATCCTCGTCAATGGTATCGGGACGTCCCGCCTCGACGGTAAATTCCCTTGCGTCGAAATGGCAATGCTCCAAAACTCTATCCAACGCTTCCGCGCCGATTGACGTAGGCGTTCCGCCTCCGACGTACACCGCTCGTATCTTCCATTTCTTGCTTCTAATCAGCTCTTTCGTCTGTTCGAGTTCTCTTATAAGGCACTCGACGTACGGCTCGACAAGTTTTCTTTGCTTGTCTATGGGAAGGGATACGAAGGAGCAATACGCACACCTCGTCGGGCAAAACGGAATAAACACGAAAACGTCGTATTCCTTGCTCGATTTATTGCGAATGGGTGCTTGCACGTTCACGATTTTCTCAACGAGATTGACCTTGCCTTCGCTCACGCCGTAATCGTCGATAAACACTTCCCTCGCGCCCTTTCCGTAGTCCTTGAAGTCGTTTTGAATTTCAAGAAACAACTTTGTCGGTCTAATACCCGTAAGGCAACCGTACGGAAGGTTTACTCCCGTAAGAAAAGACAACGTGCGATATATCGCGATTTTCAAAAAACGCTTCTCTTTGCGCTTGCGTTCAAGCTCGTCCTTGCTCTTTATCGGGAAAGTGTAACACTTTTGAAAATTTTCAAAATAATCGGAATAAATCGATATTCTAATCGCGTTTTTTTGTCTAACGTAGTCAACGTCGAGTTTCAAATCAACGTCCGTTCTGCTCTCGAACGGGCGCACGAGTTCCATCAAATCGTTGAGGTATTCTTCGTTTGCGATATGAAAATCAATCATTGGCTTCTGCTTTTGTTATTGTTGTCTTTATTCTATGGGTATATAAGCGTTTTTCTCTATAATCGGGTTGTTTTTTCTTTCAAAATCAAGCGTCGTAGGCTCGCCGTGTCCCGTCAAAAGCGTATAGTTGCCTTTAAGCGAGAAGAGTTTGTTGACGATTGAATTTTTGATATCTTTTGCGTTTCCGTCGTAAAAATCGGTGCGCCCGTACGACGTGAAAAATATCGTATCTCCCACAAAAATCTTGTTACCAACGATATAGCACACGCTACCTTTTGCGTGTCCGGGGGTGTGAATAACCTTGACGTCAAGCCCCGCGATTTTAAGTGTTTCCCCGCCTTGCAAGAGTATGTCGGGCACAAACTTTTCCACCTTTACGTCAACGGAAAAGCCCATATTTTTGTAGGAATTTATCTTTTCCACCTCGTCTTTGTGCAAAAATACCGCCGGTGCTTTGTTTTCGTCGTATACGCCGTTTTCGTCCGTGCATACGATTTTCAAAAGCGGTGCGACGCCCGCGATATGGTCAAAGTGCGCGTGAGTAAGTAATATCGCGTCGATTTTGGCTTTTGCGTCCTTAAAAATCTCCGCAATCTGCTCCGCTTCACCGCCGGGATCTACCACAAACCCTCGATTGCCGTTGATGACGATATACGTATTCGTGCCGAGCTTGCCCGTGTATAGATGGAAAAATCTCAAATCACTCATCTATGCACCTCGACAACGCCGTCGATTGCGCGTATTTTCTTTACGAGTTCTTCAAGCACGCTTCCTTGCTTGATTTGCACGGTTACGGTAAATTCACCGAGTCCGGTCTTATCTTCAAGTCTTGCGTTTGCGGCAACTATATTAAGTCTTGCGTTTGCGATAAGTGCCGTGATAGACGCGATTACGCCGTCCTTGTTCTCAACGGTGATAATGAGGGTTGCGTTGAACATTTCTTCGCCGTCGCTATCCCAACTCGCTTGAATAAGACGCTCTTCTTCCATTCCCTTGACGTTGGGGCAATCCTTGCGGTGAATGGACACGCCTCTACCCCTCGAAATATATCCGATAATCTCGTCACCGGGAACGGGTGAACAACATTGCGCCATACGCACCGTGAAGTTGGCGTTGCCGTTGATAAGCACACCGCTCTTTGAGTGTTTGCGCGGTTTTTGCTCTTGTATCGGCACTGTGGCGGGGATTTGCGCGTTTTGCGAGGTGTGGTCTTCTTTCTTGAAGCCCTCGATTATCTTTGTAAGGACTTGGCTCGTCGTAAGTCCGCCGTAACCGACCATTGCGTACAAGTCTTCTTCCGAACTCATTGCGTGGCGTTGCAAAATTCCGCTCAATATGTCGGGAGTAAAGATATCCGCAAGTGCGTAACCTCTGCGTTTTGCCTCTCTTTCGAGCATATCCTTACCGCGCGCGATATTCTCGTCCTTCTTTTCCTTCTTGAAGTAAGCGCGGATTTTGGAGCGCGCGGACGCCGTATGCACGTATTTGAGCCAGTCGAGGCTCGGACCTTTTGAAGCGTTGGACGTCAAAATCTCGACGATATCGCCGTTTGCAAGTTTGGTTGACAAAGGCACCATACGTTTGTTGACCTTTGCGCCGATGCACTTGTTGCCTATTGCGGAGTGAATTTTGTACGCCAAGTCGAGAGGCGTCGAGCCTACGGGCAAATCGAATACGTCGCCCTTTGGCGTAAACACGAATACTTCGTCGTCAAAGACGTTGATTTTGACGGCGTCCATAAACTCTTTTGCACCGTCGATATCCTTTTGAGCGTCCATAACCTCGCGAAGCCAACGCACTTTGCTGTCGAGTTCGCTATCCTTGCCCGTCGTGCCCTCTTTGTACTTCCAATGCGCCGCGACGCCGTATTCCGCGATTTTGTGCATTTCGTACGTGCGGATTTGTATCTCGAAAGTCTCGTTGAACTGCGTTACGACGGTCGTATGCAAGGACTGATAGTTGTTTGCCTTGGGCATTGCGATGTAGTCTTTGAATCTGCCGGGGAGCGGTTTCCACATAGTGTGTATTTCGCCGAGCATCGTATAGCAGTCCTTGACGGTATCCACGATGATACGCACTGCCAAAAGGTCGTAAATTTGGTCTATATCGATGTGAAGATTGTGCATCTTCTTGTACACGGAATAGAAGTGCTTCGGTCTGCCGTTCACCTCGCCGTGTATTCCCATTTCTTTGAGTTTTGCTTCTATTTGTTTGCAAATAGCGTCCAAAAATCCTTGTCTTTCACTGCGCTTTTTGTTGACGCTCTCTGCAACGTACTTGTACTCCGCGGGATAAAGATATTTCATTGCTAAGTCTTCCAATTCGCACTTGAAGAACGAAATACCGAGCCTACCCGCAAGCGGGGCGTATATATCGAGAGTCTCTCTTGCTATGCGCTGTTGCTTTTCTTCGGGCAAATATTGAAGGGAGCGCATATTGTGAAGTCTGTCGGCAAGTTTGATGATTATAACGCGCAAGTCCTTTGCCATTGCGACGAAAATCTTACGGAAGTTCTCCGCTTGCGCCTCTTCTCTGTTGACAAATTGAAGTTTATCGAGTTTGGTAACGCCCTCGACGAGTTCCACGATTTCGTCACCGAATTCCTCACGAAGTTGGTCGTAAGTTACGGAAGTATCTTCCAAAACGTCATGCAAAAACGCGGCTATGACCGTTGAACTGTCAAAGCCGAAGTCTGCCAGTATCTCCACCACCGCGCACGGGTGAATAAAGTAGTCCTCACCCGAACTTCTTTTTTGTCCCTTGTGCGCCTCTTTGGCAAAGTCGTACGCCTTTTTGATTTCCGCATAATTGAGCGGATACGTTTTTCTGAGTTTTATGAGCAAGTCTTCCATAAATGCCTCTTGCCGTGTTACCTATAATAGATTATTATACTTTATCTTAAAAAACATTGCAATAGCAACTCAAAACGGCACGCCGATTTTTTTATACATGCAAGAGATTGCGATATACGACGCTGTCGGAAAGATTGGATTTTTTCCTACTCACCGTCACTATACCCCTATCGCTTATTTGCACGAGTCCGAGTTGCTCGAAAATAGCCATAGCAACGTAAAATTCGCTTTCTTTGACCTTGTATCTCGAACATACCGCAATGTACATCTTTCTATATCCGCCTTGCTTTCCGCCCTTTGCCGAGATATTGAAAATCTCCTTGTATATATTCCTCAACTTCTCGTCGGTTATGCGCAATTGCCTTGGCTTGGCGTCACCGAGCGCATAGCACGTCGCTTGTTTTTGGAGTTTTGCAAGATACCCCTCGCAAAGCGGACTGCCCGCGACCACTATTCTTTGGTAGAATGAGAAATCGTAGCACTTTGCGGGACACACCACAACGCAGTTTTCGGGATTTAGACAACGAGGCGTCGCAATAAGCACGGGAAGCGACTTCACTTCCTCGCACTCATGGCAAATTTTGTTATACTCTTCCTCCGAAAAACACACCACGACCGTACCGAACGGCTCTTTAAGCCACGATTTAAGCTCGTTAAAGTCCGTTTTTTGCAAAGTTGCACTGCCTTCGCACGAGAGTTGATGCAAGTTCATACACTCACTCTCTTGCGGACTAATCGATACGCTCTCAAATTCTAGCGTCTGTATAATTCCTTGTGCGTGTTCTCTGTTCTGAAACACGTTCACGCCAAGCGTAACTTCAAAATTTACCTTTCCGGTTACCGGGAAAAGGCAAGGACCGAACTTTGAAAATCCCATCAATTCGATGTTGTTACCGGCATATTTCACGTGTTGCGAAAAGCCTATGCTTTCAAATTTAAGCCCTTGCGCCTCGATTAAGAAAGTAGGTTTCGGATTTTGATAACCCGTGGGTTCAAGCAATTCCAATTCCTTTGCGAAGGATAGGAAATTCATATCCATAGGCAGTTGCATTTCGCACTCGACTACATGCGTAAAGTCTTCCGCCTTATGTTCCGATAAAAGTCGCTTATTCGCAGCGTTTTTGAAGTCCTCAAACGCCGAAACGTTCATACTCACGCCCGCCGCTTGCGCGTGTCCGCCAAATGCCGTAAAGAACTCGGAAAGCGAGCAGAAAAGCTCGAATATATTCACCGACGGCACTGAACGAGCCGAACCTCTAAGTTCTTCCCCGTTCTTTGCAAACAGCACTGCGGGACGCTTGAATTCCTCAACCAGTCGCGCGCACGCGATACCTAATATACCCGGCTCCCACTTGTCGCTGTAAAGTGCGATAATGCCCGTATTCTCGAAGTCCGCGCCTTTGAGCATTTGCTTTGCCGACTCCACCGCATCTTCGCACAATTGTTGACGTGCGGAGTTGTCCCTTGCAAGTTCCTCCGTGAGCGTTCTCAAAAGGAAATAATCGTTTTCGAGGAACAATCCCACCACTTTCATTGCAGAATTGAGTCTGCCGGCGGCATTCATTCTCGGAGCGAGGCGGAACATAACGTCTTGCGACGACACCGTCTCTTGATTGAGAAGCATTTTGACGCCCTTTCTCGGGGACGTGGTGATTTGTTTGAGTCCGTAGTAGGCAATTATTCTATTGTCCCCCACGAGCGGAACGACGTCCGCAATGGTGGCGATTGATACGATATCGAGGTATTTGCACGCCTCTTGCCTATTGCTCAACGCTTCGACGAGTTTGAGCGCAACGCCCGCACCGCACAAATCGAAAAATCCTTTCCGTGCGACTTTGGGATCAACCACTATGCAATCGGGGATTTTCTCTTGCGGTTCGTGGTGGTCGGTGACGATGGTGTCAATGCCGATAGATTTGAGATATTCCACCTCTTCAACCGCCGTAATACCCGTATCTACGGTGATAACGAGGCTCGGCGAGTGATTGGAAAGAATTCTCTTCAACGTGTCCACGCTTATACCGTAGCCGTCTTTGTTGCGGTCGGGGATAAAATAAAACACGTCGAGTTTGTCGCGCAAGTATAACATAAGCGTTGATATTGCGCAAATGCCGTCGCAGTCATAATCGCCGTAAATAAGCACTTTTTCCTTATTTGCGATTGCTTTCTTTATGCGCTCGGCGGCTTCTTTCATACCATCGATTTCAAACGGCGAGGACAAATTGTCGATAGACGGATGCAAAAACGCAAAAATCTCATCCTCTTTCATTCCCCTGCCCAAAAGCAAACGCAAAAACTCTCGGGATATCCCGAGTTTTTTCGCAAATGCCGATTGCGAGGCGGTCAATTCATAATTTTGAGTTTTTACGGTATATTGCATATAGACATAAAACGACGCCCTCACGTTTTGTGAGGGCGCAAACGTTTTTCTTTACTTATTTCTTTTTCTTGAAGGTTGTATTCTTCTTGGAATATTTGTAAACAGTATTTGCTTTTTGTTTTTGTGCGCCGGCTTGTTTGACTTGGACGGGAGTTGCATCGTCGTCTTTCACGACGGTTGCATCGACTTCTTCGTCGTCTTTCTTGTCGTAAGACACGTTGTGACGTTTTGCATATTTCTCTTTGGTCTTGTCAAAGGATATGCTCATTGCCGCCCACAACGGAGTTGCGATAGTCAATGCCGAGTACAAACCTGCCGTCAAGCCGAGGATAATCGGCACGCAGAACTCTCTGATGGATTCGCTACCGAGAATTGCGAGGAATATAACGGTAACCATCGTCGTCAAGGTCGAGTAAATCGTACGAGTCAAGGAATCGCGCACCGCTTGGTCGCCGATACCCTTGTAGTCGATGTTCTTTTGACCTTTGAGAGGCTTGATCATTTCACGGCAACGGTCGAAGATGATGATCGTGTTGTTGATAGAGTACGCAACGATCGTAATCATAGCCGCGACGTAAGAACTGTTGATCTGCACTCTGCAAATAACCGTAAGAGCAAACATTATCACCGTATCGTGGATAAGAGCGATGATTGCCGCAAATGCGCTCGTCAAGGTAAATCTTATCATAATGTAGATAAGAATGAGAGCAAGCGAAACTGCAAGTGCGATACCCGCTTTAGAGAGCAAGTCGCTTGCCGCCGTTGCGCCGATAGATTGATACGTGATCTTATCCGCGAGGTTGATATCGGGGAAAGCGTTCTTATCGACTGCGTCTCTGATTGCGTCGTTCATAGCCGCGATATCTGCGTCGTTGTCGAGAACGTTTTTGTATCTGAATACGATTGCGGTTTTGTTTACGTCGTTTGCCTCTTGCAATTGCGAGTAGCTTACGACGACTTTTGCGCCCTTGTATTCAACGTTTTGAATTGCTTCGATTATCGCTTTGCAGTTATCGTCGTAATTGTCTTTTGCGTCTTTACCGAGCGTGACCGTAAGGATTGTACCACCCTCGAAGTCAATACCGATGCCGACTGCGTCGGAGTAACTGCTACCCGGTCTTGAACCGAGTGAGACAATCAAAATAACCGCCACAAGCACGATAACGACGGGAAGAATTGCCGCATATTTGCCGTTTTTGCAGACGCTGTAATTTTTGCAAAGATTGCGGAAGTTTGTCTTTTTCATAATTACGCCTCCTCCTTTGCAGTTTGTGTAGAAACGGTAGTATCCGCTTCGTCCTCTTCGGGAACGCGTTTAAGTCCGTAGAACTTCTCGCTGGTGCTGTTGAGCGGGATAAACGCTTTGAGGATAAGTCTCGTGCACACCAACGATGCGAAGAGTGAGAGCACGATACCTATGAACAACGTCACTGCGAAGCCGACGATTGAGGAAGAACCGAGAATCCAAAGCACGATTGCGCCGATGAGCGTCGTAACTTGACCGTCGATGATTGCAGCCGCGGAGCGTTTGAAACCGATCTTGATGCAAGTGCCGATGGGCTTTGAAGAGTGCTTGTATTCGTCCTTCACCCTCTCGAAGATAATGACGTTGGCGTCGACTGCCATACCGATTGAGAGCAAGATACCCGCGATGCCCGGGAGCGTGAGTTGCACCCACGGCAACACTGCGCAGAACCAAAGCAAGAGCACGATGTAGATGCAGAGCGAAAGGTCCGCCGCAAGACCGAGACCGCGATAAACGACCGCCATAAACACGAAGATGAGAGCCACGCCGATTGCACCCGCGATGAGTGCTATTCTGATGGAGTTCTCACCGAGCGTTGCGGAGATGTTTCTCACTTCTGCGATTTGAAGCGTAACGCCGAACGTACCCGATTGCAATTGAGTCGCAAAGTCGTAAGCGGATTGATAATCGTAGTTGCCGGTGATGATAGCTTGACCGTTGGTGATCGCGCTGTTGATCGTAGGACTCATTATCTTTCTTCCGCCGACGTAAATATACGTGGATTTGCCTACGTTATTCGTCGTGGTGTCAGAGAACTTTTTCGTACCCGATTCGTTGAATTTGAGCCCGATTGCATAGCTTGTGCTACTGTCGGAAGTCGTCACGTACGCACTTTCGAGGTCTTCGCGTCCTCTTATGAACGCTTTCTCGTAAAGTTCGCTCTCGGCAGCCTCGTCACCGAGGTCTTCGAGTGTGAAATACAACGATTGCGGACGGCCGATGAGTTCGAGAACTTTTTCGGGATCGTCTACGTCGGGGATTTCAACGCGGATGGTGTTTCCGCCGTTGCTGTTCGTGCCCTTGGTAACGGTTGCTTCCGTATAGCCCTTGGATACGAGCAAACTTTGCAAAGAACTTACTGTGCCACTGATACGAGTGTCGAGGTCGCCGTAGTTGTCGTTCTCAACGTTGAAAACTGCCGACACACCGCCCGACATATCGAGGCCGAGTTTGATTGTCTTCACATAACCGGTATAATCATAAACCGTGTTTGCAATAGGAAACTCCACGACCGCAAACACCATCATAAGAATTATGAATATACTCACTATGCACAAGACGACTATCGATTTCTTTTTGTTCACAGGAATATTCCTCCATATAGTAAAACATAAGTATTATATACAATGAGGTAGTTTAAGTCAAGAAATTACGTTTGATTATATAAATTTTTAACAGTATTTTTGCAAAATTATCCCCAAAACCGCACTTATCTATCATATCGCAACGCGACAAATCATATTTTTTGGTATGGAAAAAGCAAAACTCATCAAAAACGACGTCGTTGACGTCCTCAAAGCAGTATTGTTTGCAACCCTTATTTCTCTCGGCTCGGTGCTTATTTTTGCCATAATCATACGCTTTGCGTCAGTGGAAAACAAAGTCATTATGCCCGTCAATATAGCAATCAAAATCGTATCGGTATTCGTCGGCGTTCTTATAGGCTTCAAGCAAGCGCAAAACGGTTTGCTCAAAGGCGCGATTACGGGACTTACCTATATGCTTCTCACGTTTTTGATTTTCTCCGCCCTCAACGGCTTCAAAGACGTAAAATTCAGTTGGATAGACCTTATCACCCTCCCCTTCGCCGGCGCCATCAGCGGAATAATCACAGTAAACATAAAAGGACGGAAAAAGTGAGAGGAAAAAATTAATAATTATTAATTAATAATTAATAATTGCGGGTGGGCTTTGCCCACACCTAAACGAAAACTCAATCGAAGACTACTTATACACGGTATGTGCCAATTCAAAGCGTACTTATTAACGGAATGTGTTTATTCGGAGCTTCGAGTCGCAAGGCGACGAGCGTCTTTGCGCCAAGCTCGACGATTAGTACAAGTGAACCGATAAGTGTTGTTCTTTTTATCGGTGAACGAGTGATATAACAAGGGGACGATACCTATCTATGCGCGTGCCAAATGTCTCCCCCGCGAGCGACGAATACTCTTGTAGAGAATTGTCCCTATACGAGTGGTGGGAGAAATGCCGGCGTGTCCGGAAAGAGGGGGTTATTGTGTTTAGAGGTGTTCTGACTATCCCCCTATTAGCGAAATATGGAATTTTCCTCAACTGCGCCTACGGCGCAATATCACTTTTTGCGCAAGCAAAAAATATCACTCTCGCTACGCGAGAATATCACTGCAACAAAGTTGCAATATCACTTGCCGTAGGCAAATATCACTATTCAAAACATAAAAAAGCACTTGCAAATCGCAAGTGCTTTTTATTGTGCGTTAAATCAAATTATTCTTTATCCGCTTTGTCGCAATCTTCTTTCTCTTCGCAAACATCGCAGTTGTTGTCACAATCGGTTGCTTCGGTTGCGGGCTCGAAGTTTTCTGCTTTGTCGCAGTCTGCTTTCGCGTCGCAAGCGTCACAATTGTTGTCGCATTCTGCGGTTTCTTCTGCTTTCTCTTCTGCTTTCTCTTCGGTTGCGGGTGCTGCAGGCGCTTGGGGTGCTTCGACTTTTTCAAGCACATAACCGACCGCTTTCTTGTCGATAACGATGAGAGTGGGATTGTTTTCCGTGCCGACGTTGACGATGAGCGTGTTGTCGGCGTTCACTTGTGTGATTTTACCGACGATACCGCCGACTGTCATAAGTTTTGTGCCGACTGCAAGATTGTTGAGCATATTTTGTTGCTCTTTTTGACGTTTCTTTTGAGGAACGATCGTGAGAACGATCATTACGACAAAGACAACGCCGATGATGACGTACATAGACCAAGCCGGCAAAGCCGCAAGTGTAGAAACGAACATTTTTACTCCTTATTCGCCACAAAAGGCGATTTGTAATTAAATTTATGTGCTTAAATCATACACGATGAACGATATATTTGCAACAAAAATAATGGAATTTGTCCAAATATTAAATTCGATTTAAGCATTTTTTTGTCTATTAGAATATTTTAACCCTCGTAGTTAGCCATAAACTCCTTGCGGAATTCGTCAAATCTATCTTCCATAATCGCTTGACGGATATCCGCCGCAAGTCTTTCAAGGAAGCGGATATTGTGGATTGAAAGCAATCTTCCCCCCATAATCTCGTCGCTCTTGATGAGGTGGCGGATATACGCTCTTGTGTAGTTCTTGCAAGCGTAGCAGTCGCAATCGGGATCGATAGGCGTAAAGTCCTCGGCATACGGAGCGTTGCGGATTGTCAAAAATCCTTCCTTCACCATAGCCGTGCCGTTGCGAGCGATACGCGTGGGAAGCACGCAGTCAAACATATCCACTCCCCTTGCGACGCCTTCGACAAAGTAGTCCGCAGTGCCCACGCCCATAAGATAATGCGGTTGATCTTTCGGCAAAAGCGGTTGCAAAACGTCCAGCATTTCGTACATTTTTTCCGCGCTTTCGCCCACGCTCAAACCGCCGATTGCGATACCGCATTTTGCGTAAGGCACGGTACGTTCGGCACTTTCTTTGCGAAGGTCGGGGAAAATATTTCCTTGCACTATCGGGAAAAGCGTTTGATGCGGTTTAAGTTCCACTTTCGAGCATCTATCCAACCATTTCAGCGTACGTTCCATTGCGTCGCGCGCTTTGTCGTGCGTGATATCGGGAGGCGTGCACTCGTCAAAAGCCATAACTATATCGCTTCCGAGAGCCTTTTGCACTTCCATAGACTTTTCGGGTGAAAAGAAGTGCTTGCTTCCGTCGATAAAACTATTGAATTCTGCACCCTCGTCGGTGATTTTGCGAAGCGACGAAAGCGAGAAAACTTGGAAACCGCCACTGTCCGTAAGTATCGCGCCGTCCCAGTTCATAAACTTGTGCAAACCGCCCGCTTTTTCAATGAGTTCGTGACCGGGGCGCAAATACAAGTGATACGTATTCGACAGCAAAATTTGCGCACCCGTTGCGCGCACTTCTTCGGGAGAAAGTCCCTTTACGGTTGCCTTTGTACCGACGGGCATAAAGCACGGCGTATCGATAACTCCGTGTTCGGTGTAGAGTTTTCCGACTCTCGCACCCGTCTTTTTATCTTCGTGTAAAACTTCAAACCTCATATTGATCCTGTATGTAAATTTGTATTTTTTGTGTAATATTCCATCTGCGCACATAGTGCGCCAAACGTTGCTCATTCGTAGCCTACTTATATACGCAATCTGCCTATTCGAAGACGGAACTTCGAGTCGCAAGGCGACGAGCGGATAAGTGCCGAGCTTGCGTCACACACAAGGCTTTTAGCCACAATTGTCACTTGTTCCAATTGCTTGCTTTTTGCCTTGGTGCTCCTTTTTCCTTCACACAAAAGACTGCGCTTTCATCTTATATATCACACTTTCGTTCGCTTGTCTTTTGTGTGTGGAAGCCTTGTGTGTGTAGTACAAGCGACTGCGCCGTGTTGTTGCGTAGCTGGCGCACAAAGCGCAGTGGCATAACAAGAGAACGATACCTATCTATGCGAGTGCCGTTGTCTCCCCCGCGAGCGACGGGTACTCTTGTAGAGAACTGTCCCTAACCGAGTGGGGTGAGAAATGCCGGCGTGTCCGGAAAGAGGGGGCAATTCTATTTAGAGGAGTTACGACGCACTCTATTGATACTAACTTTCGCGGTACACTCACTCAAATAGACACGCGTCGCCAAACGAGAAAAATCTATATTTTTCCTCGACTGCCGTTTTATAAATTTCCAGCGTCTTTTCTCTTCCGACAAACGCCGAAACCAGCATAATCAGCGTACTTTCGGGCAAGTGGAAGTTGGTGATAAGCCCCTTCACGCACTTAAACTTGTACCCCGGATAGATAAATATACTCGTATCGCCTTTTTGCGCTCTCACGTAGCCGTTTTCGTCCGCAACGGTTTCAAGCGTACGCACGCTCGTAGTGCCTACGCATATAACGCGCCTTCCTTCTCTGATTGCGGAATTGATTTTCTCGGCGTTTTCCTCGTCGATTTCGTAATACTCGGTGTGCATCTCGTGATCGAGGATATTCTCCTCTTTGACGGGACGGAACGTTCCGAGCCCTATATGCAAAAGCACTTCGGCAAAATCCACGCCCATATCACGCACTTTTTGCATAAGTTCTGGTGTGAAATGCAGTCCTGCGGTGGGTGCTGCCGCCGAGCCTTCTATCTTGCTGTATACGGTTTGATATCTTTCCTTATCGGCAAGTTTTTCCTTGATATACGGCGGAAGAGGCATATTTCCGACTCTGTCGAGAATGTCCTCGAACACGCCCTCGAACTTAAATTCAATGGTGCGTGCGCCGTAGTCTCCCACTTCCGTAACGACCGCGCTCAACTCGTCGCAAAAATGTATAACCGAGCCGAGGCGCGCCTTGCGGGCGGGTTTCATAATGGTTTCCCAATGCGTGTAGTCTTTGCGCTTTAAGAGCAAGACTTCGAGCACGCTTTCGTGATTTTCGATATGTCCGAAAATACGCGCGGGAATAACTCTCGTGTTGTTGATAACAAGCAAGTCACCCTTTTTGAGATAGGACGGTAAGTCGTAAAAATGCTTGTGCTCAATCGTGTCCGTCTCTCTGTTATAGACGAGCAATCTCGAATGATCGCGCGGGGCGATAGGCGTTTGAGCAATCAACTCTTCGGGCAAATGATAATAAAAATCGTGCGTCGTAAGAGTGGTCGGTATAGTTTGGTTTTGTTGCATAATCGCTGTTTTATCCGTTGTTTTTTGATATATAAAGTGCTTTTACGCTTCGGTATAAGGTCTGCCGAGATGTTCGTACGCGTTCTTGGTGCACACTCTTCCCCTCGGTGTACGAGATATGAAACCGAGTTGAATAAGGAAGGGTTCCACCACGTCTTCGATCGTAGACGCTTCTTCACCCGTTGCCGCCGAGAGCGTATCCAAGCCCACAGGTCCGCCACCGAATTTATCGATGATAGCCTCGATAACCGTGCGGTCTGTCACGTCGAGACCGAGTTCGTCAACGTCCATAAGTCGCAACGCTTTCTTGGTGATATCGAGGTTGATACCGTCAAGTTTTTCGTATTCCGCAAAGTCGCGCACGCGTCTCAAAAGTCTGTTTGCGATACGCGGAGTTCCGCGCGAGCGTTTGGCAAGTTCGAGTGCCGCTTGCTCGTCAATGGATATACCCAAAATGTTTGCCGAGCGCATAACGATTTTTTTAAGCTCGTCGTTGGAATAGATTTCAAGGCGCAACGCCATACCGAAGCGATCGCGCAAAGGACTTGAAAGCATACCCGCCCTCGTCGTCGCGCCGATAAGCGTAAAGCGTTTGAGCGGTATTCTTATGCTTCTTGCCATAGGGCCCGATCCCGTCACCAAATCCAGCGAGAAGTCTTCCATAGCGGGATACAGCACCTCTTCGATATTGCGGTTGAGGCGGTGTATTTCGTCAATGAAAAGCACGTCGCCTTTTTCAAGGTTTGTCAAAAGCGCGGCAAGATCCGCCGCTTTTTCGATTGCGGGACCGCTCGTAACTCTTATTTGAGAGCCGAGTTCGCTTGCGATGACGTGTGCAAGAGTGGTTTTGCCGAGACCGGGAGGGCCGTAAAGCAACACGTGGTCGAGCGCGTCGTTTCTCGCTTTTGCGGCAGAGATAAACACTTCGAGATTTTTCTTTATCTTCTCTTGACCGACGTATTCCGTCATACTGTGCGGACGGAGACTGTTTTCTTGCTCGTCCTCGTCGATAGTGAGCGAACTCACCACCCTATTGTCGACGTCAAAGTCTTGATTTTCTTTTGTAAATTGCGATTTTATCATTTTTAACCTTTTAGGTATTATTTTTCGTCGTTATTTTATTTATGGAATATTCCATTTCTCCTTATGTCATTGCGAGGAGCAACATTGTTGCGACGTGGCAATCAAGCCGAAGGCGCACATACCAAGCAAGCGATATAGCGAAACCATGGCAGGAGTTTTTATCCCTCTTATTCTGATAGCGTATATCGGTTGCGCGGTTAGTAGAGCAATAAGGCTAGCGTGGCAGTAGACAATGAACTTGTGAGTTGTCTTTGCCACAGCGACGACTTTTGCTCGCATTCGGCGCAATTCTATTTATTCAAATTTTGCAAGCACGCGCGAATGATATTCTCCGTGCCTTGCACCCTCTTGCTTGCCTCGGTTGCCATACGCACCGCGTCGGTTTTGGAAAGTCCGAGACTTTCAAGCGCAAACACCACGTCCGCAAGGTCTTCACCCGTAAGTGCGTCTTGGTGGTCGTTGAATATGGTTATATCGTCCGCAACTTGCTCACGGAGGCTCAACACGATAAGTTCCGCGGTCTTCTTGCCGAGTCCCTTGATTTTGGTGAGCGTCTTTACGTCACCGCTTGCAATTGCCACGGTGAGCGTTTTGAGGTCGTAACCGCCGAGGATTTGCATTGCGAGCTTCGGACCGATACCACTGATTTCGATAAGGCGCATAAACAATTTTTTCTCGTCCGTGCGCGAAAAGCCGTAAAGCGACATCTCGTCCTCTCTCACGTAAAGATACGTGTAAATCTTGACGATTTCGCCCATATCGACATCCATAAGCGTATTTCCGCTCACGCCGATTTCATAACCGATGCCGTTGTTGTCCACCACTATCGCGGAAAGCGTCTTATCTACTATTTTACCTTGTATGTAGTTGTACATATTTTCCTTTTATTGCGACTTTGTCGCAGTGATATTGCACCGTAGGTGCAGTGATATTGTGCTACGCACAGTGATATTTTTAGCCTTTGGCTAAAAGTGATATTCGCACTTCGTGCGAGTTGTGGAATATTCCGTTCGGGGTGTGGGTGTCCCACCCTCTCGTCATTCCGAGCGATAGCGTGGGAATCTAGGCGCAAGCCGCACACACCAAGCAAGCGATATAGCGAAACTGTGGTATGAGTTTTTATCCTTGCCATACTGATAGCGTGTATCGGTTGCGCGGTTAGTAGAGCAATAAGGCTAACGTGGCAGTAGACAATGAACTTGTGAGTTGTCTTTGCCACAGCGACGACTTTTGCTCGCATTCGGCGCAATCATTGCACCTTAAAGTTCGTTGTCATTCTGCTCGTTTGAGCGTGGCATATAGCGACTGCAAGGGCGTCCGCAGCGTCGTCGGGACGCGGAACGCTCTTTAAGCGCAAAAGCGTTTGCACCATATGTTGCATTTGCATTTTGTCCGCACCGCCGTAGCCCGTAACCGCTTGCTTGATTTGGTTTGGCGTGTATTCATACACCTCGTCTCCGAGCCCTTTCACCGCCGTGAGCAAAATAACGCCTCTTGCCTCTGACACCGCAATACCCGTGGTGACGTTCTTTGAAAAGAACAGTTCCTCGATAGCGATATTGTCGGGTTTGAACGTTTGGATAAGCTCTTGCACGCCCTCTTCGAGTTGTTTGAGGCGTTGAGGCAATGTGCAATCTTTGGGCGTGACGACCGCTCCGTAATCTATTACGGAATAGTTGCCTTTGACGGCGTTTATCACCCCGTACCCCATAGTCGCAAGACCGGGATCGATACCCAATATTATCATAAAACGTCCTTTATAATGCTGTTTTCGCTTGCAAAATCGTACACTTTCGCGCGACCATCGATTGGCAAAGTGCCAACCTCGTCAATCCTTTGCTTGCAATGCACTACACCCGATTTTACGTGCAATTCGTATCCGTTTTGCGTGCGAACAAAGTTTTGTACACTCTCTTTTCTATCTCCGTTTACGTCGTAGCAATCGCTTGCCCAACCGACGAAAACGTCTTTGCCGATATACCCCGTGGCAATCTTGCCGTCAAGGTGAGATAGGTCGATATCGTAGTTATCGAGCGTCGTTGCAACGAGTTTGCCGTCCTTTTGGTCAAGGTGCGCCTTTTCAAAGCGGTAGTCGCTGTCGAACGCTTGCACCGCCCACACGTTAGAGGGATTGGCAAGTATTTGCTCGTACGTGCCCACTTGCTTCACTTCCCCGTAATGCATAACTGCAATCGTGTCGGCAATGGAAAGTGCCTCGTCCTTGTCGCGCGTCGCAAATATCACGGTCTTGCCCTCTCTTGCCATATTTTGCAAGATTGGCGCAACTTCGCTCCAAAGTTCTCTTGCCTCGTCCTTGTCAAGCCCTCTCGTTATATCGTCGACGAGTATGACTTTTGCAGGTCTTGAAAACAGCCTTGCAATCGCAAGCCTTTTGAGGTCTATGGGCGAAGTCTTTTTTGCCTTGTCGTGAAGTATCGCAACCACGCCCGTTTTCTCGGCGCAATCGTTGACGATTTGCTTGATTTTATCCTTATCGTATCCGCGGATAATAAGCGGATACGCCAGATTATAGTAGCAAGAACGATTTTCAAACATAGCCAAATCGTCAAACACCATAATCACGTCGTCGGGCTTTTTGTCGAGAGGTTCACCGTCAAAAAGCACTTTGCCTTCGCAATCGGTAACGGACGCAACCACCTTCAAAAAGGTGGTTTTTCCGCTCAATTCGTCACCGAGCAAGGCAAGTATTTTGCCGTCCTCTATTTTCATATCCAACGAGCCGAGCACCCTCGCGCCGTACAGATACTGCTTGCTTACACCGACGAGTTCGAGCATAATCAGATGATATATTTGTCGTTCTTTTTTGGAGCGGCTTCGAGTTCCGCCTTCTTGGCTTCGTAACCCGCTCTGTTGAACATTGCGTACGTTGCGTTCTTGCCCTCTTCAACGCCCGGTTGATTGAACGTGTCGATGTTGAGCATCTTTCCGCAATATGCCGTTTCGAGTTGGAAGAACATAAGCAATTGACCGATTGACACCGCGTTGACTTCGTCAAGCATAATGGTGCGGTTCATATGTTTGGAGCGAGTGAGTGCGTACTCCGTCGCTTCTCTTTCGGTGTTGATAAGCTCACCCATCGTGTGTCCGCAAAGGAAGTTGACGTCCGCAAATTCTTCCGCGCCGTTTGCGATAACCACGTCCCCTCTATACTTCTTTACGCCGATAAACGTAACCACTTTATCAAACGGACCTTCGGTGTAAAGTTGCACTTGGGAGTGTTGATCGGTGACGCCCAAAGACTTGACGGGAGTTTGTCCCTTATGCACGACGTTGCCGTCAAAATCAACGGCCTTACCGAGGCTCTCGCCCCAAAGTTGGCAATACCAGTCCGCAATGAGTTTGAGACTGTCCGCATACGGCATCATAACCGAGATGTTTTTGCCTTTTTGTTCCATTGCGATGTATTGAAGCGTTGCCGCCATCAAAGCGGGGTTCTTGTACGGATTGGAGGAATTGCACGCTTTGTCCATCTCCGCCGCACCGCGCAAAAGTCCGATGATATCGATGCCGAGCACCGCCGCCGGAAGAAGCCCCACTGGGCAAAGTTCGCTGAAACGACCGCCCACTCCGTCGGGGATATAATAGGTTTTGAAGCCCTCTTTCTTTGCAAGTTTGATGAGGTTGCCCTTGCTTTGAGACGTGGTTGCGATGATATGCTTTGCCCAATCGTCTCCGCATCTCTTTTTGAGGATATCCGTGATGATGAGATATTGGCTCATAGTCTCGGACGTCGCACCGCTCTTGGTGATAACGTTGAACATAGTCTTTTCAACGTCGATAACGTCGAGAAGAGCAATCATTCTTTCGGGATCTACATTGTCCTCAACGTAGAATTTCACGCCTCTTTTCTTTGCGTCGAGGTCGTTGTATCTGAAATGGCAAAGCGCGTTGAACACCGCCATAGGACCGAGTGCGCTTCCGCCGATGCCGAGCACCACAAAGTTGTCGTAATGCGCACGCACTTCCGCCGCCGTATAAATGATGTCGCGCACGATATCTTCTTGATTGTACGGAAGTTCCGACCAACCCATCCAGCCCGTTCCGCGGTTTTTCTCGAAGTAAGCGTAACTGTCTTGCGCCTTGTCGAGAACGCTTTCTATCTCTTTTTCGGTGATGCCTTGCTCGCCTATGGACGATTGCATCATATTGTTAAAGTCAAACTTCAATTGCATAATACTTATGCCTCCAAAAGATTTTTCAAATATTTCACCGACTCCTCCACTTCGTCGTAAGAGTCGTAATTTTTTGCGTATTGTTCGATGATGAGCGGTCCGTCGTATCCGCCGTCTTTGAGCCTTGATATAAGCTCGTCAAACGGAAATTCTCCTTTTCCGACCATCGCGATCTCACCGTCTTTGACGTCGCTCAAATGCACGTTTTTGAGGCTATCGCCCATAACGGCAAGATACTCGCGCCAGTCATACCCCGATTGCCTTGCTTGCTTTACGTCGAGCACAGTGCCCACGTTTGGAGCGTACGCGCGCATTTTTTCATAAAAATCGGGCGTGTTGAAAGTCGCCCAATGTACGTTTTCAAGGCATAGTCTTATGCCGTATTCGCTTGCGATATCACCGAGTTTTGCCATACGTTTTCCAACGAAAACGGGATCGAAATACTGATTGCGTTTGAGTCTCGGTTGCCCGTGGAAAGTGTACGCCTTTGCGCCTATCGTATTGCCCACGGCAAGCACTTTGCGGAATATCTTTTCCGCGTCCTCGTAAGTGCGCGGAGCGATATTGAAAAGTTGCGGTTCAAACTCGGTATTGAGCGAATGCACCGAATATATGTCGAGACCGCCCTTTCTCTCTGCCAAAAGGCGTCCGAAGTCGCTTTCGTACTCGCAAAAAGTGGTAAGAAACACCTCTGCGGTGTCACCTCCACAGCGTTGAATGACCGAGAACGAGTTCTCGGTCAATTCCTTTGTAAAAAACGTTGCTGTCGATATTCCGACTTTCATTTACTCTTTTCACCCTCGGCAAAAGAGGGTACTTCCTTTATTTTGCACATCAACCGCTCGCTCTAGCCTCTATGCATCTTTGCAAACCGTCAAATCTTTCTTTGATATCTTTGTCGGCATTCGATTTGCCTTTGGTAGCCAAGCAATCGCCTCGTGCATTCTTTTCGCCCGTTGCTCGCCGTCGGTGAATATTTGCTCAATAGCGCAACTTCCATCCCACGCAAGCGGTGAACATATATTTATTCTTCACCCGCAAAATACGGGCGTAATCTTATTACAATTCTTCGCTCTCGTCGTAGACGTTGGGCGTGCCCTTTTTGTCTTTATCCCAAATGTCCTTTTGCTTTCTCATTTGTCCGAGGAGTCTGGGGATAACCTCGTCCACGTTGTCGAACGGAGAGCCGGACACTGCTTGCGCACGGTATGTCAAACCTTTGCTTGTAACCACCATATCCGTGGTGTAGTCGCCGTTCTCGTACGTAACGGTAAACTTGACTTCCGTGTCCTCGTCTGCAAAACGTCTTTCGAGCTTTGCGCACTTTTTCTCGGTGATTGCCTTGAGTGAATCACTTGGGTTGTAGTTCTTGCCAAAAATTTCGATTCTCATAAAGTAACCTCCAAAAGTTCTTTATATATGCATTATAGCAAATATGTTTTTATTATTCAATAGCAAAAAAGCATTTTTGCCATATTTTTATCCAACCAAAAATTTAGCCTCTCCAATGTAATATTCCTTAAGTGTGCAACGCACGCCTAACGTTGCTCGTAGACAGGCGGAGCCGTAGAACATAACTCCACGAAGAGTCGTTGTGAGCATCCACATTCTATCTTCCACATAAGCACTATGTGCGACCACACCAAGCAAGCGATATAGCGAAACTGTGGATTAAGTTTTTATCCAATTCACACCAAACAGACAATCTTGCGAAACTGTGGAAAGATTATTTATTCCTGCTTGAACTGATAGCGAAGATTGGCTGTGCGGTAGTAGTTGCGAGAACAAATGCGGTTTATGGCAACAAATGCGTTTGTTGTCATCACCGCGATGCCGTTTGAGCAACTGGTTGCGCGGTAGCAGAACAATAAGACAAGCGTGGCAAAAGACAATGAACATGTGAGTTGTCTTTACCGCAGCGACGGCTTTTGTTCGTGATTATGATATTTACAACGCTTTTATGATATTTGTTCTCTCAAAAATGACATAATTTTTGTGCGATTTTTGCAGGTTTTTTGCACGTTTTTGCGTTGTTTTATATCGTTTTTTTTACGCTTTTTATGCTTTTTACGCTTTTTCAAAGGTGAGTGCGTCGCCGTCGCAATCTATCTTCACTTTGTCGTTTGCGCCTATTTCGCCTCGTATAAGTTTTTCGCTGAGCTTGTCCTCGACGAGGCGTTGAATTGTGCGACGAAGCGGTCTTGCGCCGTATTCGGCGTCGTAACCGACGCTGGCGATATACTCCTTTGCTTTGTCCGTAATCTCGACGCTTACGCCTCTTTCTTCAAGGCGTTTTGCAAGCGACGAGAACATCAAATTCGCGATTCTAACGATGTTTTCTTTGTCCAATTTCTTGAACACGACTATCTCGTCTATACGGTTGATAATCTCGGGTTTCATCGCGCCTTTGAGGGCTTGGATATGCCTTTCTCTATTGCGCTCCGTCTCGTTTTCCGTGGCTTGCGCGCTTGCAAAACCGAGTGTGTGACGAGGCTCTGCCGCCTCTTTCGCACCGATATTTGACGTGAGGATAACCACCGTGTTTTTGAAGCTCACAGTGCGACCGTGACTGTCCGTGAGTATGCCGTCTTCGAGAATTTGAAGCAAGATATTGAAAATATCGGGGTGACCTTTTTCGATTTCATCGAAAAGCACCACTGAATAGGGCTTTCTACGCACTTTTTCCGTGAGTTGTCCGCCCTCTTCGAAGCCTACCAAACCGGGGGCAGAACCTATAAGTCGGGACACGCTGTCCTTTTCCATATACTCGCTCATATCCACACGGATAAGCAAATCTTCGTCGCCGAAAAGCGCACCTGCAAGTGCCTTTGCAAGTTCCGTCTTACCGACGCCCGTCGGACCGAGGAATATAAACGAGCCGATGGGGCGCTTGGGATCTTTGAGCCCCGCTCTCGCACGTTTGATTGCCCTTGCCACCGCCAAGCACGCTTCGTCTTGACCGATGACTCTCGATTGCAAAACTTTTTCGAGATTTACCAGTTTTTCGCTCTCCCCTTGCGTGATTTTGCTCACGGGAATACCCGTCCAATTTCCCACAACTTCGGCAATCTCGTCCTCACCTATGGACAGCGTCATAGAGGCGCATTTTTCCTTCCATTCGATCTCGGCTTTTTCGCGCTTTTCGATATAATCGTCGCGAAGTGCCTTATATTTGGCGCATAGCTCGAAGTTGTCTCTGCGCTTTGCCTCGCTCAAATCGAGGTCGGCTTGCTTGATTTTTCCCTCCAAATCGCGTATTTCTTGCGGTGTGGTAAAATTGAAAATTTTCTTTCTCGAAGCCGCCTCGTCGATAAGGTCGATGGCCTTGTCGGGCAAAAATCTGTCCGCAACGTATCTATCCGACAAAATCGCAGCCGACGATATCGCTTCGTCCGTGATAACAACGCCGTGGTGCGCCTCGTATTTTGGCTTCAATCCTTGCAAAATCTCTATGGTGTCGCTCACGCTCGGCTCTTCCACCAAAACGGGTTGAAAACGGCGTTCTAACGCACTGTCTTGCTCAAATTGCTTGCGATATTCTTCAAGCGTGGTTGCACCTATCGTCTGCAATTCTCCCCTTGCAAGCATAGGTTTGAGAATGTTTGCGATATCCAGTCCGCCCTCGCTTGCACCCGCTTTCAAAATGGTGTGAATTTCGTCAATAAAGAGCAAAATATCCCCTCTGCGTTTTATGCCGTTGAGGGTTTCTTTCAGCCTTTCTTCAAAGTCTCCCCTATATCTCGTGCCCGCAACCAGCGACGTCAAATCGAGAGAAAACACCGTTTTCCCTCTAAGTGCATCGGGCACGTCTCCCGATACGATTGCTTGCGCAAGTCCGTCCACGACCGCGCTTTTACCCACGCCCGGTTCACCGATAAGCACGGGATTATTCTTGGTTCTACGGCAAAGCACTTGGATGACTCTTTCCGTTTCCTTGCCTCTGCCGATGACGGGATCGAGCTTGCCGTCTCTTGCCTTTTTCGTCAAATCAGTGCCGTATTTGGACAAGTCGAAATCGTCTTTTTCTTCCTTTTTAGGCTCGACCGCGACGTGCTTTTCCGCCTCGTCGTCGCCGAAATATTGCGAAACGTAACCGCTCAAAATATCGTTTACTTTCTCTTGCGCGCCGTTTGCAACGCACATCGTGGGACGACCACCGCCGTTTGCGATTATGGCGTTGTACACCAATCTTTGCAAACTTTCCGTGTCTATACCGCTGTCGCGAAGCACGCCCGCCGCCACCGACGACGTTTCGTCAAGCACCGTGTACAAAATATGCTCCGTACCCACGCACGACGAACCGAGTCTTGCGGCGACTTCCCTTGCACTTTCCACCGCTCTGCCCGCTCTTGCCGACATCTCCACGCGCGGACGAAGGGGCATCGGCGAGAATATCCTCAGCACGTCATCCTCATACAATCCGCATTGATTGAGTATGCGTTTTGCGCTTCCGTCAACGCTCAAAAGACCGTACAAAATATGTTCGGTGCAAATAAGTCCGCCAGTGCGGACGGCAAGTTCACCCGCCGTATCCAGTACGGCGCGCGCGTTATCCGAGTATTTTATCATTTGTCCTCCGCAAGAATTTTCCTCACGATTTGCGCGCGCGTTTTGTCACGCTCTTCGTCGGAATTTCCGCCAGTAATAATACTCAACGACGACGAGGTGCAAGACCATATCGTTTCGTCGAGTTTTCGTGTGTTTTTTATAGGCAAAATGCCAAGTATTACGCCGAGTTTTACGTCGACGAGCAGTTTCATAAGTTCCTTTGAAGTGAGAGCGTACGCGCTTTTTAGCACGGCGTAACTTCTGGATATTCCGTCCAAAAGTTCCGTTTGCTTATCTCTCACCAGCCTTTCGAGCGCGACTCTTTCGCAATAGCACATTCTTACCGCCGCTTGCTCCACTTGTCCGATTATGCTCTCTTCGCTGACTCCGAGCGTGCGCGAATTGGACACTTGATACATATCGTACGCCGCCTCGCTTCCCTCACCGAAAACACCTCTTATGGTCAAGCCGAATTCCGTCTTGAAGGTTTTGAGTGCGTCCTCGATTGCACCCGCCCTTTTGAGCGCAGGCAAAAACAGCATAACGGAGGCGCGCATACCCGTGCCGAGATTGGTGGGACACGCCGTCAAAAAGCCCAACTGCTCGTCGTAGGCAATAGGTACGCTCTTTATGAGATTGACGTCATAGCGGTGCAATCTTTCAAATGCGCCCGCAAGGTTAAATCCGTCCACCACGCATTGCTCTCTTATATGGTCTTCTTCGTTGACCATAACGGAAATACCGCCGTACTTCTTGTCGCCTTCCACTATGACTGCGCCGTTTTTGTCGTTATTGGCAAGATTGAGCGATATAATATGCCTCTCGATAAGTGCTTTTTTCTGCTCTTTGGTGAGCCTCGACATAGGCAAAAGCCTTGCGTTGAATATGCCTTGCGATGCGAAATACGCCGAATTTATGAGGTCAACGCAACGTTGGTCGGTGACTTTGATATGAGAGGGAAATTCAAGCCCTTTTATATTTCTTGCAAGGCGTATTCTCGACGAAATCACGTTGTTTTCGAGAAGTTCGCCTATACTGCACTCGTTTGCGCTTTTAAGATATTGCGTACCTTCGCAATCACCCTTTTTGCTTTCAAACAGCGAACCGTCCAAATCGCACGTACTGTGTACGTGGACGAGAGGTATAGCACCGTGCAAATCGTTTTGAGATATGTGTTGTGCTTTGAGTGCGCTATCCACGGCAATACCGCGCATTTGCTCGTAGCAGTGCGCGCAACCAAATAAAAAGGTCTTTTGAAATTCTTCTACTTCACAACCGCAAAATTTGCACTCTTTGCCACGTCTCGCAAGCCTCTTTTGCGCCTCTTCGTGCGGATTTTTACCCCCTTTGAGTGCGCGCGTATAGCACGCCTCGCAATAGGCGTATTCAACGCTTTGGTTATTCTCAATCACGCGGTCGAAAAGAGTTGCCTCACTTTCTCCGCATATATCGCACGTCCTTTGCATATCCGCACCAAACCGAGCATCTAACCGCATCAATTCCAATCAAAAACACCGTCTCGACGCTCGATTTTGAAGTTTTATTTGATAGTTTCTATATACTTTTTGAAGTTGTTTTTGAGTTTCTCGTCACGGAGCGCAAATTCAATCGTCGCTTCCAAATATCCTTCCTTGTTGCCAATGTCGTAACGTCTTGCGTCAAAGATGCAAGAGTACGCGTTCTTTTCCTTTGCAAGGATACTTATTGCGTCCGTAAGATACGCCTCACCGTTGGTCTTCGGAGTGCGCTCTATTACGTCGAATATATCGCTCGGAAGCACGAAACGTCCGAGAGATACGAGATTACTCGGCATTTCACCCGTGGGTTTTTCGATAATACCGCTTATCTTGGTTATCCTCTCGTCGATTTGCTCCTCGGCAATCATAACTCCGCAACGGCGCGCGACTTCCTCGCTGGTGTGTTGACACCCAACGATTGCTCCGCCCGTCTTTTCGTACGCGTCGATAAGTTGCTTGGTGACCGGCAAAACGCCCTCCGCCGTGTACATAACGTCGTCACCGAAAAGCACTGCAAAAGGCTCTCCGTTTGCAAATTCTTTGCAAAGATATATGGCGTTGGCGTTGCCGTCCATCTTCTCTTGCACCACGAAGCGCACCTTTGCCCCCGCCTCTTTATTGGCAAGCGAATAGGAATACTCGTCTCCCACTTCTTTCAGTCTTGCGTTGAGCGGTTGATTTGGCTCGAAAAGGCGTCTTATATCCTCTTTTTGAGGGGATATTACGATCATAATCTCTTCTATACCGCTCTTCACCGCCTCGTCGACGATATACGTCAATGCGGGCGTGTCTACTATGGGCAAAAGTTCTTTGGCAAGCACTTTGGTGACGGGCAAAAATCTCGTCCCGAAACCGGCGCAAGGTATAACGGCTTTTCTAACTTTCATAAATAGTCCCCCGTTGTTTCGTTTTTACCACCTTATGCGACGAAATCGTCACATATACTTTGCGATAATACGATCAGAGCTCACTTTTGGTATCCGTGCGGGTGCGTCGAATGCCACTTCCACGCCGACGAAATAATGCTTTCGAGGCTGTCGTATTGAGGCTTCCAACCGAGTTCGCGTTTGATCTTCTCACTCGAAGCGACGAGCGTTGCGGGATCACCGGGACGACGTCCTTCGATCTTGCGCGGAATGGTTATTCCCGTCACTTTTTCCGTCATATCGATGACCTCTTTCACGGAAAAACCGTTGCCGTTGCCGAGGTTGTAATAAGTGGATTTTCCGCCGTGTTTGAGATAATCGAGCGCGCGGATATGTGCGTCCGCAAGGTCGGTGATGTGAATATAATCTCTCACGCAAGTTCCGTCCGGCGTGGGATAATCTTCACCGAAAATGCCGATATAATCGCGAGTGTGGTTGGCAACTTGCAAAATAATCGGGATAAGATGCGACTCGGGATTGTGCGCCTCGCCTATCTCACCGCTCTTGTGCGCGCCCGCCGCGTTGAAATAACGCAACGCCACGTATTTGAGCCCGTACGCCTTGTCGTAGTCTTGCATAAATTGCTCCATCATAAGCTTGGTTTGACCGTAAACGCTCGTGGGGTGTTGCGGACTCTCTTCCGTGATAAGACCGTCACCGCAATCTCCGTACGTTGCCGCCGAAGACGAAAATACGAGGTATTTTACGTCGCGAGCAATCATAGCGTCCAAAAGCGCAAGCGTACCCGCCACGTTGTTGTGATAATACTTGGCGGGATTGGACATACTCTCACCGACAAGCGAGAACGCCGCAAAGTGTATGACGGAATCCACGTTATACTTCTCAAAAGTAGATTTCAAAAGCTCGACATCAAAGATGTCGCCCTTGACAAAAGGCACGCCTTGGGGCACGGATTCGATATGTCCCGTAGAAAGATTGTCGTATACCACGACGTCCATATTGCGCTCTTTGAGTTCTCTTACGCAATGCGAGCCGATATAGCCCGCTCCGCCTGTAACCAAAATCATATAACACTCCTCGCACGCACTGTGCGCGCAAAAATCTCTAATCTATGACTTATTATAAACTAGAACCGCTTGTTTTGCAAGACAAAATTGTGTATAATCAAATCGTGGGCAGAACGATTTTACATTGCGACTTAAACAACTTCTACGCTTCGGTGGAACAAAAACTGCATCCCGAATACGACGGGATGCCTCTTGCCGTTTGCGGAAATCCCGAAGCAAGACACGGCATAGTGCTTGCAAAAAACCAACTTGCCAAAAAGGCGGGCGTTCAAACGGGTGAAACGTTGTGGTCTGCAAAGCAAAAATGCCCCGATATCGTCTTCGTTCCCCCGCATTTTGACGAATACGTCAAATATTCCAAGCAAGTCTTTGAAATTTACACCACGTATACGGACAGAGTGGAAAGTTTCGGCATAGACGAGTGTTGGCTTGACGTCACGGGTTGCGAGAGACTTTTCGGCACGGGCGAGCAAATCGCAAACCAATTGCGCCAAAAAGTCAAGGAAAAGACGGGACTCACCATATCCGTGGGCGTCTCGTTCACCAAGACTCTTGCAAAACTCGGTAGCGACCTCAAAAAGCCCGACGCCACCACCGTGCTCGACGAGGAACACTATATGTCAATAATCGGCGATATGTCCCCGTCCGAACTTATTATGATAGGCAGACACACCTCCGAGAAGCTTGACAAAATGAATATCCGCACCATACGCCAACTTGCCGACGCGGATAGAGAAACGCTCCGCTACAAATTCGGCATAATTGCGGACAATATGATAAACGCCGCTTCGGGCATAGAAACTGAAGAAGTGAAACGCTATTACGACGTGCGCATACCCAAGAGCGTATCCAACGGCACCACCACGCCACGCGATATAAAAAATCTCGACGAGGCAAAAATCGTCATTTACGCTTTGTCGGAAATGGTTGCAACGCGCCTCCGCCAATACAACCTCGTTGCAAGCGGTGTGGGGCTATCCTTAAAAAATCCCGACCTTCAATGGACGAGCAAGCAAGTTCCGCTCAATCCCGCAAGCGCCACTTCGAGTTCCATCGCACAAAGCGCAATCGAACTTTTGAAGCAAATGCACGCTTTCGGCACGCCTCTTCGAGCAATCACCGTGTCGGCAATACGTCTCAGCGACAAAAGCCAACTGCAACTGTCGTTTTTCGACGACGTCGAGAGCAAAAACGACAAACTGGAAGAGAGCCTTGACAAGATACGCGGAAAGTACGGATACAAAGCCGTACAACGCGGTTTGCTCGTGGGCAACGACCTTACGGGCAACCTTCACGAAGAGGATGACTTCCGTCCGTTCCATCAATCGAAAACAACTTAATGATTTTTACAAAATAACACTTATCGTGTTGCAAAACTAGCATTTTGAGCGCAAAATCGCTTAAAACGCCTTATTTTTACCATATTTTCAACACACTATCACACGATATGTGTTTTTGATTTTCGATACACTTATCGTGTTATTTGTCGATTTTTGTCATTTTGACGGATTTCCGGATTATTTTTAACCTTGAAAACACAGCGTTTATTTCACGCCGTTCTACGTCGTCTTCGCTCCGAAAAAACGAGCCTTACCGCACTCTCTATATAAATTCGAACGGACTTTCGCAAAACGTTTTACAAAGACGATGTTTTTCTTTATAATAAAGTTGTTTATGCATATGGAACATTATAAACGCGAGAACGCTCGCAGGGGCAACCCAACGGCACGAGAAGTGCAACACTTTGTTTTATGACACCCGTTGAAATAGCAACCGCAGTTTTATCGCTCATCGCAGGTATAGGCGTTTTCCTTATTGCCTGCACGATGATGAGCTCAAACCTTGAATCCGTTTCGTCAAACAAACTTAAAAAACTTTTTGCCAAGACGTCGAAAAGCAAACTTATGGGCGTCGGCATAGGCACTGTCGCAACCGCCGCAATTCAAAGCTCCGGCGCGACTTCGGTTATGGTCATAGGCTTTGTCAATGCGGGCATTATGACTCTTATGCAAGCGGCAACCGTTATTTACGGCGCAAACATAGGCACGACCATAACCGGACAAATCACTGCTCTCGGCATGTTTGAGAATACGATATCCACGGGCGTGATATTTGCGACGTTTGCGGGTATAGGCGCTTTTATAATGGCGTTTGCAAAAAAGGACGTCGTAAAAAAGATAGGCGGTATTTTGGCAGGCTTCGGGATGTTGTTCGTCGGTCTCGATATGATGAGCGCGTCAATGAAGGTGTTTGCGGAACTCGAAGCCGTCAAGAACTTCCTTGCTCTCATCAAAAATCCGATTTTGCTTGTTATCATCGGCGCGGTGTTCACTGCAATTATTCAAAGTTCGTCGGTTATGACGTCCGTTGCAATCACGATGGTGTTTACGGGGCTTATAACTCTCGACCAAGGTATTTATATCACGATGGGTTCGAATATCGGCTCGTGCATCGTTGCAATCATTGCGGGCATCACATCGGGCGCAAACGCAAAGCGCACCGCTCTTATCCATTTGCTTTTCAATATTACGGGCGTGATAATCTTTATGCTCGTCGCAATGATGATGCGCGAGATAAGCAAGAGCGTCAATTCCTCGCACGTGATAACGTTCGGCTATTTGTTCGAGAAGATGTTCCCGGGCGCTCCGCAAACGCAACTTGCAATGTTCCATACGTTATTCAACGTCATCACGGTTGCACTGGTACTACCGTTCACCAATCTTATGGTCAAGCTCGTTACCAAGATGATCCCAGACAAAAAGGCTTCGTCGCAAGAGCCACAAGAAAAACTCTATTATATTGACGAGCACTTGATATCCACTCCGCCGATTGCGGTGCTTCAAACCAAGAACGAAATTGTCAACATGGCGGAAATCGCATTGCACAACTATCAACTTGCTTGCGACCTCGTTTGCACTTTGGATTATTCGGACGTGGACACGTTCCGCAAGAACGAGAACGAACTCAACTTCCTCAACAAGGAAATTTCACGTTTCGTCGTCAAGCTTTCAAAGTGCGAAATGAACGACTCCGACCATAACTATCTTGCAACGACATTCCACACGGTATCCGATATAGAGCGTATAGGCGACTACGCCGAAAACATTGTGGAATATGCCGACAAACTTCGCGACATAGACCAAAAATTCTCCGACAAAGCCGTGGAAGAAATACGCAATTTGCAAGAGCATATAGAGGAGCTGTTCCAAAAGACGATGAAAGCGTACGTCAACGCCGATCTCGACAGCCTCAACGATGCCAATGCAATCGAAGAAGAAGTCGACGATATCACCGACGAGATGTGCGAAAATCACATCATTCGTTTGAGAAACGGCGATTGCACTCCCGACGTCGGCGCACAATATTTATCGCTTGCTTCCGACTCCGAGCGTATTGCGGACCACTTCATCAATATCGCAAAATGCATAAAGCAATGGAACGAAGTCAAGCAATAAGAGGTAAAAATGAAACTCGCCATCGCAACCAACAACGCACACAAACTGCAAGAAATCCGCGCCATACTCAGCGGACAATTTGACGAACTTCTCTCGCTCAAAGACCTCGGTATAGACGTCGACGTCGAAGAAACGGGCACGACGCTCGAAGAAAACGCATTGCTCAAAGCGCGCACCATTCAAGAGATTTGTCACATTCCGACGCTTGCAGACGATACGGGGCTTATGGTGGACGCACTAGACGGCGCACCCGGCGTATATTCGGCACGCTATGCGGGTGTAGAACACAACGATGCCAACAACCGTGCGTTGCTCCTCAAAAACCTCCAAAACGAGCAAAATCGCAACGCGCATTTTGCCACAGTAATTGCAATCGTTTATCCGAACGGGGACTTTATCACGTCAAAAGGACGCGTTGACGGTGAGATTTTGCGTGAAGAGCGCGGGAACGAAGGCTTTGGTTACGATTCGCTTTTCTATTCGTACGAACTCAAAAAGACGTTTGCAGAGGCGACTCAAGACGAGAAAAATTCAGTCAGTCACAGAGGCAGAGCCTTGCGCGCTATGCTTGAAAAATTGCAAAACGAAAGATGAAAATGACCACAATAGTCGCTTTTAGCGACAGCCATAATTTACCGCTTCCGCCTCGGCTTTTGAGCGTGGCGCAAGAGAACGATTACGTCTTCTTTTTGGGTGACGGCATAACATCGCTCGGTGATTTGTTGTTCCACAAAAATCTCTATACGGTCAAAGGCAATTGCGATCCGCACGGCTTCAACGACGAAGAAGTCGTGCAAATCGGCGACTTCAAGATTTTGCTCACGCACGGCGACAAATATCACGTCAAACGCGATTTGACTTCGCTCAAATTCCGCGCGCAAGAACTCGGTTGCAATCTCGTCTTTTACGGGCACACCCACTTTGCCGATATCACGCAAAGCGACGGCATAACGTTTATTTGCCCCGGCTCTTTGCTCTCCCCGCTCTCGGGCGCACCCTCGTACGCCTACGTGGTCCTCACCGACGGAAAAATTACCGCCAAAATCGTAAATCTTTAACCAAATTGTTGACATCAATTGCCCGATATGGTAAGATTGTCAAGCATTGAAACGTTAATGTGATTTTTCAAATTGCATTTCGACGTTTGTGCGGGTGTAGTTCAATGGTAGAATGTCAGCCTTCCAAGCTGATTGCGTGGGTCCGATTCCCATCACCCGCTCCATACCACGTCTTGACGTGGGAATTGGACGGTCCGCACCGAGCGTAAAGCGAGGTTGCCGCACTTATCCAAATCTCATCGTCATTACACAGCGGGTATATGGCAAATGTCGCCGACACTTATGCGGCATTCCCATCACCCGCTCCACAATTTATGAGCCTGTAGCTCAGCAGGATAGAGCAACGGCCTTCTAAGCCGTGTGTCGGGAGTTCGAATCTCTTCAGGCTCGCCATTATGGTGGATATAGCGCAGTTGGTTAGCGTGCCAGGTTGTGGCCCTGGAGGTCGTGGGTTCGAATCCCACTATTCACCCCATAATGATAACAATCTCCTTTGGGAGTTGTATAAAGTTTGAATCACGATATAACTTATCGGATTCGAACGGGCAGAAAAGCGAACGATTCAGTGAATTGTGAGCCTGCCCCGGCGTGATAGCGCAGACCTTTCACAAAGTCGTATGGATAAGCGATTGTTTGCCTGTGCCGTGCAAGAATGTAAGCATAGGTCAAGCGGTTCGAATCCCACTATTCACCCCATAATGATAACAATCTCCTTTGGGAGTTGTATAAAGTTTGAATCACGATATAACTTATCGGATTCGAACGGGCAGAAAAGCGAACGATTCAGTGAATTGTGAGCCTGCCCCGGCGTGATAGCGCAGACCTTTCACAAAGTCGTATGGATAAGCGATTGTTTGCCTGTGCCGTGCAAGAATGTAAGCATAGGTCAAGCGGTTCGAATCCCACTATTCACCCCATAATGATAACAATCTCCTTTGGGAGTTGTATAAAGTTTGAATCACGATATAACTTATCGGATTCGAACGGGCAGAAAAGCGAACGATTCAGTGAATTGTGAGCCTGCCCCGGCGTGATAGCGCAGACCTTTCACAAAGTCGTATGGATAAGCGATTGTTTGCCTGTGCCGTGCAAGAATGTAAGCATAGGTCAAGCGGTTCGAATCCCACTATTCACCCCATAATGATAACAATCTCCTTTGGGAGTTGTATAAAGCCAAAATTCGGTTGTTTATATCGAAATTTGGAGCGCAAACAAATTGTTTGCAAAAAAGCGGTTTATTTTGTTGCAAAATGTTTTGTGAAGTGATAATATAGACCGTGCTGGATAGGGGTATCGCCAAGCGGTAAGGCACCAGATTTTGATTCTGGCATTCGTTGGTTCAAATCCAGCTACCCCTGCCAATGACTCACTAGCTCAGCCGGTAGAGCACCGCACTTTTAATGCGATGGTCCGGAGTTCGAATCTCCGGTGGGTCACCAAGATTTTAGGCTATATGCTAATATAGCATATAGCCTAATTTATACGGGGATATGGCTCAGTTGGTAGAGCGTCGCGTTCGCAATGCGAAGGCCAGGGGTTCGAATCCCCTTATCTCCACCAATAGGTACCCATCCGCACCAGTGACGTTTAGACTGGCTAGGATGGGCCTTTTTTTGTAATTTATCGGTGTCAACAGTTTTCTTCT
>CAVANK010000011.1:0-57635 GCA_963590075.1 Eshraghiella crossota
GTGAATGTGTTGTAGCCAAAGCGAACGAGGCGGATTGCGGTGCGCAAACGCCGAAGTGGATATGCCGGCGTGTCCGGAAAGAGGGGGTATTGTATTTAAGGAGTTACGACACACTCTGTACACTAATGGAATATTCCGCAATTATTAATTATTAATTCAACTAAATTCCTTTCCGTCTTGAAAACCATCTTTCTCTGTGCTACAATACTTTTATGAAAGTACGCATTTATATGACAAAATTGCATCAACAATGGACGTATGGTGAGAGGGAAGACTTGCTTCCGTATCTCGACGGGGAAGACGACGAGATTTTTGAGTACGCAGTTCCCGACAACGGGTTTGCCATTATTCTCAAAAACGGACGTACATACGACGTCGTGGACACCGAACAAGACGCAATAGACAAGATAGGCTATATCTATCGCAATTACGCCGTGACGCAAAACGACGGGGACAAGTGCTATATCTCTCGCGAGAATACCAAAAAGCGTTACAAAACCCCCGCCGAGGCGCAGGCGGACGGTGAATACGATTACGTTTACGTTCCGCAAGGTATGTATTTCCTCACCAAGTTCGGCAAAATCCTTGCAATCGGCAAAACCGAGGACGAAATGACGGACAAGATGTACGAGCATTACCGTGCAAAATACACCTATCTATGTTGAATGTATTGCCTTTGGTAAGGCAAAAATATAAACGCGGTGCAATCGGCGCAATACCGATTTGCGCGTAAAATAATGTAGCCAAACCGCCGTTTTTACGGAAAGGGTGGCGTTTAACGAAAATAAATTTATAGAGGCAGATATGATTACGAGAATGAAAAACATATCAAAAGCGGAAGTCTTGACTCTCAAAGAGCAAGTATCATATCAAGAAGGGCAAGTGGTCAGCAAGACGCTTGCGCAAAATAGTGCAGTCAGTATCACTTTGTTTTCCTTTGACAAAGGCGAAGAAATAAGCGCGCACAAGTCGGGCGGAGACGCGTTCGTGACTTGTCTTGACGGCGTGGGCAAAATCACCATAGACGGCAAAGAATACTTTCTGCACGAGGGTGAAAGCATCGTTATGCCCGCGGGACACCCGCACGCGGTGTACGGTGAAGAGCGTTTCAAAATGCTCCTCGTCGTTGTGTTCTAACTGCGAAATGCTAATCTTTCGTCCGTCATTGCGAGGTACGAAGTGACGCGGCAATCTAGCGAAGGCGCAGTTGCAATATTCCTCAACTCGCACGCAGTGCGAATATCACTTGCGCGTAGCGCAAATATCACTGCACCATAGGTGCAATATCACCGTTGCATAGCAACGATATCACTGCGACAAAGTCGCAATATCACTTACAATAAAAGCGCACTCGGTTGAGTGCGCTTTTGCGTTTATCGTTTAATCGTTATTTTTATGAAAGTTTTGCACCGTCGGTTGTGAGTTCGTACACCATTTCGAATACGTCGTCGCTGCCTTTCACTTTGAACGGTTCTTCGATTTTGACGAGGACGTTTTTGAGGTTCCAACCGTTGTAGGATACGTCGCCCACTGCGTAGTAGAGGGTTTGCGACATGCCCGCAACTTCTTCACCCGTTCTTGAAATGTTCGTCTTGTAGCACTCGATGCCTTTTTCCGCATAAGCGGGGTTGTTGGCGGTGAAGTCGTTTTGGACGTTCACGGTCTCGGAAATGCTTGCGGTGAGATTGACGCTTCTTGCTTCGCTTGCGGACACGAGAGGCATTACGAACGAGAACGACATCGAACTGCTAAACGTCGAAAGCGTACGCAAAGATTGATGGAACTCGTTGTTGTCGAAGTAGCAAGTGCCCTTAAATTCTACCGTGCCGGAGCTTTGTACACCGTCGATCCAACGTTCGTAGTTGAATTTCTTTCCGTCCGAATAGTCGGCTTGAAGTCTGAATTTTTCAACTCCGCCAACCTTTTGCACACGATATGACGCGCGGGGAACCATATAACTTGAACCGTTGATGAGGTCAAAATAGCAACCCGTCTCGTAAACGGTTTCGCCCACGGTCAAAAGCCCCGTGACGAGCACACCGCGACTGACGTTCTGAAGCTCGCCGTTTCCAAAGTTTTGCACGGTGCTACCTTGGTCGTATGCGTCGAGTTTGACGACGTAAGTGCCGTCGTAGCCGTCGATGCGTGCGCCCGTTGCTTTGTTCTTGGCGTAGACGACGTAGTTGAATTCCTCATGATTGTGGTCGCTGAGGAGATTTTCCAACTGTCCTTGCGGAGTGGCATTGTTGCACGCGACGAGCGATACCGCCGTTATTGCCACGATTGCGATGACGATTAAACTGAGAAATACTTTTTTCATAATGCAATTATTATAACATAAAAATATATTCCCGCAACTGTTCCTGCACCTAAATTGCGCCAAATTTGCGAATTTTGCGAGAATTTTTGCAGAAAACAAATAAAAATTGTTAATTTTTATTTGTTTAACCAATGGGATTGAAATGGTACATAAAGGGTGATATACTGAAAATATGAAAATAATCACGTCAAATACGTCAGAGGGCGCATACCTCGGCGTGCTCAATCAGCTCAAATCCAATCTCGACGGCAAAAGCCAAAACGTCGTCATCGCACCCGATAGATTCACCGCGTCGGTGGAGAGGGGGCTTATATCCTCTTTGGGTGTGGAAAGCACTTTCGGCATAGAGGTTATGTCCTTCACGCGTCTTGCAAACAAGCTCATAGGCAACGACATCAAAAAGTGCCTTACGCCGGAAGGCTCGGTTATGCTTATAGGCAAGGTTATATCCGACCTTCGCGACGAACTCGTCTATTACAAAAAAGTTGCGATGACGGAAGGTTTTGCAAGCGAACTTTACGCGGCTCTTACCGCAATCCGCAACAGCGGAGTTTCTTCCGAGGACTTGCTTAAAGCCTCGCAAAAATCGAGCGCTTCGCTAAAGGCGAAAGCAAGAGATATCGCTCTCGTTTACGAGGGTTATCTCAAAGCGTTGGAGGGCAAGCACAGCGACTCTTCCACGAGACTGTACGCCCTTGCCGAGTACATAAAAAATCACCCCGATTGCGTTTCAACCACCAACTTTTATTGCACGGATATATATGATTTTTCCGCTCCCGAACTTGAAATAATCAAGGGGCTTTCCGAGAGTGCGTTATCTCTCACGATCGGCATAACGTCGGGCTACGACAATCCCAACAAGCGCATTTATCCCGACAACGTATGCAAAAAACTGCAAAATCTTTGTAGCGGACGAGTGCAAATCGAGCGACACGACGTCGTTTTGCCACCGCAAATCGACGCTATATCCAAGAAACTTTTTGCCTATATTTCCACGAGTGCGGAAGAGAAAGTCGAAGACGACGGCAAGGTGATTTTGCGCTCGGCAAAGGATAGGCGCGACGAAGTTACCGCGCTCGTTTGCGACGTGGTAAACGCGGTGAGAGAGGGCGCAAGATACAAAGACTTCGAGGTGTACGCAAGCGATATGGACGCTTACGAGGCGGAACTCAAATCCGCTTTCGAGCGATACGATATCCCTTACTTTTTAGACAAAAAAGAACTGCTTTCCGAGCAAACGAAAACGAGATATATCCTCGACGCAATCGCTTGCGTAAGAAGCAATTTCCGTCGTCGCGAAGTGGTGGATTTTGCCAAAAATCCGCTGTTTTACGCAAGACTTGAAGGCGGTCTCGACGAGGTTTTCGTGTTTGAAAACTACTGCTTGCAATTCAATATAGAATACGTGCCGACGGGTATTGAAAACAAATTCGAGCGTACGAGCGCAAACAAGTATTTTGCAAAAAACAAACAAAATGCGGGCTTAATCTATACTAATTGCGACGATAAAGCCGTTGTTTTGGACAATAGCGTTGAAAACGTCATACCCGAGAGAGTGCGCAAAGCACTTGTCGAGTGCCTTGCGGAGTACGATTTTAAGAGCAAAACCAAAAACATCCGTGCTTTCGTAAACGCAACGCGCGCATTGTCTCAAGAGGCGGACGTTTATTATAAAGGGCACGTCGACAAACTTGCCTCTTGCGGTGAGTATTTCAAGAAAGTTGCCGAGCAAGTGGACGACAAGATAAACGCGGTGCTTGACGAGATAGAAAACGTGCTCGATTACGAGACGGATATCACGGGCTTCGAGAGCGTGTTTAAGTCTATGCTCAAAACGCTCAAAATCGCGCTCGTTCCCACCTATCTCGACTGCGTGTTCGTGGGGGACGCGGACAGTAGATTCGGCGGAAACGGCAATATTTATGTGCTTGGCGCAAACAACGGAAAGTTGCCTCGTACGAGTGGCGGAGGCGTAGTTATCACGCCAAAGGACGAGCAAACTCTTTGCGCGCTCGGCGTGGATATTTATCCGAGCGAAAGACAAAAGGTGCTCACCGAGATGTACGCCGTGTGCGACCTTATGAAAAAGCCCAAAGGTAGGTTGGTCGTAAGTTACGCCGAAAGCGGTGACGGCGGTGCGCTACGTCCCTCGACGATAGTTTTCGAGCTTCAAAATATGCTTTGCCAAAACGGCAAACCGCTTGAAATAGAGAGAGCGGACTTCGAGCATTATCGCACGCTCGACGGCTTTGACGACAAAAAAATCTCGTCGGTGTTTGCGACGAGGAAAGGATGCTCGGACGAGGTTATGCGCAATCTTTTTGCGGGAAGAACGGACGCGGTAGACGGGTGCGTTTTTGCCTCGGCAAACGAGTTTGTAGACGATATCGACAAGGCAAGAATGAAAAAGGCGTTGACCGTCCCCGAGCGCATATCCGTTGACGGCGGTGCGTATTTCGAGGGCAGTACAAGCGTAAGTAGGCTGGAAACTTTTTACGCTTGCCCGTACGCGCATTATTTCAACTATATATTGTCGCTCAAGCGTCGCAAGGACGGCAAATTCGAGGGTACGGAAAACGGCACGATTTTGCACTACGTATTGGAGCACTTTTTCAAGGACGTGCGCGACGGCAAAATCGACGACAATTCTGATTTGATCGCGCTTGCGTATTTTTACTTTGACGGTGCGATAAAAGAAAACGGCTTCGAGGTACTACTCGAAAAGGCGGACACGGGAAGATTGCTTCTCCGCGTACGCGACGAGGGCGCAAAACTCATAACCGACCTATATCAAGTGCAAAAGAGGTCGGCATTCCGTCCGTATTTGCTCGAAGCAAAGATAGGAGAGGGAGAGATACAACCTATGTCGCTTGACCTCGGTGACAAAAAAGTTCGGCTCAAAGGCACGATAGACAGAGTGGACGTGTTCGGAGATAAATTTATCATCATCGACTACAAGACGTACAAGAGTGCGGATTTGTCCCTCAAAGAACTCTATTGTGGGCAAAAGATACAATTGTACGTGTATATGCGCGCGGTGGAGAAGAGCACGGGCGGAAAGCCGAGCGGTGTGTTCTATTTTCCGATTTTTTCAAGTTTCACGGACGAGGAAGGCACGAGATACAAGTATAAAGGTCAAGCCTCGGACAGCACGGAAACGTTGAGGCAAATAGATAGTATTGTGGACGACGACGCCAAAAGGGCAATCGTGCCTTGCAAAAAGGACAAGAAAGGCGCGCTTGCAACGGGCGGAGCGCATTTGTCCACGGCGCAATTCGATTTGCTCGGAGATTACGCCGTGGATATCGCGACCAAAGGCGCAAGCGAGATTGCAAACGGATATATCAAACCGTCGCCGATAGTCAAGGAAAAATGCAAGAGGTGCGATTTTGCAAGTATATGCGCCTACAAGGAAAGATTCGAGAGGAAAGCACCCAAGGTGAAAGGTATAGAAAGTTTTGAAAAGGAGGGAGAAGAAAATGAGTGACGTCGTAGTAACCAGCGTAAATCAAGCAAGCGAAAAGCGTCTCGACGTTTTGCGCGACGAGAGCGGAAAACTTCTTCTCACTGCCGACCAAAAGAAAGCGGTGCTCGAAAGAGGGCGCATACTCGTGTCCGCTTCGGCGGGCTCGGGCAAGACCTCAACTATGGTCAAGCGCATCATTTTGATGATATCCGAGGGCGCGTCCTTGAAGGATATGCTTGTTTTGGTGTACAACAACGCCGCCGCGGACGAACTCAAAGAAAAGTTACACCAAGAACTTTTCCGTGTGGCGTGCGCTTCGAGCGGTGAACAACGAGAGCGTTTCAGACGCGAAATCGACGATATGGCGTTTTGCCATATTTGCACCATACACGCGTTTTGCCAATCGCTCATAAGAGAAAATTTTGACAAACTCGGCTTGTCTCCGACGTTCGAGGTGCTTGACGAGAGTGCGCACGCGGTCTATATGAACAAGGCACTCGACAACGTTATTGCAAAATACACCGCGGACGGCGACGAAACTTTTTGCAAGCTCGTTGACGTGTTTTCGCAGTCGAGAAAAGAGGACAACCTCAAAAGCAACATAATAAGGCTTTACAACCTCGTGGAAATTCAACCCGACGCAGAAGACTTCAAAAAGTGCGTTGCGGAGTGCTATGACGGCTTTGAAAATAGCAAATTCTTCGGTATTTTGAAGGATTATTACGTCAAATTCTTTACGAAAGCAAAAATCGCGTTCGACGGCGCAAGGCAAAGGCTCGTGCAAACGGATATCGCTTCCGTGAAGTACATCGACAGCGTTACCAACGCCGTTTATACTTGCGACGCTATCCTCAAAGCAAAGGATGTAAATGGTATGTGCGCAGTGGCTTCCGTATACGAAAAACCGTGCGCCAAGCTCAACCCCAAAGCCTCCGACGAGGAAAGGGAACTTATAGGTTATGTCAAGGAATATTACAAACAATTCGACGACGCAATGGACGAACTTGCATCTCTTTACGAGAGGTACGATTTGCTCAAAGAATACCACGCGCAAAACGGTGAATTCGTAAATAAACTTGTTGAGGCGGTGTTCAGATTTTCCGACGAACTTGCACGCCTCAAAGGGTTGGACAACGTGCTTTCGTTTGAGGATTTGCAACACAAGGCAATGCAACTTCTAAATGAGGACGATACGCTCAAAGACGCTTTCGACGCCGTGTTTGTGGACGAGTATCAAGACGTCAACCCGACGCAAGAGGCGATTATCTCAAAACTCGTAAAGGGCGAGTGCTTTATGGTGGGAGACGTCAAGCAAAGCATATACGGCTTTCGTCTTGCCGATCCGTCCATATTCATTTCGAGACAAAAAAGGTATGCGGAATTTGGCAGCGACGAGGGACAAAACATCTATTTCAACCACAATTTCCGCAGTGCGTACGGTATACTGTCCTTTGTCAACGGCGTATTCGACTCGGTTATGACGGAGGAAAACGCCGACATCGACTACAAGACGGACGCAAGGTTCGAGCTTAAAGACATACCGCCCGTAAACATAGAAGACGTGTCTCCCGAGGGGTACGTGCAAGTGCATCTTTTTGCCAAAAACAAGGCGGAAAGCGCGGTTGCAAGCGGACTTTACGACATAGTCAACGCGGAGGATGAGGACGACGAGGGCGTGTGCGGGGAAGGTGAATTTATCGCAAACGAAATAAAAACGCTCGTCGGAAGAATGAAAGGAACTAATCCCGACGGTAGCGGAAAATACATAGGCTACGGTGATATCGCGGTGCTTTTCCGCTCCCGCTCCAACGGCGCGAAGAAGATTGTGGAAACGCTCAAAAAAGAGGGTATTCCCGTCAACGAGGGCGCGTTCGGTCAATCCGTATCCTTGCCCGAGAGGGAACTCGTCAACTTTTTGAGGGTGCTTGACAATCCTCGTCAAGACGTGGCGTTTGCGGGATATTTGTTGTCCTTTTTCGGCGGATACGGCGAGGAAGAAGTGGCAAAAATCGCGCTCGAAGACGGCGATTGTTTGTATGACAAATTTTTGAAATACGCACTTAAAGACGACGTTTTGGCACAAAAAGTGCGCGATACGGCAAAAACCGTCGATAAATACAGGCTCAAAGAGAGTTATCAAAGTCTGCCCGAACTTATGAACGGCATAGTGTGCGACTACCGCTATGACGCCTACCTTATGCGAAGCGGTGAGGGAGACGTGAGCGGACTCAAAAGTTTTATTGCGGGCGCAAGCGCAAAAGACGGAATAACGCTCGGCAAATTCCTCGAAGACTATTGCGAGGGCGACTCGGAGGGCGCAAGCGCAAGCGGTGGAGACCGAGTGGCAATATCCACTTTTCACGGCTATAAGGGGCTTGAAAATCCCGTGGTATTCGTGGCGGATACGGCGTTCGGGTTCAACTACGAGTCAAGCACGGGCGATATGATTTCCACCGGCAAAGGGCTTACGTCGTCAAAGAATTCCAATGACAAAGGACTTGTGGGGATGAACGCTTTCAACTTCGATGACAAGACCAAAAGTGCGGTTACGCTATCCAAAATCGCAGTGGGCAAGTGCATAAAGGACAATCAACTCAAAGAGGAAATAAGGCTGTTTTACGTCGCGTTGACCAGAGCAAAGCAACTTATGTACGTAACCGCTACCGCAAGCGAGAAAAAGTGCGCGAGTTTCGGCGTCGCTCCACGACTTATCGGTGCCGGGTGCGACCTCGATTTCTTGTCGGGCGCGATATTTGACGGAAGCGTGAGCGCAACCGTTTTCAAACATAATATCGCCAATGACGAAGAGCAAGCGCAAGAAGCGGAAAGCGTGGTATACGTGCCCGACGAGCACGTCGTCGCGACGATAAGAAAATCGCAAGAATTCGTATATCCGTATAAAGAGGCAACCAAACTTGCGATGAAATACAGCGTGTCCGCGCTCGACAGCAAGGACGAGGACGCGGTGTGCCTATTCAAAGACGCGGCGAAGAAGGGTAGCGCATACCACAAGGTTATGCAATATATCGACTATTTTGCACAAGGCAAAGAAGCGGTCGAAGCGGAGATGCAAAGAATGGTGCGCGAAAAACTTATAGAAGAGGAAGAGCGCGCGCTCGTCAATCCCTCGGATATCGCAAGGTGTCTTGACAGCGAGATTATGCAAAAGGCAAAGAAAGCGTTGCTCTCGGGAAGCGGAAAGTGTATGCGCGAGCAAGCGTTTATGATGTACAAGCCCGCAAACGAAGTCAGCGAGGACTTTTCGTCAAGCGACAGAGTGCTTGTGCAAGGCGTTGCCGACCTCTTTATCAACGACGAAGAGAAGATCATCCTCGACTTCAAAAATTCCGCTCTCAAAGACGAAGAGTCGCTTGAAAAGTACAAAAAGCAACTTTATCTATATAAATCGGCAATTGAAAGTGCGATAGGCGCAAAAATCGACAAACTTGCACTGTATTCGTTCAAAACGGGTAAGACGCTTTATTTGTAAAAAAGCGACCATGTATTTATGCGCCGTCGCACAGTTGCGACGGCGTTTTTTATATGTCGCAAAAGTGCGTTAAATTGCCGTGATAATTCACTTTTCGTCGCGCAACAGGCGGTTTATCGTGCAAAGAAGCGCGGTTATCCGCCGTTGCGCTTTGAAATTCGCAAAAAAAAGTTTTGCAATGTTTGGGATATTGTCTTGATTTTTTCTTATAAACTATGTATAATCTATTAGATACTAAATCGCGGAGGCGGAGAAATATCGTGGAATTTTTTGAAAAGGCGTTCAATTGGCTTGCAGACGTTTCGTCCAAATTGCCTAAAATAGATTTCCAAATATTTTTTATCGTCGTTGCGGCGGTGCTTTTCGGGTTGGGTATCGTATTTGCTTTTACGTATCTCGGCTCAAAGAGCTTCAAACTTATCAAAGCAAGCAAGAAAATTCAAAAATATCTCGAAGGCGTTGACACCGTCGACGACGACAACGTGAGCGATTTTACCGCGCATTGTTTCTCGGCAAAAGCTCCGCAAGCGTTGCGTGACAGTTGGGTGCAATACCTCGGCGTACGCTTCGGTTATCCCAGCGATATCGTAAGCGACAAGAACGTGTACGACAAGACCGTCAAAAAGAACAAGGACTACCGCGCGGGCATTTATCTTTGCGTGTCGCTCGTGTTGCTTGCGATTTTTGCGTTTTGGGGATACGGCACTCTCGATAAGACCGGCATAGGCACGGTGCATTTTATCAGCCTCGTTGTTATCGGATTGATGTATCTTTTCCTTATCCTCATCAATCGCGCACAAAACAAGCGTTGCCTCGAAGCGTTTGACGCAATGCAAGAAGACCTCGACGCAAAGGTCAATCTCCAAGTGGAGAAAAACTACGCGACGGACTCCTCTCCGCTTTCCGAACTTGCGGGTATGGTGGAAGAGATTATCGCACGCAACACGTCCAAGGCAATCGACGTCGACGAAGAGCAAGAGTCCGTGCAAGAGCCCACTCCCATCGAGGCGCTGATAGAGCAAGAAGAACAATGCGAAAGCGTTGCGGAAGAAACGCCTATCGAAGAAGCCCCCGTTGAGGAATTGACAAAAGAGCCTACGGAAGAAGTTGCCCAAGAAACGGAAAACGAAGTCGAGTCGGAAGAAGTCCAAGACCTCGAACTTATTGAAGAGACCGAACCTATCCAAGAGGAAGAAACCGTAGAAGAGAGCGCGGAAGCGGAAGAGGCACAAGAAGAGACTGCGGAAGAAAACGCCGAAGAACAACCTCTCGAAGAAGAAACGGTTGAAGAGCAATCGATTGAAGAAGAACAAGAAGCTCTTGAAGAAACGCAAGAGCAACCGATAGACGCGACGGAAGAGGTCCAAGAGGGCGAGACCGTTAGCGAGGACGAGCAAGAAGAACCCGTTGAGGACGTTCAAGAAGACGTCGTTGACCAAGCCGAAGAAACGCTCGACGAGGAAGCGGGAGATACCGCCGAAGTCGAAGACGCAACCGAAGAAGAGGCCCAAGAAAGTCAAGACGTAGAGGAACAACCCGCCGAAGAGCCCGTTGAAGATGCCCAAGAGGCGGAAGAAGCGGACGAGCAAGTTGAAGAGGCCGAAGAAAGCGACGAAGACCAAGAGCCAACCGACGAAGAAAGCGCGGAAGACGTAGAGGAAGCCGAGGAAACGGAAGAGTCCGAGGATGAAGCCGAAGAAGACGAAACCGCAAACGAAGAGGGTGAAGCGGAAGAGAGCGAACCCGAGGTGGTGTACGTCGTGGACGGTGAAGAAGAGGACGACGAAGTGGTCAAACCCGCAAAACTCGTCAAACTCCCCAATCTCGTTGATTATATGCTTTCAAAGAATATGCCCAAGGCTATGAAGATACAAATCGCGGGTATGCTTATCGGTACGTACAAGAAGGTTGAAAACAGCAAGGAAGACCGCAAAATCGTCGTGCAATGCTTGACGAAGGTTATGCGCGATTTGCAAGCAAACTGACAATAAATAATAAAATATAAAAAGTTCAGTCGGGGGACTTTACGAGCCGACGTTTCAATAAATATAAAAGGTGAGGATTGAAAGATGTTTGGAAAGAAGAAAAAACAAGCACAACTCGAACAAGAGCAACGCGAAAGAGAACAACGCGAGTTGGAACTTGCTCAACAACAAGCCGTGCAAAAAGAAGCGGAAGACGTCAAAGAGCAAGAAAACGACGGCAAGATTTATCTTGAAAGCGAAATTATCGATGACAATGACGACAATTCTCTTCCCAAAGAGTATGAGTCTATCGCATATATTTTGAAACAAGAAACGGGTGAAGATCTGCTTGCACAACCACTTGACGACGACGTGGAAGAATTGCCTCTTGAAGAAATAGAAGACGATGCCGCACTCCAAGAAGCACCGACGCAAGAAGCCAAGGAAGAGAAAGTGCCCGAAACGGAAGAGGTGCAAGAACCTGTGGCACAAAACGCTCCGGTCGAAGAAGAGCCTCAAGAAGAGGCAGAAGACGAAGTCGAAGAAGAGACAACCGACGAAGAAGCACAAGAGGAAACCGCCGTCGCACCGCAAGAACAAAAAGAAGAGGTTGTGTACGTCGTGGACGGTCCGAGCGAGGACGACGACGAAATCGTCAAGCCCGCAAAGCTTGTCAAACTTCCCAACCTTGTGGACTATATGCTCTCTCAAAATATGTCCAAGCAGATGAAGATCAACATTGCGACGCTGCTTCTTTCCACGTACAACAAGTACAAGGATATCCCGGCGGAAAAGAAGATTATCATCCAATGTATGGCAAAAGTTATGAGATCCCTCATTCAAGGCTGATAGAATATCGGTTTGATGAGATAGAATACCGATTTGCAACAAAATTTAGCGATGAAAAAGCCCGAATTGATTTTCGGGCTTTTTGATTGCTATTTTGTGATTTTTGCGGTATCTAATCGGTTGTATATCGCAAAATTAATTGTTTGAATGTCGTAAGATTATTTGAGCATTTTCTTTTTTGCGAATATGACGATGAGTGCTATGCAAATGGCGATATTTATGCCTACCACAACCCAAAATCCCCACAGTTTCCCCTCGAACGGAACTCCCGTGTTCATGCCCCAAAGGGCGGCAATCATCGCAGGCGTATCGACGATCAACGTGAGCACTGTGAGCGTCTTCATAACTACGTTGAGGTTGTTGGAAATGATGGAGGCATAGGTGTCCATTGTGCCGTTGAGAATGTCACGGTAGATGTTGGACATCTCGATTGCTTGGCGGTTTTCGATAAGCACGTCGTCCCACAAATCCTCGTCTTCTTCAAAGAACTTTATCATACGCGGGAACTTGTCCAAAACGGCGGTGTTGGCACGAAGGGAAGTGGAGAAGTAGACGAGTGATTTTTCAAGCGAAAGCATCTCGATAAGCCCTTCGTTTTTCATTGCCTTTTCAAGCTCTGCTTGAACGCGTTGACTTGCACGGTCAATCTGTTTGAGGTATTGCAAATATTTCTTTGCGATGACGTATTGAAGTTGGAGCAAGAAGCGCGTGCGTTTGTGGATATTGAAGTCCTTGACGTATCTGCCTGCCATAAGGTCGTTTATGACGGACGTTTCGTTGAGGCACACGGTAACTATCGTGTTGTCCGTGGTGACGCAACCGAAAGGCAGTGTGGCGTAGGTGTATTTGTCGTCGTCCTCTTCCGTGATGGGAATGTCGGTGACGACCATCATTACGCCGTCGTCCTTTTCGCAGTGAGCGCGCTCTTCCGAGTCCAACGCGGCCTTGATGTATTCTTCGGGGATTTTGGTGCGCGAAGAAACCAACTCGATCTCCTTATCGGTCGGGTTGGACATGTGTACCCATTGGTCGGTGAAGTCGTACTCATCGGTGATCTCTTGCGGATCGACTTCGATAACGGATTTGTTGATTTTCTTGTAAACTTGTATCATAATCGGTTCTCTCGAGCATAGCAAAAGGCATTGCGCCGAGAGATCTCAAACGCGATGCTTAAAAGTGGATTTGTTGACTACTTCCGGGGTCAGCAGCGTCCATAATTTTTGCACCTCTAAAACGTGTTTCGATACGTTTAGTTTAACAAAAAAATCTTACGCGTGCAACAAAAATGAAAAAATAAAAAATTTTTGTGCCCGACGTCCCGTTTTGTCTAAAATCGAGTGCCGTTTTTTTTGGAAAATATATAACTATTTAATATTATGTATTATTTTCCTTGCAAAAAATCGTGCGTTTTGTTATCATTATTGAAGTATAAAAAAGAAATCTTTTAGGAGGAATTCTAAATGGGCAAAAAATACGTTTATCAGTTTGCCGAAGGCAATGCAAAAATGCGTGAACTTCTCGGCGGTAAAGGCGCAAACCTTGCAGAAATGACCAACATCGGTCTTCCTGTTCCTTACGGTTTCACGATTACGACGGAAGCTTGCACTCAATACTATGAGGACGGCAAACAAATCAACGACGATATCAAAGCGGAAATTATGGCAAATATCGCCAAACTCGAAGAAAAAGCGGGTATGAAATTCGGCGATAAGGAAAATCCGCTCCTCGTCTCCGTTCGTTCGGGCGCAAGAGCATCTATGCCCGGTATGATGGACACAATTCTCAACCTCGGTCTCAACGACGACGTCGTCGAAGTTTTGGCAAAGAAATCCGGCAACGCAAGATGGGCTTGGGACTGCTACAGACGTTTTATCCAAATGTTCTCCGACGTCGTTATGGAAGTCGGCAAAAAATACTTTGAGGCTCTTATCGACGAACTCAAAGAGAGAAAGGGCGTCACTTATGATGTGGAACTTACCGCAGACGACCTCAAAGAGCTTGCAGGCAAGTTCAAAGCAGAGTATCAAGAGAAGATCGGCAAACCTTTCCCGTCCGATCCGAAGGAGCAACTCTTCGAGGCTATCAAAGCAGTTTTCCGTTCTTGGGACAACCCTCGCGCAAACATCTATCGTATGGACCACGACATTCCGTACAGCTGGGGCACCGCGGTCAACGTACAAATGATGGCATTCGGCAATATGGGTGACGATTGCGGAACGGGCGTCGCATTCACGCGTAACCCCGCAACGGGCGAACCCGGTCTTATGGGTGAGTTCCTTATGAACGCACAAGGCGAAGACGTCGTCGCAGGCGTTCGCACCCCGATGCCAATCTCCAAGATGGCAGAAGTTCTTCCGGAAGTCTACGCACAATTCCAAGACGTATGCAAGATTTTGGAAAACCATTACAGAGATATGCAAGATATGGAGTTCACCATTCAACAAAAGAAACTCTATATGCTTCAAACCAGAAACGGTAAACGTACCGCTGCCGCGGCAATCCGTATCGCTTGCGACCTCATCGACGAGGGTATGATCACGGAGCAAGAAGCACTTCTTCAAATCGACGCAAAGACTCTCGATATGTTGCTCCACCCGCAATTTGACGCAAAAGCGCTCAAAGACGCAGACAAAGCAAACGTTGTCGGCAAAGGTATCGCAGCATCTCCGGGCGCTGCCGCAGGTACTATCGTGTTCACCGCAGAAGACGCAGTCAGAGAAGGCAAGGCGGGCAAGAAAGTCGTCCTCGTCAGACTCGAAACTTCTCCGGAAGACATCGAAGGTATGAAATACGCACAAGGTATCCTCACCGTTCGCGGTGGTCAAACCTCTCACGCGGCGGTTGTCGCTCGCGGAATGGGCACTTGCTGCGTTTCCGGTTGCGGTGACATCAAGATGCACGAAGAAGAGAAATACTTCGAGCTCGCAGGCAAGACCTTCCACGAGGGTGACGCACTCTCCTTGGACGGCTCTACGGGCAACATCTACGATATTATAATCAAGACCGTTCCGGCAGATCCCAACAGCGGTTACTTCGGAAGAATTATGAAACTCGCAGACAAGTACAAAGCACTCGGCGTACGCACCAACGCGGATACTCCCGCCGACGCACAAAGAGCGGCTGAACTCGGCGCACAAGGTATCGGCCTCGTCCGTACGGAACATATGTTCTTCGGTCCGGGCAGAATCGATAAATTCCGTGAAATGATTTGCTCCGAAACCGTTGAAGAGCGCGTAAAAGCTCTCGACGCAATCGAGCCGATGCAACAAGCAGACTTCGAGGGCTTGATGGAAGCACTCAAAGGTATGCCCGTAACCATCCGTTTCTTGGATCCGCCGCTCCACGAGTTCGTTCCCACGGAAGAGAAAGATATCGAGGCTCTTGCAAAAGCAAAAGGCAAATCCGTATCCGAAATCAAGATCCTTTGCGACAGTTTGCACGAGTTCAACCCGATGATGGGACACAGAGGATGCCGTTTGGCAGTCACGTACCCCGAAATCGCGGTTATGCAAACCAAAGCGGTTATCAAGGCTGCTATCAACGTTCAAAAACGTCATCCCGACTGGAAAGTCGAGCCTGAAATTATGATCCCGCTCGTCGGCGAAGTCAAAGAATTGAAGTACTGCAAGAAGACGGTCGTCGAAACCGCAGACGCAGTCATCAAAGAAAGCGGTATCGACCTCAAATACGAAGTCGGTACGATGATCGAGATCCCGAGAGCCGCTCTTACCGCTGACGAAATCGCAAAAGAAGCCGACTTCTTCTGCTTCGGTACGAACGACCTCACTCAAATGACGTTCGGTTTCAGCCGTGACGACGCAGGCAAGTTCTTGCCCAGCTACTATCAGGCAAAGATCTACGAATCCGATCCGTTTGCACGTCTCGACACTGTCGGCGTCGGCAAACTTATGAAGATGGCGGTTACGCTCGGCAAGGGCGCAAACGGCAAGTTGCACTGCGGTATCTGCGGTGAACACGGCGGTGATCCTTCTTCTATCGAATTCTGCCACGAAATCGGTCTCGACTACGTGTCTTGCTCACCGTTCAGAGTTCCTATCGCACGCCTCGCCGCTGCGCAAGCGAACATCAAAAATCCGAGAAACTAATAGGGTTTTTGCTTAAAATCAAAGAGAACAGCCGTCTTCGGACGGCTGTTTTTCCGTTATTTGTAAAAATGTGAAAAATATTTCAGTTAGTTATTGCTAACTGTTTGACTTTTAGCGACATAGTTTTATAATATGGGTGGAAAAAAGAGAAACACAATGCACTGAAAGCCTGCGAAAAACAATTGTTGATACGAAAACGAAAAATGGCGATTGCCGTTATAAACCGCAAAGGGGGTGACGGTCATCTGGGTGCAAAAGACAAAGATGCAAACGTTATCGTGCGAAAACGCAAAGGTGCAATGAGGTGAATATGAAAAACGAAGAGTTGGTTTTTGACAGAAACTGCCACGTGCTGTATTCCAAGCAGTGCGAGAGTGCGATCAAGAAGAGAATCGAACTTCATTATCCCAAGGAAGAGACTGAAAACGTCTGGACGAAAGTGCAACTCAAATACGTCGAGTATCTCAAAGATTGGCGCACGGACTTGGGAGGAAAGCGCAACTTCCACAACGGCGCGGGCGGAACGTACGATTGCATTGCGATTATGACCTACTATGCGGTGTGCAAGGACGTTGCGACTTTTGAAGAGATCGAGCAAATCGAGGAAGAATTGGTTTTGCCGTCTTTCAAAAAGCTCAAATTCGTCAACTGCAACAAGCCGTTTTGGAAAAAACTTATGTACAAGGCGTTTACTTCCGCAAAGTCGCAATGCGACAAGTGGCACGACTACGAGATGAGTGTACATCCTTACGAAGATGGTAAGCCCATATATTATGAGTTTACGGCGTGTCCCGCGGCGCAGTTTGCAAAGCAATTCGGACTCGAAGAGGTTATGCCCGCGCTTTGCAACGTCGATTACAAGTCAATGGAACTTATCCGTGCAAAACTAATACGAAAAGGCACGGTGGTAGACGGTGACAGATGCGACTATACGATATGCGGAGATAAGGACGAGTACGTGAGCGAACATCCCGAAATAAGGGACGAAAAGGGTTTTAGGAGGAACTTGTGATATGTTGTTTGAGGTCAAAGGCAACAAAAACAATCCCGCCGTACTGTTTTTTCACGCAATGGGCGTAACGGGAGCAAGTAGCGAGCGTGTGGCGGAGTATTTGCAAGACGAGTATTTTTGCATTATGCCGACGTCCACCGTGTATTGCGAAGGGCAAAAATACGTGTCCAAAGCGGACGAGATAAAGCAAATAGAAAACTGGCTCGATGCCAACGGCGTAAAAGAAATTGCGCTCGTCGTAGCCTCGTCCATAGGAGCGGACCTTGCGATTACGTTTATGTCGCAAACGAGCGTACCTATAAAGCACGCGTTTTTCGACGGCGGTCAGTTTGCGAAAATCAACAAATTTACACGCAGAATTATGACGCCGTTTTTGTATTTTGCAATCAAGAGCATATATAAGAAGAACGGAAGCAACCTAGGCAAGATAATGTGGTGCGACGACGATGCCATCAAGCCGTATTTCATTGCGGCGGGCAAGGCATTGAAATACGGCAACTTGCGACGTCAACTCGGAGAGAGTCTTCAAAACAAGCCCCTTGCGCCTTTGAGCGAAGAGATGCAGAAAAACACGTTTTTCGAGTTTGGCACGGTAGAGGAACATTACAAATACAGAGCGGACGTTATCAACACCTATCCGTATGCGCATTATCCCGAGTTTTTGGGATACAACCATTTGCAGTTCCAAATCCGCGATCCCAAGGGCTTTGCGCAAATGCTCGACGATATCGTGAAAAATAACGGCGCAAAATTGATGCGTTAAGACAAATAAATAACAAGGAATTATAAAATGAAATACCATATCGAAAAGGATACGGTGCAAGAGACGCTTGTCATTCCGCTTTACGGAAGGAAGGTGTGTTCGGAGGTTTACCCGACATTGTACCGTGACCAAACGGCAAAAAAGCTCATCGACCAAATAGACTACGATTTTTCGGGCTTGGAAAAGCAAGCCAAAAACACTATGTGTCGCTTTGGATTTTTGGAAGTCGCTATGAGACAAAACGACCTTGCGCAAGAGATATGCGAGTATCTCGAAATTCACCCCAAGGCGGCGGTCGTCAATCTCGGTTGCGGTCTTGACGCTACGGGAAGAGCGTGTGACAACGGCCAATGCAAGATATACAATCTTGATTTTGCAAACGTCATCGACGTGCGCAACAGCCTTTTGCCGGCGGGCGCAAGAGAGCAAAACATTGCATGCGACCTCAACGATACGTCTTGGTTTGACCAAATCGACGCTTCGGGAGGCGCGGTGTTCTATGCGGCTGGCGTATTCTATTACTTTCTTACCGAGCAAGTAAAAGCGCTAGTGTGCAAGATGGCGGAAGCGTTTCCGGACGGAAAAATAGTCTTTGACATCGCAAATAAGAAGGCAAGCAATCTTTTGCGCAAAACTTGGTTGAAATGGGCAAATATCAAGGACGTCGGCGCATATTTTTCCGTGAGCGACGCAAGGAAGGAATTATCGTCTTGGTCAAGCAAAATCAAGGTGTCGAGCAAAGGCTATATGCTCGGCTACAATGACCTCAAAGATCCGTCCGTTAGCAAATTTTTCAGACTTTTGTCAAAACTCGGTGACGGATATATGAAAATGCAAATAGTAAGGATAGACTTTGATGGTGCAAGCAAATGCGTCTGATTAGACGTAAAAAAGAAAAGCGATTGGGGAGAGGAAAACAAATATGAGAGACGAGAGGAATATAGATGGTTAACAACGAATCGCAAGAAATGTATCTCGAAACGATACTGAAAATCAAAAATAAAAAAGGCAACGTCCGCTCCATAGACGTTGCGGAAGAGTTGGGATATTCCAAGCCGAGCGTATCGAGAGCCGTCGGCATAATGAAAAAGGACGGATATATCGAAGTGCGCCAAAACGGCGCAATCGAACTCACCGAGATCGGCAGAGCCAAGGCGGAGAGCGTCTTTGCACGCCACAAATCTTTGACGGACGCTTTTGTCAAAATGGGACTTGATTTTTCCGACGCCGAGCAAAACGCTTGTAGGGTGGAGCACGTAATCACCGACGACGCTTTCAAGGCAATCAAGGACTATTTTGGAGTGTAAATCGCACTGAAAATAACGTAATTTTTGGGTAGGAAACACACCGAAAAAAGGTAAAATTTCAACTAAAAATAGCCCGAAAATGACATAATTTTTGTTAAAAAACACGCACTTTTTGCGTGTTTTTATATGAAAAAATGACGGTTTTTTCGCCGAAAATCGATATAATATGCGTGCGAAAAAGCATGTTGCAAAACTTATAAACATGCAATTTTTTGTAAATAAATATGCAATACGCATGATAAGGAAAACGTAAAAATACAAAAATATTGAGGTAATCGAGAGGTGATTTTGAGAGAATATAGTCGTAAAATGATTGGTGAATTTCAAAAAATTATTGCTATATCTATAATATTATGCTAATATTTCATAAAGATATGTGGAGGCAATTATGCTGAATTTGGAATGTCAAACCGTTTACGATATCATTCGTCGCATCGCAGAGGTGGACGATGTGTATAAAGTGGTGGAAGCCGACGAGATTATCGCAAAACTTCCGCAAGGATTGTCGTTGTCCAAAATTCAGTTGTCCGCAATTATCCGTGAGCTCAAAGACAGAGAATATATCTCCGTCAAGTACTTCACGCCCGACGAGTATTGTTTGCTCGTAGTCAAGCGCATTGACGAGAGAGCAAAACAACAAGGACAGCTCGTTGTAGAGGCGGAAGAGGACAAGCCCAAAGAGCGTGCGCTTTACGGTGAGAAGAAGGAAAAGAAAGCCGTAAGCGGTGTATCAAAAGGCGCGCTTTTCTTTGTGGCGTTTATGGGAAGTTTTATAGGAAGTGCTATCGTTGCTGCGATTGCGGTGCTTGTAATTAAGTTTGCGATTTGACGCAATCGGCATATAAAATATATCAAACGATGAGAAAAACCACCGTATTTGCGTTTTGAAGCGACGACGGACGGCAAGTATAAAAGAGTAAATCGTCAATGATAAGAGTGTAGTATAAGCGCGGATATGTAAGTAAAGCCCGTGCCGACGCTCACCGTAGACGAGAAAAACCGATAGTTTGCGTTTAAGCGATTCGGTTGCGAGGATAAAAGGCAATATGGGCGTAAATATGCAGGTTGAGAGACAACACGTCCTCACCAAAAAAGAAAAAGCGGTGATGAGAGTCATCTATCAAGAGGCGGAAAAGCAAAACGGATCTTGCCTCCTTACTCCCATTGACATTTTTGAAAAACTTCCGCTCGATCTCGACTTTGAAGAGGACGAGCTTGACACCACGCTTCGCAATCTCGAAATAGACGATTATTTTGACATCACGCGCTCGGACAAAAAGGGTGAGTTGGTGTATTGTATAAATATGCAAAAGAAAGGCTTGCAATTCGCAAGAGTGGAAAGAGCGTTCAAGAGCAACCTCACCTTCAAAATTTTGCTTACTTTGGGCCTCAGCGTCGTCACCGCTCTCATCGGCGTTGGCATACGAACGTTGGTTGCAAAACTTTTGGGACAATAATCGTTGTCTTGAACGATAGCGGTGCTTTTTTGAAATAATACTGATTTTCAAATGATAAGCGATGCTTTTGTGGCAATAGTGGCAATAATCGTTATTTGGACAATAATCGTTATTTGGACAATAATCGTTATTTGGGCAATAATCGTTGCTTGGGGTAATGAGAGTTGCTTGGGGTAATGAGAGTTGCTTGGGGTAATGAGAGTTGCTTGGGGTAATGAGAGTTGCTTGGGGTAATGAGAGTTGCTTGGGGTAATGAGAGTTGCTTGGGGTAATGAGAGTTGGTCTATGAACGATAGGTGTTGGAACGACAGCTTTGCGATAAACGGGTGAAACGCAACGAAGTAAAGCCGTGAATAGTCGATAGTATTGCAAAAGGTTTGAAAACGAAGAGTATAGGATAAGTTATAAAAGATGCGTTTCCGAGGCTGGAAACGGACTGAAATTTTTGGATAATGAAATTTGAACTTGTCAGCAATTATAAACCGACCGGAGATCAACCGCAAGCGATAGAGAAAATCGTCGAGGGGTTGAAGGACGGATTTAACACCGAGGTTTTGTTGGGCGTTACCGGGTCCGGCAAAACTTTTACTATGGCAAACATTATCGAGCGTATGCAAAAACCGACGCTCGTAATTGCGCACAACAAGACGCTCGCGGCGCAACTTTGCAACGAATTGCGTGAGTTTTTCCCCAAAAACAGAGTTGAATTTTTTGTTTCCTACTACGACTACTATCAGCCCGAGGCGTACATCCCGCGCACGGACACTTATATCGAAAAGGACTTGCAAGTCAACGAAGAGATTGACAAACTGCGCAACTCCGCCACGGCGTCGCTCTGCGAGAGAGAAGATACCATTGTCGTGGCGAGCGTGTCGTGCATATATGGTTTGGGCGCACCGACGGACTACTTCGAGAACGCAATATCCTTGCGCGAAGGGGATGAGATTGACCGTGACGAACTCGCGCGCCGTCTCGTGGATATCCAATACAAGCGCGCGGACGTGGACTTTTCACGCTCGACTTTTAGAATGAGAGGGGATACGATAGACATATTCCCGTCCACAAGTTCGGAAATCGCGGTGAGAGTGGAGATGTTCGGAGATACCGTCGAGCGTATATGCGAGATTGACGGTTTGACTTCCAAAGTTGTGAACGAACTTAAACACACCCTCATTTTCCCCGCGACGCAATACGTTATAAGCGGTGACAAGGAAGCGATTTTGAAAAAAATCCTTGCCGACAAAGCCGAGCGAGTCAAATATTTTGAAGAAAGAGGAAAACTTATCGAGGCGCAACGCATTGACGAGAGAGTCAACTACGACGTCGAGATGATAAGAGAGGTCGGATATTGTAGCGGTATCGAAAACTATTCGCGCTATTTTGACGGAAGGCAACCGGGGCAAGCACCGTATACGTTGCTTGACTTCTTCGGCAAGGACTTTATCACGTTTATAGACGAAAGCCATATGACAATTCCGCAAATCCGCGCAATGTACAACGGCGACCGAGCAAGAAAGGACAACCTCGTGGAATACGGTTTCCGCTTGCCGAGCGCATACGACAACAGACCGCTCCGATTTGAGGAATTTGACGCAAGACTGCGTCAACTCGTGTGTATGTCGGCAACGCCCGCGCAGTACGAACTCGACCGCGCAGACCTCGTCGCGGAGCAGATTATAAGACCTACCGGACTTCTCGATCCCGAGATTGAAATCAAGCCTATTCAAGGACAAATAGATGACCTTATCGGCGAGATAAACAACGTCGTGAAAGACGGCGGAAGAGTGCTCGTCACGACGCTCACCAAAAAGATGGCGGAAAACCTCACCGACTATCTCAAAGAAGTGGGTATCAAGGTGCGCTATATGCACTCGGATATAGACACTTTGGAGCGCATCGACATAGTCAAAGGCTTGCGTGAAGGTGAGTTTGACGTGCTCGTTGGCATCAACCTTTTGAGAGAAGGTCTTGACCTGCCCGAGGTGAGATTGGTTGCCATACTCGACGCGGACAAAGAAGGTTTTTTGAGAAGCGAAAGCGCGCTTATTCAAACGATAGGCAGAGCCGCGCGAAACGACAAAGGCAGAGTGGTTATGTATGCCGACAATATGACTCAAAGTATGCAAAGAGCATACGACGAAACTATGCGCCGTCGCAAGATACAAGACGAGTACAACAAGGCGCACGGCATAGTGCCAAAGACGGTTGTGAGCGCAATCAAAAATTCGCTTGAAATCACCAAAAAGGCAGTTCACAACGAGAAATTGAGCGTTAAAGACCTTTCTCGTGAAGTTGAACGTCTAAAAGGACTTATGCAAACTGCCGCCGCTCAACTCGACTTCGAGAAGGCAATTCTCATACGAGACGAACTGAACGAATTGAAAAAACAAATAAAAAAATTGAGTTAAAAACACTCAATTGCAAAAGATAGATATTATGGACAAAATTTACGTAAAAGGCGCAAGAGAAAACAATCTCAAAAACGTTGATTTGGAAATTCCGCGCGACAAACTCGTCGTGTTTACGGGGTTGAGCGGAAGCGGAAAATCGTCGCTTGCTTTCGATACCATTTTTGCCGAGGGGCAAAGACGATACGTCGAGAGTTTGTCGAGCTACGCAAGAATGTTTTTGGGACAAATGCAAAAACCCGACGTGGACTATATCGAGGGACTTTCCCCCGCGGTTTCGATTGACCAAAAAACCACGTCGCACAACCCTCGTTCCACCGTCGGAACGGTGACGGAAATATACGACTATTTGAGACTTTTGTACGCAAGAGTCGGCACTCCGCATTGCCCCAAGTGCGGACGAGAAATAGAGCGTCAAACGGTTGACCAAATCTGTGACAAGATTATGGAAAGAGAGGGCGCAAAACTGCAACTTCTCGCTCCTATCGTGAGAGGCAGAAAGGGTGAATACCGCAAGGAACTCGAACAACTTAAACGCGCGGGCTACGTGCGCGTGAGAGTGGACGGAAACAATTATACGCTCGACGAAGAAATCACGCTCGATAAAAACGTCAAGCACACGATAAGCGTAGTGGTGGACAGAATAGTCGTCAAGGACGGCGCACAGCGTCGTATCGCCGACGCAATCGAAACCGCGATAAAACTGTCCGAAGGGCTGGTTATTGCCGACTTCGACGGTGAAGAGGTGCTTTATTCCACGAAGTACGCTTGCCCCGATTGTGAACTGTCATTCGAGGAGCTTTCCCCGAGGCTTTTCTCCTTCAACAACCCCTACGGCGCGTGCCCCGAGTGCGGTGGTCTCGGCTTCCGCAACGAAATCGACACAAATTTGCTCGTTACGGATTGGAATAAATCCTTGCGACAAGGCGCAATTAAGGTGAGCGGTTGGGACGCGGGACATATGTCTGCAATGCAGTTTAAGGCACTTGCCGACGCGTACGATTTTTCCATCGATACGCCGATTAAGGACTTGTCCAAGAACGTACTCAATATCATTTTCTACGGCAACGACGGTGATCGTATTCCTATGGAATACAATTCGCGCACGTTCAGCGGTTTCTATCACGCAAGTTTCGAGGGCGTGGCAAACAATCTTATGCGCCGATACAACGATACGGACAGCGAGATGGTCAAAAACGAAATCGCAAAATATATGAAGGAAGTGCCTTGCTCTAAGTGCGGAGGCAAGAGGCTTAAACCCGAGGCGTTGGCGGTGACGATAAACGGCAAGAATATTTACCAGCTCACAGAAATGTCCGTGTCCGCGCTCAAAGACTTTATGTCGCAAATAAGCCTTACGCCCACGCAACACCTTATTGCGGACAGAATTATCAAAGAGATTTGCGCAAGGCTTGAATTCTTGATAAACGTCGGTCTCGATTATCTCACGCTTTCACGCTCGGCAACGACTTTGAGCGGTGGCGAGTCGCAACGCATTAGGCTTGCAACGCAGATAGGAAGCGGACTTACGGGAGTGCTGTACATTCTGGACGAACCGAGCATAGGTTTGCACCAAAAGGACAACCAAAGATTGCTCCGATCTCTCAAAAATTTGCGCGATTTGGGCAATACGCTCATCGTCGTCGAACACGACGAGGAGACTATCCGCAATGCGGACTATATCGTAGATATCGGCGTAGGCGCGGGCATCCACGGCGGAAAAGTGGTTGCGTGCGGAACGGTGGACGATATCATTGCAAGCAAGGACAGCATTACGGGCAAGTATTTGAGCGGAGAATTGTCCATACCCGTGCCTATCGCGCGTCGCAAGGGCAACGGCAACTATTTGCATATCAAAAAAGCACGCCAAAACAACCTTAAAAACATCGACGTGGATATTCCGCTCGGCGCGTTCACTTGCATTACGGGCGTATCGGGCAGCGGAAAATCTTCCCTCGTCAACGAAGTGCTTTATCCCGTCTTGTCCAACGAGCTTATGCGCTCCAACGTCACCACGGGCAACTGCGACGGCATTGACGGCATAGAAAACGTCGATAAGGTTATATGTATAGACCAAAGCCCCATCGGGCGCACGCCTCGCTCCAACCCCGCAACGTATACGGGCGTATTCGGTGATATAAGAGAGCTGTTTGCATCGCTCCCCGACGCAAAGGCAAGGGGATACACTGCGGGCAGATTTTCTTTCAACGTCGGCGGCGGTAGATGCGAACATTGCGGCGGCGACGGCATTATCAAAATCGAAATGCACTTCTTGCCCGATATCTACGTGCCATGCGAAGTGTGCAAGGGCGCAAGATACAATCGCGAAACACTTGAAGTGAAGTATAAAGGCAAGAGCATTAGCGACGTTTTGGATATGACTATCGAAGAGGCAACGGAATTTTTTGCCAACATACCCAAAATCCGCAACAAAATCAAGACTCTCAACGACGTCGGTCTCGGCTACGTCAAGCTCGGTCAGTCCTCAACCACGTTGAGTGGCGGTGAAGCGCAACGCGTCAAACTCGCAACCGAACTTTCTCGTCGTTCCACCGGCAAAACCGTCTATATCCTCGACGAGCCGACCACCGGTCTTCATACCCACGACGTTGCGAAACTCGTCGCCATTCTCGACCGCCTCGTCGAGCAAGGCAACACCGTCGTCGTCATCGAGCACAATCTCGACGTCGTCAAAGTTGCCGACTACATCGTCGACCTCGGACCGGACGGTGGGGACCGAGGGGGTACTATCGTCGCCCAAGGTACACCCGAAGAAGTAGCGGGAGTAAGTCGTTCATACACCGGTCAGTTCTTAAAAAACGTCCTATTTAGCGAATAACTTCGGCAGAGCCACTTGCTCGTCCAGTCACGTACGCAAATGTACGTTAGGCTGTCCGTTCAAGTGGCTCTTTCTTGTTCTTCATCTAAATATGCCGTTTTTTACATACTTTTGGGCTCGTAAAGTCGCTCCTACACTGGTCAGTTTTTACATACTTTTAGGCACGTAAAGCCTCGCTCATACATCGTTCAATTCTAAAAACCGCACTAAATATTGCAATTTAGCGCGGTTTTACAAAACGTTTTATATGGTGAAATATAAATTATTTGTTTGAAAACTCTTTTCCGTTTATTAAATAATCAATCGAAACACCGTAATATTCCGACATTTTGCGTAGCATTTCGATATCGGGATTGCGCTTGCCGTTTTCGTAATACGACAAAGCCTCTCGACTTATATTAAGGTCAAGTGCCACTTTCAATTGACTGAAACCTTTTTCTTTCCGTATTTTCTTTAAGCCGATAAGCCCGAAGTTTTTGTCCACGTTGCTACCTTTGTCAGTTTTATTCTTGACATTATGGTAACATTTTGTTACTATTAAAAATGTAACAGTTTGTTACATATTCATACATAGGAGGGTAATATGAGCAAAAAAGCAAAGATTGTGATTATTTCGGTTGTGTGCGCCGTCGTTGCGCTGACGATAATTCTTTCCGTTTCTTTGACCGTGGGCAGTTTCAACAATCGCTTTATAAGGCAAATGACCAAGTTGAATTATGCCGTTGCGGACTATACGTCAGCTTATCATTATTACAGTGCCAACGGCAATTCTTACTATACCGCAATTGAAGCGTATCGTACGGGAATAACCGAAGAAAACGACGATTACGTTGAAGTGTATATCTTCAAGAATAAAGACGACGCAACGAAGTTTTACGGTGAGCAAATGGCAAGAAGAAGAGATGGCGAGCGTGTGGTACAAAAGGGTAAAAAAGTTTACGTAGGTACTGACCAAGGCATTATCGACCTTGGAATTTAGGAGGAAATAATATGAAAAAGAAATATTTGGTTTTGATTGCAGCGGTGTTGCTTTGTGTTATTCTTGCAACTTTCGTTGCGTGCAATTACGAGAAAAAATATGCGGAAAAATTGCAAGATTTGGGATATAACGTATATGTTTCCAAAAATAAGGAATATGATCCTGATAACAAAGGTGGTTATTATACTATAAGCGCAAGTAAAGGTGATAATGATATTTATATCGAAGTATACGACAAAAAAGACGATGCTGAAAGATGTTACAGCGAACTGTTGTCGGGAGATAAGGGTGGATTTGATTCAATTTATCTTGAAGGAAAAGCCGTAATTCTCGGTACGGCACAAGGCGTAAACGATGCAAGAAGTTGATTTGTGCTTAAATTTACCGTATATGCAAAAAGCGTCGCAATTAGCGACGTTTTTTCATACTTATGTGGTTGAATAGTTGTACTCATACCCGTTGACAAACAACCCGCCAGCATATACAATTAAATCGACGTGGCGGAGATAATTCCGTTGCGATTACGGTTTTGGAGAAGTTTATGAAAATTGTTTGCAATCATTGCGGAGCGGATTTCGATTCGTCCGAAATGCAATCGGGGAAGTGTCCGTATTGCGGTTCTTCCGTGCAAGAGGGCGGTACGCAAAACGTAGAGTCTTCGCAAGGCACAGATCCCGATACGTTTTTTGAAGATATAATACTCGAAGAGACACAGCCAGTATATGTTCCGGTCACGCCCGAATATCATTCCTCTTTCGGCAACGACGAAAGATCCAACAAGGCGGCGAAAGACGTTTTCGGTTGCACGATCACGCTTTTCGTGCTTTCTATTCTCCGAATGTTAGGAGCGTTTATAACTCTTGTTTCGCTTTCGGAATCGAGCGATGCGCTCGCAAATTATGCGGGGACAGAGCTCTATTATCCATTGAAAAACTATATTGTGCTCGGATATGCCGAAGTGGTTTTCCAAGTCATGATTCTTGCGGTGGCAATTGCGCTTTTCGTGCTTGAACTTAAAGTGCGCAGAGTGAGATTTCCGCTTTCGGACGTGTCTGCTTTTGACGGCTTCAAGAAAGTGGCATATGCCGCAATCGCTATGACAGCACTCGTTGTCGCATTCTTTTTCGTAGAGATATTTGTGCTTAACAGTGCCAATGAAATCGGCGTCGACTTGACGCTCGGAGCAAGCACTTTTACAGGTGTGTTTATCCTTCTCGGATGCTCACTCGGCGTGCTTATCAATGCGATAAAATTGTCCAAAGAAAAACAATAATCTCGGATATCGCAAAATTGTGATAATAACGCAAAACGTCGCTTTATGCGACGTTTTTTGATAGTTTAAGTGCCGATTGTATGATTTTAGCCGATAACGCTGTGAATAAATTTGTCAAAGGCGAGTTGACCTTGCTCGTCGTTTTTGAACACTGCGGTGGTGTCGAGAATTTGCTCGCAAGCGTTGTTGATATAATCGGTTACTGCGCTTTCCGCTTTCTCTTCCGAGCAAGCCGTGCCGTTGTCTACCACGAGTTGGGTTATCATACCGAGGTGCTTGTGCAAGGGGTGCGTTTCTTCCGCAATTGCCTTGAAATCGAGAGGCGTTTTGCCCGTGAGGATATCGCGGATTTGCGTTGCTTCACCCGCAAGGCGTCCCGGAAGAATAAAGAGGCCCATAACCTCGATTATGCCGATTGACTCTTGCTTGATGTTGTGCAACTCTTGCGCGGGGTGGAATATGCCGAAGGGGTGTTTCTCGTCCGTGCGGTTGTTGCGTAATATGAGGTTGAATTGGTATTCTCCGTCGTCGTTGATCGAGGCAATCGGGGTGATTGCGTTGTGTTGCACGGTTTGTCCGTCCTTTTGCGTGGAGCAGAGGATATCTACGCTTTCGTCGCTATATACGTCCCACGCTTTGCGGAATTTGTTTGCCACTTCCAACGCTTGATTGCGGTTGGTGCTTTCAATGCGAACGATGGAGTTGTACCAGTCCACAACCGACACGTTGACGTCGGGATATCCGCCTATCTTGAAATATCTGCGAGAGGGGCGGGTGAACACGGGGAGAACTTTGTTCCCGCCTTGATAGTGGTCGTGCGCGAGGATAGAACCGCCGACGATGGGCAGTGCAGCGTTCGAGCCGATAAAGTAGTGGGGGAACATATCCACGAAGTCGAGCATACGGCGGAAGGTCGCGTCGCTTACGCACATAGGCCTATGCTCTTTGCACACCGCGATGACGTGTTGGTCAAAGTAGCTGTACGGCGAGAATTGCATAAACCAATCTTCTCCGTCGAGTTGGAAGGGTATGGTGCGTATTGTTTGGCGTGCAGCCATAGCGGCGTTGCCCGCAAAGCCGAGATTTTCCGCACACAAAGCGCACTTGGGATAACCAGTCTTTGCCTCTTTGGCAAGGCGCACCTGTTCGGGCGTTTTTTCGGGCTTGGAGAGGTTGATAGTAACGATAATTTTGCCTCTCTTGCAGTCGTGCTCCCAAATAATGTTCTTGTCGAGGTCTTTTTTGCGAAGATACGCACTGTCTATACCGAGTGTGTGGAGCATATCGCACGCCGTTTTCGCTCCTTCGTAAGACGCGATGTCGTCAAACATATCCACCACTTTGGACGGGGTGGGCATACAGTAGCCGATGAGGCGCGTTTCAAAGAGCAGTTTTTGATTTTCCTCAATGATTTTTTTGCGCACGGCATAACTTGAAAGCGAGTCCATAACATCGTAAAAATCGTAATCTCCGATTTTGTCCGAGTCCGTCGGTTCGGTGAGTCCGAGTGCGTCGAGCAATTGATTTTGGACGTATATCACGTCGTAATCTTCGAGATATAAGTGTTTCACCGCATAATCGAGCAGTTTCGCGACGTTTTGCTTTGCAATTTCGTCATAAGAAAGTCTTGGCGACATAAAACCTCCGAGTGAAAGTATAAAATTTTTCAACTCGAATATTGTAGCACACTTAAATTGGTATAGCAAGTCACTTTGCGCAATAGTATTGCAAATTTCCGAGTGCTATGGTACAATATAGCATAATTATGCTATTAAAGGACGACGTTATGAGATTTGACTATCTTTTCGGCGACAACTTCGACGAAGTTTGCAAGGACGTTTTCGCGTCGGGCGCAGACGAGCAAAGAGTCCGTTTTGAGGAATTGCTTGCAATGCACAAAGACGTTTTCAATACGCAAGACGTGGATTTTTATTCATCTCCCGGACGTATCGAAATCGTGGGCAACCACACCGACCACAACGGCGGAAAAGTGCTTTGCTCGGCAATCAATTTTGACACTCTTGCAAGCGTTTCCCCTCGCACGGATGGCGTTATTGAGGTCAAATCCAAGGGCTATCCGATGCTCCGCGTGGACGTGTCCGCACCGACGTTTTCGGTGAGCGAGATAGGCACGTCAAACGCACTTATCAAAGGCGTGGTGGACTACTTCAAACGTTCGGGCAAAAACGTGGGTGGTTTCTCCGCGTGTATGACGTCCAACGTCCCCAAAGGCTCGGGAGTGTCCTCGTCAAGTTCTTTTGAACTTGCCATTGCGCAAATTCTCAACGTCCTATACAACGACGGCAAGCTTGATCCCATTTTCAAAGCCAAAGCGTCGCAATACGCCGAGAACACGTTCTTCGGTAAGCCGTGCGGACTTATGGACCAAAGCGCAATCTCTCTCGGAGGCGTAAACCTCATCGATTTTGCCGACTTTGACAATCCCGTCGTAGAAAAGGCAAACTGGGCGTTTGACGACCTCGACATATTCGTTATCGCAACGGGCGGAGACCATAGCGACCTTACGGACGATTACGCGGCAATCCCGCAAGAGATGAAAGAGGTTGCAACGTGCTTCGGTGCAAAACTTCTTCACGAAATCCCAGCGGATAAGTGGGAGAGAGACAAAAAGAACATCGTCGGCAAGGTGAGCGAAAGAGCGTATTTGCGTGCGGAGCACTTCTTTGAAGAGAACGCGCGCGTGGAAGAGGCGGTCAAAGCCATCGACGATAAGGATGAAGACGCTTTCCTCGACATCGTCAACAAGTCGGGATTGAGCTCTCGATACAAACTTCAAAACACTTATTCGCCCGCGGGCAAAAATCACAATCTCGAAAACGCGCTCGACAGAGTGGTCAAAATCGCCGGCGTAGTTGCCTCGCGCGTGCACGGCGGTGGATTTGCTGGCACGATTTTGGTATTTGCCAAAAAGAGCGAGAGCGGTGTAAAGAGTGCGCTTGACGTTATGTTCGGCGCGGAAAACGTTTTTAAGACGGCAATCCGCCAAAGCGGTGCTACGAGACTAAATTTGGGGAAGTAAAAAACTATGATTTTTTCAATACTTTCAACTGCAAGCGATCCGAAAGTCGCGTTTGAGATAGGCAATCTCACCGTGCAATGGTACGCCGTGTTTATAGTCACTGGTATGCTTCTCGGTCTGCTTTACGCATGCTGGCAAGCAAAAAAAGTGGGACTTACGTCCGACGACGCCGTGGAATTGTTCTTGTGGCTCATTCCGCTTGCAATCGTCTTTGCAAGACTTTTGTACGTCGTTCCGCGTTGGGACGAATACTTTGGAAACAACAGCTATCACGGCTGGGATAAATTCGTCAATATCATCGCGATTTGGCAAGGCGGTATCACCATTATCGGCGGTCTCGTGGGCGGTATGCTCGGCGCGGTATTTTTCACTTTGCGCCACAAAAAACAGACCAATTACCTCAATGTCATAGACCTTGTCGTTGTACCCGTGTTTATCGGTCAGATTATCGGCAGATGGGGCAACTTCGTCAATCAAGAGGCTTTCGGACTTCCCATCACCAATCCGAAACTTCAATTTTTCCCGTTTGGAGTGCGTATCGACAGCCCGAGCGGTGTTTCGGACGAGTTTTACGACGTCGTTCACAATCACATCGTCGCGGGGGGCGGTGCAAACTGGTTTTGCGCAACCTTCTTCTACGAGGGCGTTTGGAACACTATCGGCGCGCTTATCTGCGTCGCGCTTTGGAAAAAAGACTATCAGAAAAAGTATCCCGGCATACTTATGTTGTTCTACCTCTTCTGGTACTGCATAGGTCGTTTTTGGTTGGAATTCTTGCGTATGGACGCAGTTCCCGTCACCAAGCCCGCGTGCCTTGCCGTTGCGCTTATCGCGCTTGCAATCGGCATAGTGTACGTCATTGCTCGCAACAGTCAACTTGCATACAGAAAAGTCAGAGGACTGGTGCAAACGGGCGCAATCGGCGGTGCAATACTCACCGACTACGAAGTGCGCAACTACAAACTCGTCGGCAAGTTCTTTGAAAAGGCAAACGTAAATAGCGAAAAGGCGGGAGACAAAATCTCCGCGTTCTTCAATAGACTCGTGGTCAACTGCGTATATTCGAGAAAGGAACAAAAAGAATATTTGCCGATTGATTGGGATACACTCGAATACTACCACGTGCCGAAAGACTATAGACGGAGATTCAATCAATTCAAGAAAGACGATGTTTATTGTGCGGAGCGCAACGCTTGACTTCGGGGGTGAAAATATGAACGATACGGCTTATATAACCGAAAGGACCAAAACCAACAACCTCACGTTGCTCACCGACCTCTATCAACTCACGATGATGAACGGTTATCATCTTTGCGGACTTGATACGAGAAGGGCGGTTTTCGACGTGTTTTATCGCGGAAGCGGTGGATATTCCTACGCAATTGCCGCAGGACTCGAACAAGCGATAGACTATATCCTCAATCTTCACTTTGACGATACGGACATCGCGTATTTGCGCTCTTTGGGCATTTTCGGCGAAGAGTTTCTTTCCGCACTCAAAAACTTCCGCTTTACGGGGGATATAAAGGCAGTGCCAGAAGGAACGATGGTGTTTCCCTACGAGCCGATTGTGACGGTGTCCGCTCCGCTTTGGGAAGCGCAACTGGTGGAAACCGCGCTTTTGACTTTTATCAATCACCAAACGTTGATCGCAACCAAAGCCGCGCGCCTCAAAGAGTGCACTAAGAACAAGATAAGCGAGTTCGGATTGCGTAGAGCGCAAGGCGCGGACGCGGGCATTTACGGCGCAAGAGCCGCTTGCATAGGCGGTTGCCGTACCACGTCCAACGTCGTTGCGGGCAAACTTTTCGGTATTCCCGTCACGGGCACGCACTCGCACAGTTGGGTTATGTCCTTTGACAGCGAACTGGAAGCGTTTGAAAAATACGCCGAAATATATCCCGACAATTGCTTGCTTTTGGTGGACACGTACGACACGCTCAAAAGCGGTGTGCCAAACGCAATAAAGGTGTTTGACAAACTCAAAGCTGAGGGGCATAAGCCCGTCGGTATCCGCCTCGACAGCGGTGACTTGGCGTATCTTTCTCGCAAAGCGCGCAAAATGCTCGACGACGCGGGACATAGCGATTGCCTCATCTTTGCCACAAACGACCTCGATGAAGATATCTTGCTCGCTCTCAACGCGCAGGAAGCGAAAATCGATGTTTACGGCATAGGAACGAAACTTATCACGAGCTATAAAAACGCGTCTTTGGGCGGTGTGTACAAGCTTTGCGCACTCGAAGAAGACGGCGTGCTCGTGCCTAAAATCAAGATATCCAACAGCCACGAAAAGACCACCAATCCGGGAGTGAAAAAGATAGTGCGTATATTCAAAGACGGTATGGCGCAAGCCGACCTCATTTGCCTTGAAAGCGACACGTTCGACACGTCAAAGCCTCTCACTATTTTCCACCCCGAACAAACGTGGAAAAAGACCACTTTCGAGAACTACGAAATCAAGGAACTTATGGTGGATATTTTCAAGGACGGAAAGCTCGTCTACGATATGCCGTCTCTCAAAGAAATTTGCGACAGAGAAGACGAAAATATCAAAGCGTTTTTCCCCGAATATCGCCGTGTAATCAACACGCAAGACTACAAAGTCGACCTCTCGGAAAACCTCTGGAAACTCAAAAACGAGTTGCTCAATCAAGCCCATTAAAAGTGGTAGAACGCAAATAAAAAAGAGTGGTTTTCCACTCTTTTTTTTGCATTTATGGGCGTATTTTCTCAATCGAAGACGAGATTTCGAGACGCAAGGCGTCGAGCCTTTGAGCGCCGAACTTGACGATTAGTACAAGCGACTGCGCCGTCTGTTGGCCACGGCCTGGCGCACAAAGCGCAGTGGCATAATAAGAGAACGATACTTATCTATGTGAGTGCCGTAAGGAGCGAAGCGACGGAATAGCGATTGTTACGAAGTCAATCGCATCTTGCCCCTCTTGCGAACGATGTTTTTGGGATAGAAAATCATACTTATTTGAGCAATAGGGGAAAGCCCGAAGGGAAGGGGTGATGTTCTATTTTTTTGAAGAAATTACGATAAAACAATTTGAAAAGAATTTAGCGCAAAACGCACTTTATTTGCGTAAAAAATAAACATAAAGTGCCGATTTTGGCAAATATTCGATATTTTTCGACAAAAGCGGTTTTTGAAATCTTGCATAAATCGAGGTATGATTTTTTATAGAGAGGTGGTTATGAAAAAGAAGAAAATCACGAGATTTGCAATATGCCGAAAAGGCTACGATATCGATGCGGTAGAAAGTTATATCGCGCTTGAAAGTGCAAAGTGCGACGAGGTGCAAGTCGAGCAGCGCGCCCGTATATCCGACCTCAAAAAAGAGTGTGAAGATTTGAAAGCGCAAATAGACGTATTGAAAGGCAGAGAAGAGAAAATAAAACTTGCGCTCGTCACCGCCACCGAGAATGCCGATAAGCTCACTTCCGACGTCAAGGCAAGGTATCGCGCCGAGCTTGAAAGATTGCGACTTTTTAGGGCGAAATGGCTCGGTGCGTACGAGCAAATGAAAGAGAGATATCACTTCGATAAGGACGCACTCAACGTCGAGAGCGTGGCGGTCAACGTCGAGGTGGAATTGACCAAATTTTTGATGCAGGATTTTGCGCTCAATAAGAGCGTTTGCGAAGACGAAATGGAAGCGCATTTCAGGAGGGAAGTCGAGCGCCTCACGCGTCCCGTTTATCGAGAGCAAAGCGGTGAATTTTCCGCCGAAACCAAAGAACTTCAATCAAAGCTCAAAGACGCGGAAAATCGCAAAAACAAAGAGAGCAAAAATCCCGCCGCTTTCAGTATCGAAGAGGCACTTTCGCCAAAGGAAAGCATTGAACGAACCTGTCAAGCGTTGGGACTTGCAAAATGAAAAACGGCAAAATTTTGGGCAAATCGAAATACTTTTCGTGTCGTAATATTAAAAATTTTGTTGTAAAATTTTTGCTATACATCTGCATAATAATTAATTGAAAAGCACTCTGAAAGAGTGCTTTTTTTTTACGAAATTTTGAGATGGAAGGCGCAAAGCGTGCGTATTTGGGCAAAATATTTTAACTTATTTGAAAAATGAGCATTGTTTTTTTTGTCGAAATATGTTAGCATAATTTGAGAGTAAATCTAGACAGCAGAGCATAGTATGTTTATAGTTATATATAATCGACCGCTCCTGCCTATGGATTGAAAACGTGCCTTGCACGATCGAGAGGGGAATCGTTGATGATTTACGACGTACAAAAAGCGAATGTTTTGAAGAGGGTTTCCGCCTTTCTTTTGGACATTATTCTCATCGCCGTTTTGGCAGTGGGATTTATGGCGCTTTTGTCCGTCATTTGCAAATACGATCAACATTACGAAACTTACACTACGATTTTCACTCAAACCGCAACCGAAATTAACGAAAAATACAAGGAAAAATACGGCGTCGATTTCAACGTATCCGAAAAGGAATACAACGAATTGACGGACGAGCAAAAAGCCATTATCGACGAGCATAAAGACGAGGTCAACAAAGACTTTTCCGACACTCTCAAAGCAAATCAAGAGTTCGTAAAAGAAGCGTCACTCGTACCGGCGTTGTCGATGATGATAACGTCTATCGGTATTTTCCTTGCAATGCTAATTCTCGAATTCATTATTCCCGTTTGCTTCAAGAACGGGCAAACCATAGGTAAGAAGGTCTTTGGCATAGCCGTAATGCATACTAACGGCGTGCGTGTAAGACCTTTTTCTATGTTCGTCCGCTCCATACTCGGTATGTACGTTTTCGAGATTATGGTGCCCGTGCTTCTCATAATTATGATGGTTTTCGGCACTTTGAGTATGATAGTTGGCATTTGCGTACTCGTTGCGCTTTGCATACTTCAACTCGTCGTCTTCATCGTCACGAGAAATACGTCTCGCTCGTTCTTGCACGACCTTATCGCAAAAACCGTTACGGTCGACCTTGCAAGCCAGATGATCTTTGAAAACGAAGACGAATTGCTCGAATTCAAGAAAGCGGAACAAAACGCGCTTGCGGAACGCGACAATTATAGAGAGAACGGCGGATTTGATTTTTACAACAGTTCGCTCAACTATCGCAAGGGCAAAAAAATCGTGGACGAGAACGGCAACAATATTGAGAACGCCGAGCAATCGAGCAAAGACGATGAAGTTAAACAACTCGAAACAGAATTAAAAGTATGTGAATTGAAAAACAAAATAGATGAAGAAAAAGGAAAAGCGGTAGTAGCGTGCCCGTATTGTGGCGCGAAAAACCGAGCAAGTGATACAAATTGCGTGAATTGTAGCGCAAAAATCAAATAGATAAATAAGGACTTTAAGTCTTTGTATATGAAAACATTATAAAGGAATATAGGGATTATGAAAGTTGTACTCGAAAATTTGACCAAAGTTTTCCAAAGCCGTCACGATAAGGGCAAGGAAGTCGTTGCTGTCAACAATTTCACCTTCACCATACCCGACGGTAAATTGGTCGGACTTCTCGGTCCGTCCGGTTGCGGTAAAAGCACCACTCTTTATATGATTTGCGGTTTGCAAAAGCCCACCGGCGGTAAAATCTTCTTCGGCGACGACGACGTCACGGCGCTTGCACCCGAAAACAGGGGCGTCGGTCTCGTTTTCCAAAACTATGCGCTTTATCCGCATATGACGGTCAAACAAAATATCTTGTTCCCGTTGCAAAACCTCAGAGGCGAGGACAAACTCTCCAAAGAGGATATGCTCAAAAGAGCGTACGACGCGGCAAGACTCGTCCAAATCGACGAACTTATGGAGCGCAAACCAAGTGAACTTTCGGGCGGACAACAACAACGTGTGGCTATCGCTCGCGCGCTCGTCAAAATGCCCCGCGTCCTTTTGCTTGACGAACCGCTTTCCAACCTCGACGCTCGTTTGAGATTGCAAACGCGTGAAGAAATCAGACGTATACAAAGAGAAACCAATATCACCACCGTTTTCGTTACGCACGACCAAGAAGAAGCAATGAGCATCTCCGATATGATCGTCGTTATGAAACTCGGCGTAGTGCAACAAATCGGCAAACCCCAAGACGTTTACGACAGCCCCGCAAACTTGTTTGTCGCAAAATTCCTCGGCACACCGCCTATCAACGTATTCGAAGGCGAAGTCAAGGACGGCAAAGTTTACATAGGCGACGACGCGATTTTGGACGTTCCCGGCATCGAAGACGAAGACGTTTACGTCGGTATTCGTCCGGAAGGCTTTATCCTCAACGAAAACGGCGCACTTACTTGCGACCTCAAGAGCGTTGAAGTTATGGGACGCGACGTCAGCATCGTGTCTTCCAACGCACACGCAACAAGCCCGATTATCCGCTCCATCATCGACGCAACGAGCGTAGTAGATACGGACAAAGACACCGTGCGCTTCGATATCAAACCCAACAAAGTATTCATCTTTTCAAGAAAGAGAGTGGATTGGGAAGCGGCGGTCGAGCCGAGCACCGTTTACGAATGGAGCAAGACTCGTCAAGCGTTGTACGTTGAAAACGACGGCAAGACGTTTGATCTCGGCGTGCTCAAAATGCCGGAAGTCGCTCAAAAAGACGCCACAAACGCGGAAAAGAAAGCAAATCAACCCAAGTTCGTCAAGAAAATCATCGCTTGGTTTGAAAATAAATTTGCAAAGATCATCAAACTTTGCACGCCCAAGGCGAAACCAGTCGAACTCGTTCTCGATACGGATTATGTGTGCGTGACGGGCAAGACCGAAAACGGCACTCCGATCTATTTTGCAGGCGTCGAAGACGGTAAGATCAAGACCACGATCGACATCAACGAAGCGGTTATGGTGGGTGTGGAACAAGCCGAAGCGACTTGCGCACTCGACATTGAAGAAAGTGCATTTGCAGAAGAAGACACCGACGCAACCAAAGATGCCGAAAACGAGAAGATCGTCTACAATGCATACTACTTTGACGGCGAGAACAAAGTTTATCCGTCCTTCACGGTACTCAACGCCGCAAAAGACGAGCAACGTATCTTCCTCACCGAAGAGGAAAGAACAAAATGCTTCGAGTATATGAGTCAAGATCCCGCGGTTGTCAATGCGGAAACCGAGACCGAAAAAGTCGAAAACGACACGGAAGAGAATACTATCGTCGAAGCAGCCGAAACCACGAACGAAGCAGGCGTTGAAACGCTCGTCGAAGAAAACGTCAAAGAAGAGTTGGACGGCGCGGAAAATAACGACAGCGAGGTAGAATAATATGGTTGACTCCAAGCATCAATGGAAGGCGTGGCTGTATCTTGCACCGGCACTGGTATTGTTGGCTATCTTTACCGTTTGGCCGATAATCAACACGGTGAGACTCGCTTTTCTTGAAAATTATAGTTTGCAAGCGGCGTTGAGCGGAAGAACGTATGAATTCGGATTCGGCAACTTTGAAAAAGTAGTGCAGTATCAAGGCTTTCTTACTTGCCTCAAAAATACGGTTTTGCTTTGCGTGTTGACAGTGCCTATTTCAACGATTTTGGCACTTCTCATCGCAGTCGTGCTCAACTCCATCGGTCCGCTCAAGAGATTGCTCCAAACGATATACTTCTTGCCATACGTCACCAACTCCATTGCAATCGGTATGGTTTTTGCAACGATGTTCAACATTGTAGGTTTGAGAGCCGATGGCGGAGCCCCTGTTACCGTAGGCATTATCAACAATATTATTGTGGCACTTCATGGTGAGCCCGTAAATTGGATCAACTTCGGCTCGTCATATTGGGCAAACATGTTCGTTATGGTGGTTTACATCGTATGGAACGCATTGCCGTTCAAGATTTTGATTTTGCTCGGCGGACTTCAAAGCGTCAACAAACAATACTACGACGCGGCAAAAGTCGACGGTACGCCGAAGTGGCGCGTTTTGACTCGTATAACCGTTCCTCTCCTTTCACCGATGATTGCGTACGTCGTTATCACGGGCTTTATCGGCGGATTTAAGGAATATACGAGCGTCGTAGGTATTTTCGGCGAAAACATGGGACCGACGGGTGCAAAGAACTCACTCAACACTATGGTCGGTTACATTTATCAATCGTTGGCAGGCTCACATCAGGGCAGAGCGAGTGCCGCGGCACTTATCTTGTTTGCTATCATTCTTGCGGTTACAATGATCAACTTGTACGTAAGCAAGAAGAAAGTCCATTATTGAGAGGTGTATTATGGCAGATTCTATGGTTGTAATGCATGATAAAAGCATCAAGAACGTTACGAGCAAACAAAAGGTGCTCGGCGTTTTCGGGATGATTTTGCGATACATCTTTTTGATAGCGGTGGCAGTTGCGGTATTGTTCCCGTTCTACTGGATGATCAACTCGTCGCTCAAGACGCTTGAAGAATACAGATTGAGCAAACCGACGTTCTGGCCAAAGCAAGTTATGTGGTCAAACTACTCCGCGGCATTCCAAATCGGCAACCTCGGCACGTTGTTCAAAAACACGGTTATAGTCGGTATCGTATCTACGATATTGTCGTTGATAGTCACCATTTTGTCGGCGTTTGCTTTTGCAAGGCTTGAGTTTAAGGGCAAAAATATCTTATTCGGCGCATTGCTTGCAACGATGATGATCCCCGGTGAAATGTTTACGATCACCAACTATATCACGGTCGTTAAATTAGATTGGATCAATACATATACGGCACTTATCGTTCCGTTCCTCGTAAGCGTGTTCTACATCTATTTGCTCAGGCAAAACTTCTTGCAAATACCCAACGAATTGTACTTGGCGGCAAAAGTCGACGGTACGAGCGACTTCAAGTATTTGTGCAAAGTTATGATCCCGCTTGCGCTTCCGACGATCATCTCAATCACGATTTTGAAGATGATGGGCGCTTGGAACTCATACGTATGGCCACGCCTCGTTGCAAACGACGACATGCACAAACTTGTATCAAACGGCTTGCGAGGTCTTGCCTTTACCGACGCAGCTACAAACGAAACCAACTATCCTCAACAGATGGCGGCAGTTGCCATCGTATCCGCTCCGCTTTTCGCAGTGTTCATCTTCCTCAGAAAGTACATTATGAAGGGCGTATCCAGAAGCGGTATCAAAGGATAAGTTTTGACCGCATAGGGCGGTGCATCAATATTGATATATACGCAAGTATATTTATAAAGAAACAATAATTAAGGAGACAAGAATATGAAAAAAGCATTTGCTATTGTATTGCTCGTCGTCATCGTCGCGGCGTCTATGTCTGTTATGGTTGCTTGCAACAAGAACAAGACTCTCGGCGCGAACTTTGAAGTTCCGGCAGGCGGATATGACGGAAGCGAGGTTACAATCAAGTTTTACCACACAATGGGTGACACTTTGAACGCCGTTTTGAAGACGTACATTGCAAAATTTAACGAATTGTATCCAAACATTCACGTTGAAGATTCGCAAATCGGCAAGTACGAGGATGTCCGTGACCAAATCAACACGGAACTTACGGCAGGCAATCAACCCAACATCGCATATTGCTATCCCGACCACGTCGCACTCTACAACGTAGCAGGTGCAGTCGTACAACTTGACAACCTCATCAACAGCACGGAGACCGTTACTCACGCAGACGGCACGACTGAACAACTCGGTCTTACCCAAGCGCAAAAAGACGACTTCATCGAAGGCTTCTACAATGAAGGCAAGAGCTTCGGCGACGAATTTATGTACACGATGCCTTTCTCCAAGTCAACGGAAGTGCTTTACTACAACAAGACGTTCTTTGACGAATACAATGCAACGAACGACGCAAAAGCGGATTCGGACACCACAAAGACCGCAAGACTCGAAGTGCCGACTCACTGGTGGTGCGATTCCTCTCTCGGATGCGACTCAAACTGCAACAAGAGTATGGAAAAAGTCGCAAGACTCCTCAAACAAATCGACAGCAACTGCATTCCGTTCGGTTACGACTCCGAATCCAACTGGTTCATCACTATGTGCGAGCAACTCGGTTCTCCGTACACCTCTGCAAGTGAGGACAATCACTTCCTTTTCAACAACGACACCAACAAGTCTTTCGTGAATAGATTCCGCAGTTGGTACAACGAAGGTTTGTTCACGACGCAAACCATTTACGGAAGCTACACCTCCGGCTTGTTCAACACGACAACCGAAACGACGAGAAGCTATATGTCCATCGGTTCTTCCGCAGGCGCAACCAAACAAAGACCTTCCAAAGACACCAACGGCAACTATCCGTTTGAAGTGGGTATCGCATCTCTTCCGCAACAAAACCCCAGCAATCCGAAGGTTATCTCCCAAGGTCCTTCCGTATGTATCTTCAACAAGAGCAACCCGCAAGAAGTCGTAGCATCGTGGCTTTTGGTCAAATACCTCACGACCACGGTTGAGTTCCAAGCACAATTTGCAGATGCACAAGGATATATCCCCGTATTGAAGTCCGTTTCCGAAAACCCGGTATTCAAGAGCAATATGGAAAAAGCCAACGGCACGACGCACATTGCGTACTTGTCAATGAAGGTCTGTATGGAACAAGAAAGCTCCTACTTTACGTCTCCTGCATTCGTAGGTTCGTCCAAGGCACGTGACGAAGTTGGCAACTTGCTCGTAAACTGCCTCAAGCCCGACACGAATATCAACTCGGCGTTTGCATCGGCAATTTCGGAATGCGAATACTCCATCTAATCAAAGCAGATTGGCAACAATCGCCGAAAGTTAAGATATGAATATCTTAAAGTAGCATAATACAAACATCCCGTGCGTCCGAGCGCAAGTTCGGACGCACGGAAAAACCCAAATTAACGGGGACAAAAACAATGAAGAAAGTTTTCTCTACGTTATCAATAATACTTATCGTCGCAGTGATGGCACTGTGCCTCTTTGCGTGCGATAGAAACAACAATGAGGGCGGTAGCACGACGCCTCAACACGAGCATGTCGATTACGTCGATCAACTCAAGCTCGATCTCAATTCAACGACGGCAAAAGTCGTAAATCCTTCGGTCAAGAGTTATATTGACGGTGACACGACTCACTTTTCGGTGTCCGATTCCGTCATAGAGGGCGGTGTGCTCAAAGCGCGTTATATCGCTATCGATACGCCGGAATCAACGGGAAAAATCGAGCCTTACGGAAAGAAAGCGTCCAAGTTTACCAAAGAAAAACTTTCGACCGCCGTTTCCATTGTTATCGAGGCGGACGGTGATGAATGGAAAGCGGATTCCACGGGTAGCAGATATATGACGTGGGTGTGGTACAAGCCGACGGCAGACTCGGACTATCGCAACCTCAACGTCGAGATTTTGCAAAACGGTCTTGCGATTGCGTCCAACACGGGACAAAACCGTTACGGCACGACTGCAATGAATGCACTCAACCAAGCAAAAATCGAAAAACTCAACGTACATTCCGGTCAAGCCGATCCCGATTTCTATTCGGGCAACATCATCGAGTTGACTCTCAAAGAATTGAGATGCAACCCGTCCGATTATATTGACAAGAAAGTCGCGTTTGAAGGCATTGTCGTAAGAAACAACGGCAACAACTCCGTTTACGTTGAAAGTATGGACGTCGATCCCGATACGGGCTTGCATTACGGTATGCCTTGCTATTACGGATTTAATATGTCCAGTGCGGGTGACGAAGTGTTGAGCATCGGCAACCACGTGCGCATCGTGGGTACGTTCCAATTCTACGAAACAGGCGGAACGTATCAGATTTCGGGTATGGAATGCAATGAATTCCTTCCCGATGCTCCCAACAACATCAAGGTCCTCGATAACCAAAAATACAGTGCGCCGTATTCTCCGATAGACGCAGAAAAGTTTGCAAATCAAACGCTTATCGAAGTCGAATTGGAAAACAACGACGAAATCACCACCAAGAACGTCAAATATCCTGAACTTTTGATGGGCACAAGCGTCTCGCTCAACGGCTTGACAATCGTGAGCATTTATACGACGACCAATCAAACCAGTTCGCAAAAGGGCGCAATGACGTTCACTTGCAAGACGGCAACCGGTCTTGAAATCACCGTCCGCACGGCAGTGCTTAAGAAAGACGGCGTAACGGTTACGGCTTCGGAGTACCAAGGCAAGACCATCAACATCAAAGGTATCGTTGACTATTACAGCAGTGATTCCGACTATACGCAAGGCGCAAACCCCTATCAAATCAAGGTGTTTACGGTGGACGACATCGTCATCGTCGGCTAATTGCGCAAATCAATCGATATACGGCGAGGCGCAAGCCACGCTATATATAAAAAACAAACAAATAATTATAAAGGAGAGGCAAAATGAGAAAGACTTTTAATTTCAGAAGCGTTATGGTAATTGCGCTTGTGTTGATTATGTGTCTTACGGCATTTGTCGCTTGCGACAAAAACAAAGGCAATGACCAACCCGACACGTCGGGCTTGAAGAGCGCAAGAGACTATGTCAAACAAACCTACATCAATAGTAGTGAGAGCACCGCGGAGGACTACACGTTGATTGCCCAGGTCAAGATCGGCGACGTCACGTACCCGATCAAATGGACAGTGACAATCACCACCGAGGGCGCACCCGCCGACAGCGTTACGCTCAAGGAAGGTGACGGCAAAGTCACCGTCGACGTCAATGAGCAATCCACCATGGACGTTGCATACACCTTGACCGCAACCGTCAGCGACGCCAACGGCAATAGCGAATCCGTGTCCTTCAACCGCAAAGTCCCCAAACTCCAATATGCAGACTATGCCACCATCAAGAAGGCTTGCGATGAGAACGACAAGACCACTGTGTACTCTTTTGAAGGCTATATCGTCGGCGTCAATGCGGCAATTACGTCAAGTTATAAGAGCAGTTCTCTTGGCAGTATGTGGGTTATGGATGCTCAAGGTCACGGCTTGTATGTTTACAACAAATATTCAAGCAACAGCACGATTGACTCAACGCTCACAACAAGAGAAGCGATCAATGAGAAATATCCGTTTGGCGCAAAAGTCGTTGTCAAAGGCACTGTTGTCAAATCCTATGGTGTATATGAGTTTAATCAAGGCAGCACCGTCACTTTGACAGGCAAGACTGCGCAAGACGACAATGTCACGCTCGATTATGTTGACAGAACCGAATTGTATAGCGGTTCAACCGGCATGTCCGATGCAACCACACTGCTTCCGGTCCAATCCACGTTGGTAGAACTCAAGGGTGTTGTGCTTGGCGCAAAAGGCGATTCCTACGGCGTAAAGAATTACCACTTCACGCTCAATGGCAAAGATTTCATCTTCTACAAAGATACATATCTTGTCGATGACACAACGCTTTCTGCTATCGATGCAAAGTGGACCATTGGCGCAACAGCAAATATCAAAGGTCTTGTCAACGTCTTCAGCAACAAATATCAAGTATATCCCATGAGCGCAGATGCAGTGACAATCGTCGCAGAAGCGACAGATGAAGCAGTAGTTGACAGTGTTTTGTCCTCTCTTACTGTGCCTACAGAGATTACCGGTAACATCACGCTCCCGACAAGCACTGATGTAGATAAGGTCGAATGGTCAAGCGGCAACGCAAACGCAGTTGTTGACAACGCAACCAAGCTTGTTACGATCACAAGAACGAATGAAGATCAACCTGTAAAATTCACGGTATCCGTCACCAAGGGCGATGTGACCAAAACCAAGGACTTTAGCGCTACAATCAAAGCAAACGAAGTCGTTGATCCCAACACTGTTATTGTCACAGCCGAATCTTTGGGAATTGTTGGCAAAACCTATGGTGACAGCGCGGCAGAAGGCGTTGTAATCAATGGCGTTACGTTCAAGTTCGAAGAACTTTGCGAAAACGGCAAAGGCATTCAAACGAGAAATAAAACTGCAGATGGCGGCAAAGCATCCAAGATTTGGAACACGACCGCTTTTGCAAGAGCAATCAAAGAAATCGTAGTTACAATTTATCCCGGTCAATATGCTTATGACTCTTTCAAGGATGTTGACGTGCATCAAACGTTCAAGTTCGGTACATCTAAAGATAGTTTGACCGACACCAAGACAATGGGTATCACGAAAGGCGTTTACACCTACACGATTACCCCCAGCGAGAACACATTCACTTACTTCTCAATGGAACAAACGGCAAAATCTCCGTCCGGTTACTTTGAGAGTATCAAAGTTGTTTACGTGGATGTAAAGACCGATCAAGAATTGGTTGACGAGGCAAAGGCTGCTTTGGAACTCGAAACGAAGACCACAGGCGTGTCTTTCACTCTCCCCACAACGGGCATCAACGGCACGACTATTACTTGGGAATCCAGTAACACGGCTGTCATCGCTATCGATGGAGCAAACGCAGTCGTTACGTCTCCTGCAACGGAAACACCTGTTACGCTCACCGCAACACTCCACCTCAATGACGCAACCGCAACGAAAACTTTTAATGTTACGGTTACTGTTACAATCCCCGAATTTAACGTAACAATCAATCAACCCGAAAACGGCGGCACTCTTGCCGTAACTATCAACGACGAGGCTTTCACAGGCGGAAAAGTGCAACAAGGCAAGACTCTTGTCATCGTTCCCATCGCTGTCGATGCAAATCACGAACTTGTTGCAATCCTTGTCAATGGCACCAAATTGGATGCAGTTGAAGGCGTGTATTCCGTAACCGTCAACGATGCGGCAGTGGAAATCACCGCAACGTTCAGAGAAATCAAATACGCAACCGTAACCGTAAACCAACCTGAAAATGGTTCTGTTAGCGTTAAAGTCGGTGAAGCTGATGTGACAACCGATCCTTACAGAGACGGCACTGTCCTTACGATCACTGCAACTCCGGCATCTGCTGATTACAAACTCGTTGAAATCAAAGTCAACGGCACTGCAATCACGGGTACTACTTACACGATCAAAGATACCGATACCGCAGTCGTTATTTCTGCAACGTTTGCTGAAAAGTATCCCGCAATGTCTATTGCAGATTTCAAATTAAGCGATACGGCTGTAAATACCGAAGTGAAACTCACCGGTATCGCAACCGCAATTGATACGAAAGCTTTATATATTCAAGATGCAGACGGACAAGCAGTTTATATCTATTACGGCAACGGCAAAGTGCCGGCGGGCTTTGTTATCGGCAAAGAGTATACTTTTACGGGTAAAAAAGCTGAATATAACGGTCTAATCCAACTTGCAAACCCCACAAAGGTAGTCGAAAAAGATGCTGAAACCGTTATCACTGCAAAAGTCATCAATGACCAAGCTGGTTATGATGCATTGACTCTTGCTAACAGTGCAGAACTTGTGACGATCAACGGACTCGTCGTGAAAAATGGCGAATGGATGATTGGTGACACTGTTGTTGCACACTGGGAAGGCAATGCTCTTTCAAGTGACTCGGCAGCAGTAAGTGCTATTGTCGCTCTCCTTACTGACGGCGTATCATTCAATCTCGTTAATGTCAACGTTTCGGTTAACTCCAACAAGCTTCAAGTTATCATCCTTAAAGCAGAACAAGTTGTAATTGATTGGTCTCCCAAGGCATCAATTGACGTTGCAAACATTGGCGTTGGTGACACCGCACAAATCACCGTCACGGCTGATCCCGCAGTAACAACCGATGTGAAAGCAACGTTTGAAACTGAAAATGACCAAATCGCAACTGTTGACGCAAATGGTGTTGTTACCGGTGTTGCTACCGGCACAGTTGCAATCAACGTTACGGCAAACGGACACACTGTACAAGTTGAAGTCACAGTCAAAGCAACAGTTGACAAATGGTCAGTCAACTTCACCAAGACCGTAGAGGGTGCAAATGGTAGCATTGCTTCCGTTACTGTTGACGGTGCGGAAATCAACACCGGTGACAAGGTTATCAATGGTAAGACTGTCACGGTTACTGTCACTCCCGACGAAGGTTATCAACTTGCATCTGTTACTGTTGGTGAAACCGCAGCGGACACTACCGTAGCCGGCAAGACTTCCTTTGAACTCACCATCACAGCAGATACAACTTTCACAGTTGCATTTGATTTGATCCCCGTTGTTAAGACAAATTATTCACATACGATATCCTCTGCGCTTAAATCTGGTGACCAAAAACTCGGCGACGTCACATGGAATCTGACAACCGACACTACGTATTTTGGAAGTGTCGATAAAACAAAAGGTGCACAGGTTGGATCTGGCAGTAATCCTGCTGCAACTCTTGTTTTGTCAACGAGCGAATTGGAAAATTTCAATAAGATTGTGCTTAATCTTTCAACAGCTAGCAAAGCAAGCGCAACTGTTGAAGTGCTTGTAAATGGCGTTTCAATTGGAACCAAGACACTTACAACAACAGCAACCGATTATACTTTCGACCTCAGCGCTATTACTAGTGGAAAGATTGAAATAAAGATCACACAAACCACTGCAAAAGCTCTTTACATTAAGAGTATTGCTGTTTCTGAAGCATAAGCCAAAATCATTTAGTTATCCTTTAACTAATAAATACAAAAGCCTCGCTGTATTGCGGGGCTTTTGTATTGATGTGATATTGCACCGTTGGCGCAGTGATATTTGTGCTTCGCACAAGTGATATTCTCGCTTTGCGAGAGTGATATTTTTAGCCTTTGGCTAAAAGTGATATTCACACTTCGTGTGAGTTGTGGAATATCCGCAAAAGTCGTCGCTGTGGCAAAGACAACTCACAAGTTCATTGTCTACTGCCACGCTAGACTTATTGCTCTTAACCAAGCAATCGATACACGCTATCAGTACAAGCAAGGATAAAAACTCTTGCCACAATTACGCTATATCGCTTGCTTGGTGGGTGTGGCTTACGCCTACGGCAAGTGATATTGTTGCTTACGCAACAGTGATATTTTTGGCTAATGCCAAAAGTGATATTGCGACTTCGTCGCAGTGATATTCGCACTTCGTGCGAGTTGTGGTGTTTTTTATCTGCATATAAAAAACAAGTATCTGCATATTTTTTGCTTAAAAATGTGCAGATACTTGACGATAATATGCAGATATTTTGTTTTTCAGCCGTGTATTTGCGCTTTGAGGGCAGTGTAGGCGGTGTAGTCGGTGCGTGCGATGGTCAAGGGAGTTACGGTGACGTAGCCGTCGATGGTGGCGTCGCTGTCAATCTCGTGATTGTGCGCGTTGCGGTGTATGCAGTGTCCCACTTGTCGCCACGTGCCGTCGCCGAGGTCGATAAAGTCGTCGGTGAAGTACGGTCCGCCTTGGCGGGTGAGCAATATATCCTTTGGATTTTCGGGGATATTGACGTTGAAGATGTTGCCGTGCGCAAAAATATCGTATTTGGTGACGAAATCGTAAATGCGGTCAAGCCATTGTTCCGCGTCGTTGAAGTTTGCCACGTGAGTGGAGAGCGCAAGCGCTTTGAGACCTCTCGTGCACGCCTCGAATATTGCGCCGTTGGTTGCCGAGTACATTATGTCCTCACCGAGGTTGAGACCTTTGTTTATACCCGATATTACGAGGTCGTAACTCTCGTGCAAGCCGAGCGTTGCAAAGCGCACGCAGTCGGCGGGGGAACTGTCCACGCTGTACGCGCGCACGCCGTCCGTGTAGTCGACTTTTTGCACCTCGAAGGGGTTGTGTATGTCAATGGAGTGGCTTTTTCCGCTTTGCTCCACTTTTGGGGCGCAGACGGTCACGTCGCCGAGCTTTTTTGCCCAGTTTGCGACGACGCGCAAGCCTTCGGATTGTATTCCGTCATCGTTGGTAATAAGTATTTTCATAGCCAGCCCGTATTGTTATCCTTGTAGTTCTTTACCATTGCGTCTGCGTCCGCAAGCATAAGTTTGATTTCCTTTTTGCTACGCAAAGTTGCTCCGCACGCTCTGTCGTGGCCTCCGCCGTTGTATTTTTCCGCAAGCGCGTTTATCGTCATAAATCTCGAACGCAAGCGAACTCTCACGCTTCCGTCCTTGTTCTCGATGAAGGCAAGCCACGCAATCGCGCCTTTTATGCCGTCAAGATAGGATACGACGTTGCTTGCTTGCTCGTTTGTGAGTTTGAAACGCTTTTGCATTGCCTTGTCCACGTATATATACGCCACGCCGTTTGCGGTGACGCGCATTTTCTTGTACACGTAGGACTCGAATTTGTACACGTTGAAGTCGTCGAGACCGAGATTGGCGTATATCCATTCCGTGTCTATGCCGAGGTCGATAAGCGCGCCCGCAAGACGCATAGTTTCTCCGCTCACACTGCTGTACTTAAATCTTCCGCTGTCCGTAACCATACCCGTGAAAAGGTAGGTTGCGCCCTCTTTGTCGAGGGCGAGTTCGTCCTTGAAAGTGAGCCAAAAGTCCGCTATCATTTCGCAGAGGGAAGAGCGTTCCTCTTCAACCCAACTCAAATCACCGTACGGTTTGACGTCGATGTGGTGGTCGATTTTGACGAGTTCCTTGCCCAGCGCGTACTTTTTGTTGGATATGCGGTCGAGCGTAGCCGTGTCGCACACGATTACGAGCGCGTCGGCGTAGGCTTCGTCGGCAATAGGAGCGTCCTCTCCGCCCAAAAACGCAAGATATTCCGAACTATCCTCGTTGAGCACGTATATTTGCTTTTGGGGGAAGGACAAGCGCAACATTTGCGCAAGACCTTTCGTCGAGCCGATCGCATCTCCGTCGGGGCGGAAGTGGCGCGTGATTATTATCTTGTCGTATTGCTTGATTTTGTCAAGAATTTGCTTTTTTATCTCAATGTTATTCGTCATATCTTTTCACCTTTTGTCACGAGTTCGTTCAGTTCGTCAAGCACTTGCATTGCCTCTGCGGTGTTTTTGAGCGTCGCTCCGCTTGCTTTGAGGTGTCCGCCACCGCCGTGCGCAACCGCTATTTGATTTATGTTGTAATTTTTGGAGCGTATTTCGCAAAGTACGCCGTTTTCGCACTCCGTGAAGTTCACCCACACGTCAACGCCTCGTATTTCTCCCATCACGTTGACCATTCCGCGCGATATCGCTTGCGCCTCCATACCCAGTTCGCTCACCCTCGCCGAGTCCGTGTAGATGTATGCGACGTTGCTTGGCGTAAATTTGATAGCGAGCACGAATTCCGCGCGCTTTTTCACGTTCTCGTAACTGTCTACGTAGAGTTGGTTGTAAATGCTCGTCGCGTCAAAACCTTTGGACAACAGAAAACTCGCCAAATCAAACGTGCGAGGCGTAGTGCTGTCGTAGCGGAATCTTCCGCTGTCCGTCACAAGCCCCGTAAATAAGGCTTTGGCGGCGTAAGAATCCACTTCCAAGCCCCATTCGCGCACGAGATACGTCACGAGCCCGCAACAACTCTCAAAAGTCGTGTCGTCTATGTCGATGTCCGCAATGTCTTCCACAAATAAGTGGTGGTCGATGCGTATCGTCGTCTCCGCAAGAGTGTAGCGGTCGTCGCTGATGAGAGATTTTGCCGACGTATCGAGCACGATTGCAAGTGCGCCCTCGTATACGCTATCGTCGATTTCGTCCATCTGACTGCCGTCCATAAACGCAAATCGTCTTGCGTCGTCACCCACCGCGTAAACTTTTTTGTCGGGGAAGTTGGTTTCCAACACGTGCTTCAAACCTATTTGACTGCCCATCGCGTCGCCGTCGGGATTGCTGTGACGGTGTATGACGATGACGTCGTGATTTTTGATTGCGTCAAACGCTTTGCTTATCATAATCTACCTATCGATTAACCTATATAATAATTTGATATTAAATAATATCATAATGCCACCACCGTGTCAACGATGATTTTTCCATATAATATAATCGTATAATATAATCTGTAAATGCAGCTGTAAATGCAAGTGTAAATTATTACCTTTTGCAATTTCACATAACGGATGACCAAATGGGGCTTGCATTTTGGGGGAAAGGTATTGTATAATATACACAAGCAAAAGGAGATAAATTATGACAAACAAAACTTACAAAAATAAATTTGTGGCGATTGTGCTCGGGCTTGCAATGTGTCTTGCGCTTATGCTCGGCGTTATTTTTGCAAGCGGAGCGAACGTGGCATATGCAGAGGGTGAAGGCGTTGCACCGACAATCGTCAAAACCGGCGGACTTGATGTGGATAGAGATAACTCTATGGCAAACCTACCTATCGGAACGGTTGGTGTTGAATACAAAAATTCGGACGGCACCAACTATAAAGTTGAAGCCACAGGAACCGCACCTTTCACATATACCGCCTATGAATGGGGTTCGGGCAATTATTCGCCTTTGCCGGAAGGTCTAAAACTAGACTCTGAAACGGGCGAAATTTCCGGCACGCCTGTGACTGCCGGAACCTATGGTGTGAGAATAACAGTCACAAATACTTATGGCGAAGACACCATTCTTGCTTGGATAAGAATCCTTGATGAAACCAGCAAGCCAACAATCACATTGGAAACAATACCAAACTCAACAATGTATGTAAACTCGTATTATAGCGAAAACATCACATTTAATGGTTTTTACGAAGCTTTCACTTGCTCGGTTGTTAGCGGCACTCTTCCAAACGGACTTGAGTTTGTTAAAGTTGGCGTTAGTGCAATGTTGCAAGGAACTCCAACACAAGCGGGAAATTTTACTTTCAAATTGAAGATTGAAAACCCGGCGGGTTCAGATGAGAAAGAATACACAATTGTTGTTAAGGATGAAAATGTTAGACCAAAAATTGTGAGCAACTCTTACTTTGATAACAAAGAAGGTATTATAGGGCAAGAATTTAGTTATCAACTTCAAGCAAACGGAACAAACACAACAGAAAATCCTCTTATTTGGTATACATATCAAAGCGATGGAAGCACGCTTGCAGAAAAAAACACAAGCGGAACTTATGACCTTGTTGATAGCAACGGCAAAAGCACAGGTTTAACTTTGTCAGAAACAGGATATATCAGCGGAACACTAACGGGTAGACCAACCGGTTCTATTAAGATTGGTGTTAAAAATTATAACGCTAAAAATAATAGTTATGACACTTCCGAAAACAATTTTTATTTAACATCTTACTATAACAACGCAATCAAAGAAATAACTCTTTACTCTGCGACCACCACTTGCGAAAAAGGTAAAACTCTTCAATTTTTTGCAACAATTGAAGGAACCGGAAATTATAGCAAAACTCTTTCATATTGGATAAATGGAAGGTCGTCAACTTATACAACCATTGACTCAAACGGCCTTTTGACAGTTGGCGCAAATGAAACAGCAACAACCATTACGATTATTGCGAGTGGAAGTCCAAACGCGAATACTGGAAGCGATGATGTCAGAACATCTTATGCTATAACACTAACCGACCACGTTCACGAATTAAAACATATTGAAAGAGTGGAAAAAACTTGCCAAACTGACGGAAATGTTGAGCATTATGCTTGCTCTACTATCGGTTGTGGCAAATATTTTGAAAACTCAGCAGGCACAACTGAGATAACAAATGTTGTTATTCCGGCAAGCCACGAATACGGAGATTTGATAGACTACAAAGCACCTACTTGCAATGCAAAAGGAATGCAATCGCACTATGAATGTTCAGTTTGTCATCAACTTGCCAGTGAAATAAAGACAGAGAAAACACAAGAAGAACTTGAAATAGCAACAGATGAATACGGACACAGCGTTGACACAACCGAAAATTACGTTCCCGAAGTTCCTGCAACTTGTATAAGCGATGGGCACAAAGAATATTATGTTTGTTCATTATGTGGGCAAAAGGTGCTAAAAGACTATGCTAAATGGACAGTTTACACCGATGAACAATTAAAAATTGAAAAATCTTCAACAGCACATAAATATGGCACATGGCAAGCACAAATTGAACCGACTTGCACAAAAACCGGAGTGTATGCCCACCAAGATTGTGAATATTGCAAAAAACATTTTAACAGTGCTGGTGGTGAACTATCTGATGATAAGTTGATAATTGCAGTAGATGATAGCAAACACACCTATGGTTCTTTTGTTGACAAAGTTGAGGCAACTTGTATTGCAGTGGGAAGAAAAGAGCATTGTCAATGCACGGAATGTAAAAGTTATTTTATATATGACTACACTTATTACGCTTATGTAAAAACAACTTGGGAAGCCCTTGAAATCCCGGTAGACGCAACAGCACATAGTTATACATCTCACGACAGAGTTGAAGCCAAATGTAATAGCACAGGCAATATAGGTTACTATGATTGTTCGCTATGTCACAAATATTTTAAGAGTTTTGGCGGGGTTGAAGTGACATGGGAAAGCATTGTTATTGCAAAAGATAGTAGTAATCATGTAGGCTATGATACCACTTGGACAAAAGACGAAACTCATCACTGGCATAAATGCACTGGTTGTGATACGGGAATAAGTAGCAAGGCAACACACACACCGGACAGAGCAGAAGCAACCGAAACAGAAGCGGTTAAATGCTCGGTTTGTGATTATGTTATCACTCCTGCAATTTCACATACACACGACTTAACTTTTGTTGCCGAAACTCCTGCAACTTGCTCTAATACAGGCACAAAAGCACATTACACTTGCTCGGGTTGTTCAAAGGTTTTTGCAGATGCAGATGGCAACACAGAACTACCAAGTTTAACCATCGATATTGACGCAAATAACCATACCTATGGCGCATTGGTTGCAAAACTTGAACCAACTTGCAGTAGCGAAGGAAGAAGTGCGTATTATCATTGTTCGTGCGGTAAATATTTCACAGAAAATAAAACAGAAACAACTTATGCAAGTTTAACGCTTGATAAAGTTGAGAATGCTCACGATTATGACGCTTGGCACGATGAGGTTTCGGCAACTTGTTCGGCAACCGGCACAAAGGGTTACAAAGATTGTAAGATTTGCAGAAAGCATTTCGATAACGACGGAGTGCAAATAACCGATTTAACGCTTGCAATCAGTCCAAACGCTCATGATTATGACGCTTGGCACGATGAAGTTCCGGCAACTTGCTCTACAACCGGCACAAAGGGATACAAAGATTGTAAAACTTGCCATAATCACTATGCAAGCGATGGAATAACCAAGATTGATAATTTGGTTTTTGCAGTAAACCCGGACAATCACACATACACCGTTTGGATAGCGGAAATTCCGGCAACCGAAACGGAACAAGGAACAAAAGGACACTATGATTGCTCGGGTTGTTCAAAACACTTTGACAGCGAACACGCAGAACTTACCGATTTGGTTATTCCGAAGCTTCGAAGAGTTGAAATAACGGTTGTCGGCGGAACCGGAGCGGGAACATACCTTCAAGGCGAAGAAGTAACCGTAAAGGCGAACGACGCGCCGGAAGGCAAAGTGTTCAAGGGCTGGCAGGACGCAAGCGGTACTATCGTTTCAACGGAAGTCGAGTATAAATTCACCGTGTCGGACGAAGTCAATCTCACTGCGGTGTATGCGGACAAAACCGTTGAACCTGTCGATCCCACCGATCCGACCGAACCTACAATCGACAAGGAAGAGCCGAAAGGGCTTTCGGGCGGTGCGATTGCAGGTATCGTCGTGGGAAGCGTTGCGGTTGCAGGACTTGGTGGATTTGCAATCTTCTGGTTTGCCATCAAGAAGAAATCATTTGCAGACCTCATCGCCGCCATCAAAGGTATTTTTAAGAAGAAATAACAACAATCGTCAAAGCAATCGAGCCACCCGAAAATAGGTGGCTCGAATTACCTAACGGAGAAAATATATGAAATTAATAAAGAAATTGATTATATCCATTTTGGTTATCGTGTTGGTTTTGGGCGTTGCCGTTATCGGCGGATATTTCTATGTGCGCAAGACTTACGGTATAGACCTTTTCCGCACCGCAGGACAACTGAAAACCCTCACTCAAGAAGTGGATGAAACTGCGCTATGCCCCAATGCGTACGGCGACAATGATTTTGTCGATATGAAAACCGAAGTCAACAACCGCTTTGACGGACTCATTTCTTACGAAGAAGGCAAAGGTTACAACGGTTATTCCGTGGATTTCGCCTCGCTTGAGGGCAAAAGTATGGTCACTATGTCGCTCACCGAAAAACAGGTAGGGGCGATTGCTCAAACGGTGTTCTACGGGCAAACGGGCGGAAAAATCAAAATCGGCGAAAAAGAAGTTACCGTAACCATCGTTCAAGTGGAATTTTCGGAGTTTGCCGAAAACGGTAGTGCCGACTTTAACGTCGTGGCAAAACTCGACCTTACTCCGTTTAAGGCGGATATGGGCGAATTTCCGTATAAGTATTTCAAAAAATATATCCCCGACAGTTTGTACGTTTCCTCCACCGTGCGCGTGGATAAGACGGAGGCGGACGGCTTTGCTTATACCGTTGCGCATAAATCGCTTACGCTCAACAATCTTTCGGCGGACGATACGGCGGATTTGTTCAACACGCTCAACGCCGTGCTGAAAATAGGCACTGCCGAAAACCTGAATTTGCAAGTCGGCAGGACGGCTGTAAATGCCCTTATAGGAACTTCGGACAGCCCCGGCTTCGCATATTCTTTGAAAGCGGTCGGCGCAAAGACGTTTAACTTCCGCACGGTTGACGGCGTAGATTGCTTTATCGTAGATTAAACCGCTCAAACCGCGCAATGCAGTAAACGAAAACAATAAAATCAACTTACCGTGTGTGTGATAGAAGCACACAAAATCCCCTTCAAACAAAAAATATCGTACAATATGTACGATATTTTTTGGTGGACGAAAACGTTCCGCAATCGCTCCAAAATAATGATAATAACTAGAGCTATAAAATTCTCAAAAGTCCTCTAAATAGAGGATATTTGTATGTTTTTACAACACCGTTTCACTTTTTTATTTCGTTTGTTAATATAGCGAAATAAATCTTTGTAACTAGTATTCTTTCAATAGTCGATTGCTTCAAATCTATTACAGATAACGATTCTATTTAAAATAATTGTAAGGGATATATCCACAAACGGCTATGCAGTAAAGTAAAAAGAAAAGCCATCTTTAAGCATTAGTAACTTGAATACCTTTACAAATTAGGTAAAATTAGATAGAATATTAAAAAAGACTATTTAAAGTTTACAAATCATGATTTTACGTTTGGAGAATAAAAAGATGTTATTGACTTGGCAAGATTTTGAGAATACATGCGAGAATAATACGGTTGATTTTGAACATTTATGTCGAATCTTCTTTAAATATTATTATGTCAAGGATGCAACGGTTATTCTTAATCAAAAAGCCAATAACCCGGGGATTGAAACAGATCCTATATTAATTGATGGTAAAAGAGTAGGGTTTCAGGCAAAATATTTTTCTAACAATGTCGATTATGCCGATATTTTTGATTCTGCCCAAAAGGTGGTGAAGTATTATGGTGGTAAGATTGACAAAGTTGTTTTATTTTGCAATAAAGATGTTTCTATAGATGCGAAGTATTACTGTCGCCTTTTCGGAAGTCTTTGGGGCGACGGTAACAAAAATCTTTCCGGAAAAAATTTTACACCCCGAGAGGGGTAAAAACAAAAATTCATTTGCGCTATAGTTGAATCATCAAAAGCAACGGAGGCGCTTATGCAAGCCAAAATTTATTGCAAAACTGTAGCAAAAGACGTACACGAGTTTTATCTCATCGCAGACGGCGAAAAGTATTATCTCTTTGAGCAAAGATTCTATATGTCCAACCACTATTATTTCAAAAACGGCGTGGCTGTAAAAGACGTCGGTGATTTCAGCAAGGCAAAAACCGTCACGATTCGCAACACGCTTGAGAAACTTCCGAAATATCTTAAAAAAGTGTCAAGAAGATATGGCGTTGAGATTGAAACGAAATCGCAATCGAAATCGCGCGTAAAACATTATCAAAAATACGGTTTTGACGATTATGACATTGCAGCATGAGGTGGAAACATGGAAAGTTTATATGGCAGTTTTACGCAAACGGATTATGACAATCTGATGTTGGAATATCATACCTTAATGGATGAACAAATCGAGAAAGGCGTTGACCATAGCGATAGATTGGCAAAACTACACAAAATCCTTTGGGAAGATGAAGATATGAATTTTGAAGACCTTGCAAAGTTCAACAAGAGAGAAACTATGATAATACTTGCGCAATCAAGAGAAAACGATGAACATTCGCAGCATTCATTATACTCAAATTCATTCTTTGTCGGAATGACTAAGCAAGAATACTATTTGCACGTAAAGCCCATTTTTGACAAGTTTAACAATCCGCAAAATTTGACTGTTGAAGAAAACATGGATAGAGAATTTGAAAAATGGATGCGTCGCGAAAAAGAAATACAAGACATATACGGTTTTCACAAAGTGTTTGAAGTGTATGCTTGCGTTAAAAAAGATTTGTCAAATGGATTTTTGGCGAATCCGTTTTATCCGGTCGGTGGACACTGGGGTGCATATTCTCCTTGGGAGAGATATC
>CAVANK010000012.1:0-56746 GCA_963590075.1 Eshraghiella crossota
CCAAAAGTTTTACATTTTTGTCCAACTTTTGGGGTGCACTTCAATACGGTGCGCTTCTTATTTTGATAAATTTTTACGTTATCGTTGGATATACGGATTCCACTGATATTTGTCCAAATCGACGTAGCCGTCCTCGTCAACCTCGATGCCGTCGGCACGAAGAAGATTGGCTTGCACTTCCGGACCGCCAAAAGCAAACGCGGGAGCGCATCTGCCAAAACGATTGACCACTCTAAAACAAGGCACGTGCTCGGGTTCGGGGTTGAAATGGAGAGCGTACCCCACTGCACGCGAAGCGCGCGGAGAACCGCACAACACTGCGATTTGTCCGTAGGTTGCAACTTTTCCGCTGGGAATTTTCTTTACTTGTTCGTATACGACGTCGTAGAAACTCATATTTTGTTATTCGCACTGCGTGCGAGTGATATTGCGCCGTAGGCGCAGTGATATTTGTGCTACGCACAAGTGATATTTTTGGCTTACGCCAAAAGTGATACTTGCGCATAGCGCAAGTTGTGGAATATTCCGCTTTTATTCTATTATTCCACGCTCACGCAAGAAAGTTTCAAGCACTTCGGCGGCGTCACCGCACATTTTGGCACACGGTCTCGTCTTGTAATACTCGGGAGTGCGGTCGTCGGGGACGGGTGAAGTGGTTGCGCGTGCGCCCAAAATCTCACGGCATACGATAGAGCCGTTGATTTGTTTGAAGCGGTGCGCAAGTTCTTGTATGCGTGCGTAATGAGCGGTTTTGCATTGCTTTGCGTCGGGCTTGTCGGGATAGTCGTATCCTTCCAAAAGTCCTTCGACGATAAACATACCGCTTACCGCACCGCACACTTCTCTCAATCTTCCCATTCCTCCGCCAAAGGACGAGCAAAGGCGCAACGCTTGCTCGCCTTGAAAGCCCGTGACGTCCGAAAAGGCAAGCACCACCGCTTGCGCGCAACTGTAACCTTGGACGAAGTTGTTCTCTGCTATCTCGCGTCTCGTCATATTACTTTTCGATTGCTTGAAGTGCGTCTGCAAGATATTTGTTTGCGTCGAGTTGCTCCACTTTGCCTTGGTCTACCGCGCTTGCGATATTGCGATCAATCGGGAGTTTGCCCAGCACTTTGAGGTTGAAATCGTTTGCGATTTTGTCAACGTTGCTCGTGCCGAAAACGTCGATTTTCTTTCCGCAATCGGGGCACTCGATGTAGCTCATATTCTCCACTACGCCGTAGATGGGGATATTCATTTTGTTTGCCATTTTGACGGCTTTTTCGACGATCATAGACACGAGGTCTTGCGGTGAGGTGACTATGATTATACCGTCAAGTTTGATGGATTGGAATACGGTGAGAGGCACGTCGCCCGTTCCCGGAGGGCAGTCAACGAAGAGGAAATCGAGGTCTCCCCATACGACGTCCGTCCAGAATTGTTTCACCATACCCGCAATCACCGGTCCGCGCCATATAACGGGATCGGTTTCGTCATCCAAAAGCAAATTGGAAGACACCACTCTCACACCGAAGTCGCTTTGACGAGGATAAATGCCGTTGGCGTCAGCCTCAACTCCGCCGTATATGCCGAAAGCGCGCGGAATGGACGGGCCGGTTATATCGGCGTCCAAAATGCCGACCGCTTTGCCTTCTTTGGCTTTGCCAACCGCAAGCAAGGACGTCACGAGGGATTTGCCCACTCCGCCCTTACCGCTTACGACGGCTATAACTTTTTTGATATCCGAAAGTTTGTTTTGCTCGGCAATCAAACTTCTCGACGAGCAGTCCTTGGAACAAGAACCGCAATCGTGCGTACAATCGCTCATATTTATACTCCTTGCGACTTGCGTCGCCAAACTTTTATTTCTGCGATTATAATACCACTTTGTTGCGATTATTAAAAGTCTTTTTGAAAAAATCCGTCGTTTTGGCATTTTCGCTCGGATTGTGGCGCGCCGTCCGTATAAAAACGCGCCTAAATTGCAATAATCCGTATATCACAAAAAAGGAGATATCGTATATGAAACTCATCGACAGCAAAACGTTTTCAAACCTCGCTCGCGCTTATGCGGGCGAAACTCAAGCAATGACGAGATACAAGTTCCTCGAATACGGCGCACGCAACGAGGGCTACAATGCCCTTGCAGAAGTCATAGACAAGGTGGTGTACAACGAATTCAACCACGCACGCGTGCTGTACACCTTTATTCAACAAGCAAGCAACAAAACCATTGAAAATATCGAGATTTGCGCGGGCTATCCGTTCAAGGAAAAGTGGGATTTGGAGCAAAATCTCAAACTTGCCGCCGAAGACGAGGAAAGCGAAGTAAAAACCTATCGAGTATTTGAAAAAACCGCTCGCGAAGAGGGCTTTGAGGAAATCGCAAACGCGTTCAAAATGCTATCGGACGTGGAACATTGCCACAAACTTATGTTTGAGGACTTGTACAATCAGCTCAAAAACGATACGATGTACAAAAAGGAAAAAACCGTAAAATGGAAGTGCTCGGGTTGCGGCCACGAAGCCGAAAGCAAAGAAGCGTGGGATATGTGCCCGCTTTGCAAAGCGAAACAAGGCTTTACGATGTTGAAACTCAACGACTAACGAAAAAGACACGCGAGAGCGTGTCTTTTTCGTTAAGTGATATTCTCGCAAAGCGAGAGTGATATTTGTTTTTGGCAAGTGATATTTTTGGCTTGTGCCAAAAGTGATATTCGCACCGTTGGTGCAGTTGTGGAATATCCGATTAGCACACGCAGTGCGCACACACCAAGCAAGCGATATAGCGAAACTGTGGCACGAGTTTTTATCCTTGCTATACTGATAGCGTGTATCGGTTGCGCGGTAGTAGGACTAAAAAAGCGATATATAAAAGGACGGCACGCTACTGCGTGTCGTCCGTAAGCATATCGCTTTTTTAGTCCGCGTCGAGAGCGTCCAATCTAATTTGTTTCTTCTCTTCTTTGGTGAGCTTGCGACCTTTTGCGGTCATTGCGCTGTCGCCGTGTTTGACGAAGATCATAAGCACGATTGCGATTACGATGCAGATTGCGCTGTAAAGGAACAAATATTTGTTGCCGCCCGCGTCCATAATCGCACCGCCGATTGCGGGGGTGATTGCTTGTGCGGACATCGTTGCCATATAGTAGTAACCGGTGTATTGTCCAACCGTTTCCGCCGTGGAAAGCTCGGTGACCATCGGGAAGGTGTTGACGTTGGCAATGATAAGACCAAAGCCCGCGATGAGGTAGAACAAGGCAAACAAGACTGCGGGAATTGCCGCGTTGTCGTTGGGTGATACTGCAGCAAAGATGAGGACGAACGATACGACTGCCATACCGAAGCCGATCATAATAGATTTTCTTCTACCGATCTTTGCCGCCATATATCCGACGGGGATAAATGCGATTGCGCTTATGCCCATAGATACGCCCGAGATGATGGATGCGATACCAGCCGAGAGGTTGAGCGCTTTGGTGGTGTAGATGGACAAGTTGGAAGATACCGCGTTGTAGCCCATAAACCACATAAAGATTGAAGCGAGAATGAGCGCAAAAGATTTGAGTCTGCCTCTTTCGAGTTCGCTCTTTGCACCCCACCACTCTTTGGGAGATTGATGTTTTTTCTTGGTGTTTTCCACCACTTGTTGAGCAAATTCAAGCGTTTCGGGCGCGATTTGCTCTTTATTTTCCGTATTTACGTCGGCATCGAGCAATTGTTGTGCGACACCGGACGGTTTGCTGTCGAGATTGTATTCCGCGTCGCCTTCGCTGATAAGTTCTTCCGCGAACTTCTCCGCTTCAGGATTCTCTCCCTCGGCAAAGTCGTCGATTTCATACTCTTTGCAAATCTCTTGGCACTTTGCAACCATCTTGCGCTCGTTGACGAGTGCGAGGAAGCCCGCAAGGAGCAAGAGCATACCGCCTGCGACCGAACCGAATATGATAACATAGTTGGAGAGGCGCTCGCCGAACAATACAACCGTGTAAATCAAGAACGCGATTGCACCGCCTACACCACCGCAAAGGTTGATGATTGCGTTGGCTTGCGAACGGAGAGGTTTTGGCGTGACGTCCGGCATAAGCGCGACCGCGGGAGAACGGAAGGTTGCCATCGCAACAAGCACGAGGAGCAAGATGACCATATATACGACGAGGCTCTTGATACCTTCCGACGGCTTGGTGCAGTTCTCGTGAATTTCGTTGCTTATGTAGTTGTTCATACCCGCGGCAACGTACTTTTTGTAAGCGGCGTTGCTATCGAGAAGATCTTGATAGGTTTTGCCTTCAACGGGTGATTGTGCGGACAAGTCGGTGACTATTTCATCATCGGTAAACTTTCCGTCAGCGTTGGCATCATAGTAATAAGTCGTGTCGCCAATCATATTAAGAACGGCTTTCTTTGACGTCATCTTGCTATAATAGCGCAACGAAATAAATTCTTCTCTTGAAACGTTATTGCCTTTTTGATTGAGGTACGTCAAGTCGCAATAGTTGGCACTGCCTTCTTTCCCTGCGACTGCGTTGTCATACCACTCCGTAAGAAGCGGTTCCATAAACTTGTCGTTGTCAAGTTTAGCTTCTATGCTTGTGGTCAATGTGTCCGCTTTTTCTGCTTGTTTGAGGGTGACGACTGGCACGAAGACCATAAGAACCACTGCGCATACCGTGCCGATGACGATAAACGGAGTGCGTCTGCCCCACTTCTTGACGAGTTTGCCTTTCGCATTGTCGCTGAGTTTGCCGAAAAGTGGCAACATAAACAACGAAAGCAAGTTGTCAAGTCCCATAATTATACCGCGCGCCCAGCTCGGAAGTCCGTACGCTTGTTCAAGCAAAAGGGGCACGACGAAGTCGTATGCCGTCCAAAACAGCATAATGATTGCAAACGCAAAGCCGACCTTGAACGTCTGCGGATAGTCGAGTTTTAGCGGTGGTCTGCCTTTCTCGTCCAAAATCGGAGCGGATGCTTCTTTTTTCTTCATATCTTTCTCCATTGGAATGTCTATATCTATTGTACGTGCGTGCGCGCGATAATAAATACATATTTATTATATAGGATTATAAAACAAAAGTAAATACTCAATTTGGGCGCAAACGCTAAAAATGTGCCTCTTTTCACAAGCACTCTCCATAGGATATTGCCAACCTCTTGCTATTTTTGCAAGGAGCGTTGCAAGACTTGCGACAATTGCGCAATTTGAAAAGCGCGCGGGCATGTAGGCAAGCAAAAAATCTTCGCGCCAAAAAGATAAAACAGACAAATTGAACAAATCTATTGTTCTATTGCTTATCCGTGTGCTAAAATAAAATTATGATAGTTTGCGGATACGAAAAATTTTCAATGGTGGATTTTGACGAGAAAATCGCTTGCACCGTGTTTACGGGCGGGTGCAATTTCCGCTGTCCGTTTTGTCACAACGGCGCGCTCGTCGTAGGCGACGTCAAAGCCGAGCAAATTGACGAAAACGAAGTGTTTGACTACCTTCAAAAACGCAAAGGGCTTGTGGACGCCGTGTGCGTTACGGGCGGAGAGCCGACTTTGCAACCCGATTTGAAAGATTTTTTACGCAAAGTGCGCGATATGGGATATCTCACCAAACTTGACACCAACGGTTTGCGCCCCGATGTTTTGAAGTCCGTGCTTGACGAGAAACTAGTAGATTACGTGGCAATGGACGTCAAAAACAGCCTCAAAAAATACGCGCTCACCGTCGGACTTAATGTCGTTGATACGGAAAAAATAAAAGAGAGCATAAATATGCTCCTAAACGGGAGCGTCGATTACGAATTCCGCACCACTCTTATGAAGGAATTTCATACCACCGACGATATGCGGGATATTGCCGCTTTGATAAACGGTGCGAAAAAGTATTTTATGCAAAAATACAAAGACAACGAGGAGTGCATCGAGCACGGTTTTTCGCCTGTCGAAAAAGACGAAACGGAAAATTTCAAGTCGTTCTTTGACGGAAAAGTGTCAAAAATCGGCTTGCGCGGTTATTGATGGCAATAGAGCGGTTTCAAATACCGATTTTTACGGCTATCTTTTTAAGATATACCCCTTTTGAAAATAAAATTTTATAAAACCTCAAAAATCGAGTTTGACCGCAACGGATTTTTGAATATATCCTATCAAAATTCGTCGCAATCTTCGTCACCGCAGTCGTCGCACTCGCAGTCCTCTACAAGTTCGTCACACTCGTTGCATTCATAAAGCCAATCCTCTTCTTCGGAAGAGGTTTTGTTTTTTACACTCTTTGATGCGCTTGAATTTTGGGTTGAAAAAAGTGCGTCCAGCAAGTCAAATATACACATAGTATCACCTCTACGATTATATTGTATGACTTCGAATGCACCGTTTTTGTCGCATTGCACGGCATTTTATAATGTTATAAGTTTTTTGTAAGCCCCTAATGTTTTGCGCTTTTGACTTGGTTTGTGCGATTTGCTTGTTTTATTGAATATTCAACACCGTTTCACCGTTGACGGAAACGCAAATATTCAAGCCGTTTGCAACCGCTTCGAGAGTGCCTTTGTCGCATACTCTTTGCATAACGAGATTGTCCGCGTCGGGAACAAAATGCGTTTCACCTTGCAAAAATTCGGCGTAATTCTCACGGAATTTGCCGAGAGTTTGATAGTGATTTACGAGGTCGGCATCTTCTCTTCCCCACGGATAAGTGCCTCTGTTGAGAGGATCTTCCCAGCCTTGAGCACCCGCTTCGTCGCCGTAGAACACGCAAGGCACACCCGGCAAAACGTATTGCAACACACTTGCGAATTTTAGTCTGCGCTTTGCAAGGTCGTACTGCTCTTGCGACAAGCGGAAGTCCGCTCTGTCCTTTTTGTCGCGAGGCGGTTTTACTCCCGAAAGCGTGTTGATTGCACGCGCGGTGTCGTGACTGTCTATCAAATTCATAAGGCAATCAAGAGATTGCTTGGGATAATGCTCCAAAATCTCGCCGACACGGGATATAAATGCGTTTTTGTCGCCGTCGAGAGTGTATGCCAAGATCGCTTCCTTGAAAGGATAGTTCATCACCGAGTCGAGTTGCTTGCCCATAAAATATGGTCTCCACTCGCTGTACGCGATTTTTGTCGAGGCGTCTTCCCACACCTCACCGACAACAAGCATATCTTTGCCTTCTGCTTTGATACGAGAACATAGTTCGTAGGTGAAATCTATTGGCAACTCGTCCACGACGTCGAGTCTCCAACCCTTTACGCCGAGTTTGGACCACTTGTCTATAACGCCGTTTTCACCGAGAACCAAATCTCTGTACCCTTGCGCGCTTTTGTTGACGGTTGGCACGACGGTGCTTCCCCACCAACACGCATATTCCGTGGGATAGTGGGTGAAATAATACCAATCGTAATAAGGTGATTGCTTGCTTTGATACGCGCCGAGCGTGTCATATGTCCCTTCGCGATTGAAATACTTGCTGTCCGCGCCCGTGTGGTTGAATACGCCGTCAAGCATAATCTCTATGCCGCGACCGTTTGCCTCATCAATCAACGTCTTGAACTGCTCTTCCGTGCCGAACAACTCGTCTATTGCAAGATAGTCACCGGTGTCGTATCTATGATTGGAACAAGACTTGAAAACGGGTGAAAGATAAATGCACTTTACACCGAGGCTTCGGATATAATCGAGTTTGGATATTATACCCACTATGTTGCCGCCAAAAAAGTCGTCCGCGTGATAGTCCTTGCCGTCCTCGGCAATGTCGGGACGCTCGTGCCAGTCGGAGTGAAGTCGTCCGCGCTTCGTGAACGGAATATTGCCCTTCTTGCAAAATCTATCCGCAAATATTTGATAAATTACGCCTCGTTTTGCCCAATTCGGCGTTTTATAGTCACGTTCCGTAACGGTCAACTGCCATTCGGGTAGCCAATCGCCCCTTATCGCCGTGCCGTCGAGACCTCTGCCGAAGAACGCAAAATCACCATTTGAAAACTCACCCTCGAAGCGATATTTCCAAATTCCCCACTCCGAAATCGCAAATGTGCCGACGAAATAGTCTATACCATCCTTGGTATGAGCGAAAGGCAATTCTATGCGCTCACTACGCCCGCAAAGCACTTCTCCCTCTTTGCCGAAAATTTGGCGCAACACTATAAACACTCTCCCGATACGCATATTGCTATCGATGGGAAAAGTGATTGTCGTAGCTTGATTTGCTACGCTTGCACCGTATGGTCTTTTGTGAATAAGAGGTGAGTACATATTGCTTATTTAATTAATAATTATTAATTATATACTGTTCTTACATTATACACTATAAGTTGAATTTTGCAAGTGCGCAAAACACATTATATGGTATGTTGTGGTCTAATGAATAAAATTTAGTATAAAAACGAGTATAAATTTTTGCAAATTTTTACATCTCATTGATTTCTATATCTTGCAATAGATTGCTTAAATCGCAATGGCTTTCATATTTACTCCGAGTTTTTAATTGCCTTTCGGCGTAGCGGTTTAGCACAGAGAAAAGCCTATATCAACGGCATAAAAATCTTGTTTTTTCTGCTCTTGAAAATTGGCACAATTTCAATGTGCATTTTAACCGATTTTTTATACATTGGCGATTAGACGAGCCGTAGTCTTGATACAAGTGTGACGATTAGACGTGCCGTATTCTTTGATACAAGTAGAGAGATTTTTACACAACATTTTTATGCGGTTCGTTGACATAGGCATTTAACGATTTGAAGTGATTTGTTTTTGAGTTTTCTCGGTGCTGCTCCGTCTTGTTGCCGAAAGGCAAATAAAACTCGGAGCGTATAAAAATGAAAACTCAAATCAATCTTCAAAACAAATCTACAATCAGCATTTATGATGACAATCAAGCACAAGTCAAAATCATTGCGAAAAGGCAATACATTTTAGACGATGACGTTGTTATAACCGCAGACAACATCAAGAAAATCGGAGAATTGATAGCGTTGCTTACTATAAGAACCGTAATGTGTCGTTCGGGCAAAGATTTATATCGATTATATGACGGACTTATCAAGGATTGCAACAAATCAAATGATTCTCTCGACGAATACTCGGACGGATACGATATAGCGCAAACCGCAATGCTTTTCCTTTGCGAACACATCGGCAAAAGACTTGGTGATAATTATACGACAACTCGTGGAAATGTAATCTCGATTAAGCAAGCGTGCTTCCGTTTTACGGATAGATACTTGGATAAACAATTCACTCGCCATTTGGCGCACACAACCGCCATAAGCGACAGCGTTGCATCGTCGCGCATAACTTTTATCGAAGACGAATCCAACAACGATTATACCGTCGTTGACGCTTTCATCGAAAGAATGAATTTGACGCAAGGCGAATATGACGTTCTCTGCGCCTATATGTCGGGATTAACATATCTCGAAGTAACAAAATTTTTGAAAGTCAACCGCACAACCATTTGGCGCAGAAGAATGAAATTGCAAAATAAGTATAACGATTTATCATAAATCGAAACTATCACGATTGAGTAGGAAGTCAAGGATATTAATTATTAGATATCCCCTTTCGTTCCTCCACGCTTTAACGTGATCTTGCGTGACAATAATCTTTTTGAACGAGTCGTCTATCTTGTCAAGAGACGCTTGTTCTTGTTGCATCTTTTCTTCGGTTGGAATCGAGAATGCAGACTGAACGTAATATCGCTTGCTTCCCTGATTGCACACGAAATCAACTTCAAGTTGTTTTACTTGCTGTTTGCCGTCGTTTGATCTTGCATAGTGTTCGACAATGCCTACATCGACATTGAATCCGCGCATAACCAGTTCGTTATAAATCACGTTTTCCATCATATGCGTGGGTTCTTGTTGTCTGAAATTCAACCGTGCATTTCTAAGTCCGATATCACTGAAATAATACTTCAAAGGCGAATTTATATACTTACGCCCTTTAATGTCGTATCTTTTTGCTTTTCTTATCATAAAAGAATCTTCTAGAAAATCTATATATGACGAAATCGTTTTATCGGTAGTCTTAATACCGTTTGAATTGAACGTTGCGGCAATTTTTGAGGGATTGCTCAAAGAGCCTATAGATGAGGCAAGAATATCCACTAAATTGTCTAAAATCACATCACTACGCAAATTATTTCGTTCCGCAATATCTTTCAAATATGTCTTTTTGAATAGCTCAGTCAAGTATTTTGATTTTTCTTCATCGTTATCAAAAAAAACAACTTGTGGCATTCCACCGTAAGTGGTGTATTCTTCCCACGCATCATATTTATCGCCGTTTTTATATACGGAAAAGAACTCCGCAAACGACAACGGATTTACTCTGATTTCATCGCCTCTTCCGCGAAATTCCGTAGAAATGTCCGATGACAGAAATTTTGAATTGCTCCCCGTAATATAAATATCTACATTTTTCAATCTTGCAAGTCCGTTCAAAATTCCATATAGTCTTATAGGTGTCTTTTCCTTCATTTCGTCGTTCGAAATGGCAAACTGCACCTCATCGAGCAAAATATAATAGGTATTGTCATCTTCTGAGATTTTTGAATATAAATACTCCGACAATTTATCGGGATCTCTATATTTTTTGTACTTGTCATCGTCGAGCGGAAGTTTGATAACATGATTATCGTCAACCCCTTGTTCACATAAATAATCGTAAAACAAATTGAAAAGCAAATAACTTTTGCCCGATCTACGAAGTCCGGTAACAATTTTTATCATTCCGTTATTTTTCTTTCTAACGAGTTGATTAAGATATCTGTCTCTTTTTATAATAATTTCTTCCATTTTAGATTATTCCTTTTTTTTCGAGAAAATATAGTTTGCTAACTTTTTTCGTAATAAGAATAGCATTTGCCATCTAAAAAGTCAATAATATATGTCATCGATTTATTTCAGTCAATGTCGATCCTCTCGTCTTCTTGCATAAAAAGCGTGAAAAAAGCAGAACTTCGAATGCATAAACGAAATAAAAATAAGAGAAAGCAATTTCGCTTTCCCTATTTTAGCGCTAATAAAATATAGGCAATACGCCGTTGTTTAGGATATGTTTGCTTATTTTCCCAAGATTCCGTCAAGCGGTATGAGATGCCACAAATCCACAAGTCCTTGCAATACGTCATCGCCGATTTCGTTGACGACGTGTCCCAAAGTGAGCATATAAAGTTGCGCCGTTTTCTCAACAGTTTCAATAAGTCCGAAGGCTTCGTCAATGTCTTTACCGACACCGTAAATGCCGTGATTCGTCCATACGACAAGTCGATACTTCTTCATCTTCTCTGCCGTCGCTTCGCCGATTTCGTTCGTTCCGCAAACCATACAAGGCAACACGCCCACACCGTCCGGAAATACTACGATTGCTTCGGTGTTGTTGCGCCACAATTTCTCGGTAAACACTCTGTCGTCGGTTTTTACGACTGCCGACATACAAATCGTATACGTCGGGTGCGTGTGCATAACGACTCTGTGGTTGGGATCTATTTTCAAACGAGTTGCGTGTGTCATAAGGTGTGCAGGAAGTTCGCTCGTGAATTTTCCGCCGTCCTTATATCCCCACAAAAGTTCCGCCGTTTTGCCGTCTGCGCCGATACGGATTATACCGAGATTGGTTTCGGGATCACCTTCAACGTTCTTGAAATATTTGCCCGTTCCCGTCACGATAAAATATCTGCCGACCAACTCTTTTGCATCGAATCCCGTCGGGATAACGCGCAAAACCTTGTCTGTATCGAGATATTTTTTTACTTGTTCTTCATCGAGCAACACGGAAACGTTTCCGCCGTTTCTCTCGTCCCAGCCTTGACGATACATATTGCTCGTAATTTTGCAAAGTTCTTTTACAAACGGTGCTTCAAGTATGTTTTTCATCTTTTGCTAAGCACTCCTTTTTCGTAGTCTTTTATTTCGTCAAACCAATCGTCTTTCATACCCTGTCTGTCGAGATACTCTTTCCAAACTTCGCCAAAAGGATAGGTTTTGAGTTGTTCTTGTCTGTACATAAGTTCAGTAAACTCGCCGTTGTCTTGCAACTTTTTGAGCGCGTCGTTTGGCGTAAGCAATGCGTAAAGCAATGCCTTTTGCATATTGCGCTCACCCATAACCCACGCAGATATACGATTTATGGACGCATCGAAATAGTCAAGACCGATAAGCACCTTGTCAAGCGCGTCGTTTCTTACAATCTCTTTTGCAATCTCTTTGAGTTCGTCTTCAAACAAAACGACGTGGTCGCTGTCCCATCTCACTCCGCGCGTTACGTGAAGCGCAACTTTATCGTAGAATGCAAGCAACGCGGGAATCTTGTCGCTGACGTATTCGAGCGGATGATAATGTCCGTTGTCAAGCAAGCAACAAATATCGTTCTTTGCCGCATAGTTCTGATAAAACTCGTTGCTACCCACCGTATAACTCTCAACGCCTATGCCGAACACTTTGCTTTCCACCGCAACGACAACCTTTTTCTTGTCATACGGTTCTTTCAAAATCTCGTCAAGGCTCTCTTTAAGACGAAGTCTTGGGGTAAGTCTGTCGCTAGGAACGTCCTTGAATCCGTCGGGAATCCAAATATTCATAAGGCAATGGCTGTTCATTTCCTTTGCGAAATATTCGGAAATGCGGATGCACGCCTTGCAATGCTCAATCCAGAATTTGCGCACGTTCTCATCGGGTGACGAAAGCGTAAGTCCACCCTTTACCATCGGGTGCGAGAACATCGTAGGATTGAAATCGATTCCGTCAAGTCCTATTTCTTTTGCAAACTCAACCCAAGGCGCAAAATGTTCGGGACGATATGCGTTTCTGTCCACTTTCTCGCCGTTAAGAATTGCATAACTTGCGTGCAAGTTGAGTCTTTTCTTGCCCGGCATAAGCGAAAACGTTTTTCTCAAATCTTCTTTGAGTTCTTCAAAGTTTCTTGCACGTCCGGGATAATTGCCCGTAGTTTGAATACCGCCCGACGCAGCACCGCCACCGTCAAGACCTACAACGTCGTCGCCTTGCCAACAATGCACCGAAATTGCGGTATTTTTAAGTTTTTCAATCGCTTGTTCCGTGTCCACGCCTATCTTTGCGTAAACTTCTTTCGCTTCCTGATAACTCATAGTTTATAACTCCATTTGGCTTTTCAGATTGCCTATCGCCGTTGCTTCTATTGGCATTGCGACGACTTCTTTGTTTGTAAATTCTCTTGTAAATTCGTTGACCAACTTGTTGTTTGCGCCACCGCCTACGATGTAAATCTTATCGAACGTACGATTTTCGCATTTTCCCAAATCGTCAATTGCTTTTTTATATCCCATTGCCATAGACCTGTACGCACTGCGATACAAGTCCCCTTCCGTTTTAGGTGCGTTGAGATTGCGACTCTCAAACCAGTTCTTGATTTTCTTGTCCATATTTTCGGGCAAAGAAAACTCTTTTGCGTTGACGTCGAACGTGCCGTCAAACGCACTTTCGCTTGCAAGGCGCGTCATCTCGTCAAAACTTCTTCCGAATACGTTTTTAAGGCATACGTTTATCCACATACCCGTGATGTTCTTCAAGAAACGGAAGTTTCCAACCCCGCCTTCGTTTGCGAAATTGTATCTCAAAGCATCTCTCGACACGTTGGCTTCTTTTATCTTTGCGCCGAGAATTGCCCAAGTTCCGCTTGAAATAAGCACGCTGTCGTCGGGGTTGTCAACTGCATAAAACGCGCTTGCCGTATCGTGCGACGGACAGAGTTTTACCGTCGTTTGTCCGCCAACTTCTTTTGCAACGCTGTCACTGAGTTTTCCGACAACCGTTCCCGGCATATTGAGCGACGGGAACATTTGAAGCGGTAAACCGAGAGTTTGAATAAGGTCTATATCGAACTTTCTCGTTTTGCAGTTCACAAGGCCCGTTGTGGTTGCGTCCGTATATTCCTTCACCATATTGCCCGTAAGCAAATATCCGAAGTATTCGGGCATCATCAGAAAAGTCGAAACGCCGTCCAATCGACCTTCTTTGTTATCCGCATAAAGTTGATACACGGTGTTGAAAGACTGGAACTGTATGCCCGTGCGCATGTAGAACGTTTCAAAAGAAATCTTTGAGTTTATCTCTTCGATTGCACTCTCCGTTCTCGAATCTCTATACGCATAGCAAGGCAACACGGGTTTGCCGTCTTTTATGAGAACGTAGTCCACGCCCCACGTATCTATTGCAAGGCTTTCAATACTCTCGTATTGCGAAAAAGCCACTTTAAGTCCGTTTTTAATCTCGTTAAACAGTCTTTTTGTATCCCAAACGAAATGTCCGCCTTTGTTGTCCATATGGTTTTTAAAGCGGTATATCTCTTTGGTTTTTATCTCTCCGTCTTCTTTCCAACCGATGATATGTCGTCCGCTGGATGCTCCGAGATCTATTGCAAGATAATACTTGTTGTCCATATATTTCCCCAAGTTTTACATTTCGTCTATCGCAAACGAACGTTTGCCTTGAACCGTTTCGATTTTACCGTTAGGAAAAACGAGAACACACTCAAAGCCTTGAACGTCCACGTTCAGACTGATATGTTTATTGACTCTTTCCCAGTCAATCGATATGCTTTTGCCACCGCGTGCATAAGCAATGTTTGCGCTGTTTACGCCATCGATAAGTATCGGTTTTATTCTTACCGATTTATTATCCACCACATCGAGCCAACCGATGTTCTTATAGAACCAAGCAAGAATTGCACCCCAGAAATGATGGTTGAAAGACGGAATACGTTTCATACCGTCTTTTCTCATTTTTTTGCCGTCCACGACTTCGTACTCTTCAAAACTTTCCCACAAAGTCGTTGCGCCTTGTTCTATCCAATAGCCGTATGACGGGAAACTCTTTTGCGTAATAAGTTTGAAGCACAAATCGACGTCGCCGTGATTTACAAGCGTATCGAACAAATACTTGTACCCCACAACACCGACTCTGAAATGGTCGTCTTGTCCGTGAATAAGGTCAATCAAGTCACGATACGCATTGACACTCTCGTCATTCGTCAATACACCCGTTTGAAGAGCCATTGCAAGTGCCGTTTGAGTTTTCACGACAAGTCTATCGTCACGCACGTATTTCCTGCGAAAATCGCGTTTAAGGCGTTTTACAAAGTCTTCGATTTTATCGGTAGGCAGTTCAGCTACATCAAACATTCTTATCGTCTTTGTCGCGATGTCAATCATCGTCAAAGAGTCGGTGATTTCCACAGGTGTTTCAAAATCGCCTTCGTTCTTCGTATACGTCTGAACCCAATCGCCCAAGCCAAAACATGCCAAGCCGTCCGCATTCAAACGTGTCGTGACATAATCGAAGTATTTTCTTATCGCTTCGGCATTGTCTTTTACGACCTTTTCATCGCCGTAAAAACGATAAAGTTGATACGGCAACTCAACTATTACACTGTCCCAAGCAGGTCCGTTTCCGAAACCGAAGCCCCAACCTGCCGTCGGAATAATCCCCGGCAACATACCGTTTTCTTTTTGAGCGTTGCGGATTTGAAGCAACCATTGTTCAAGGCTTACCTTTGCGTCGAACGTGTAAAGCATTTGTTCTGCACTAAGCGAAGCATCTGCCGTCCAACCGTTCTTCTCTCTTTGTGGGCAATCATACGGATAAAACACAAAGTTGCTCTTGTCGCTTTGAAGCGTCATTTGAACAAGTCTATTTACGGTTTCGTTATCGCATTTGAAATCGCAAACCTTAGGCAAATCACTGTGTGTAGAAACAAACTCAACTGCATCGAGCGTTGCTTGTTCGTCTTTCAGTCCGCACACTTCGCAGTATCTGAAACCGTGCCAAGTGAAACTAGGCAAATAACTTTGTTCACCGCTTCTGCAAACGTACACGTCGTGTTGATTGTAACCGTCAACTGTTCTGTCAAAGGAAATACTGCGATAATCAATACTTCCGTCTTCGCAAATCTCTTCCGCAAAGTACATATCGATACGTTGTCCTTCTTCTGCATTTAGCAAATGAAGCAAGCAAAGTCCCGTATCGTTTGCGCCGAAGTCATACAAATATCCGTTCGGCGTTTTCTTCAAACATACGGCTTTTTTAGGCTTACCTTCGACAATCGGTTGAACTTTATTCTCTACGATTTTACCTTTGGGAGCATCTGCCAAAATCGCTTTTCCAAAACCGCTTAAATCGGTATCGGTCAAAACGCCTTTTCTTTCTAACCGTGCGTCATAACGCTCTCCGCAACGGAAATCGTCAAAAGTAATCGGGCTGTCTATTGCAACAAACTTTTCGTCCGTTTCAAGCAATATTTTGCCGTTGGCGTTTATATTTAACGCAAATTTCGGCGCGCTACGATAAGGCGCAGACTCATTGAGCCAAATATCCGAATCGTTGGTGTTTACAAATCCGTTTCCGAGCAACACGCAAAGCACGTTGTTTTCTTTTTTGAGTTTATTCTCAATATCGTAAACGTCGTAAACAACGATTTGGTCGGGATTGCTCATATAAGGCGCAAACAAACTCTTGTTGAGTTCTTCCCCGTTCAAAAACAATCTATAAAGACCGACTGCTACAATCGTCAGTTTTGCGTTTTTAGAATTATCACAATCAAATACACGCTTAAAAAGCGGCGCATTTACGTGCCTTTCTATCGTGTTATATTCGGTTGAGTGCGCGATAAATTTCATATCTCACTCCGATAAATCAGTATTTTTCAATGCAGTAATCTCTGAAAAAATCAGCACAATTATCAATCCATTGAGCGTTCTTTTTCAAAAAGTCCGCATCTCCGTTTATTTCCTTGTCGCACGTAGTCAATCCGTGCCATCCGTGCGGATATATATGAAGTTCAAACTTCACGTTATGCTTGGCAAGTGCTTCCGAAAACTTGATTGAATTCATACAAGACACCATATTATCTTCGGCAGTTGTCCATATAAACGTCGGTGCTGAATTTTCTGTCACTTGCTTATCCAAACTGGTTTCTTCAACCAATTCTTTGTTGTCTAAACCGCCAAGAACGTTTATATGCGTTTCATTAAAGCCGTATTCGGGTGAAATGACAGGATACCCCATTGCAGCGGCAGTTACTTTGCAATCGATATTGTCGATATATTTTTTTGCGATTGCATCGTTCACCGCAAGACAACCTGCCAAATGCCCGCCTGCCGAAAATCCCAAAACAAATACTTCATCGGGATTTACCGAATATCTTTCGCAATTTTTCTTTACGTAATCAACACTGCAAGCAAGTTCAACAAGTTGTTCGGGATAAGTTACCTTTTGCGATTTGCAAAGATAATGAAGCACAAAAACTTGAAAACCTTTCGCCAAAAAATTGAGCGCAACGTTTTCGCCTTCCAGTTTGCTTACTATCTCGTAATTTCCGCCCGGACACACTATAAGAGCAGGTCTTTTGCTCGCACATTGCTCAAACAATTCGGAAGCAACGTACGAGTACAACTCTCCGCCCTTAATGTCGTACAAGGTATTCAACTCAATTCTTTTGCAAATCATTGTTTCATTCCATAGTCCGTTATCTCTAAATGTTTTTCACAATCTCGTGTCTGCATTTATTGATTTCGGCAACAAGTTCTTTTTCGTTGGCTATTGCGTTTTCAAGAATAATTCCCGCACCACCGTCTTGCGGTTCGTGAAAATCGCTTCCTGCAAGCGGAATAAGTCCGTTATCTTTTGCAAACTGTTCCGCTTGGTCATTGTGGCTGTCGTGCCTTGCGTATCCGTTGTAAACTTCTGCCGCATCGAGCAACGACGCATTTCTGTACGTTATTATCGTTCTGAACGGATGAGATTGGGAAAGTATCCACCCGTTTTCTCTGCACAAAAGGCTTGTTTCTTCAACGCTGTTTCGGAACATTTTCTCTCCGCCGTCAAGCACAAATTCGGGAGTTATTCCGTAAATCAAGAATTCTGCCTTGTATGGCGTGTCTGCGTTGTAATACGAAGTGCAATCAGGCATAAATTCCATACCGAAAAACACGTCAATTCCAACCTTTTGGCACTCTTGTTTCAATCGATTGTAATGTTCGACAAAATTTTGATTGTACTCTTTTGCCGTCATTCCGTAATAATCGATCAGATAAGAGTTATAGTGAGAAGTATAAACTATACCGTCATAGCCTTTGCCTTTGTATATTTCCGCAATGGTTTTCTCATCCGTTTGCGCGCAAGGCGAAGTGTCTTTTACGTGAAGGTGAGTTTCTATTTTATACCCCATATTTACACTGCCGATGCGCTTATGCTATCCATTACGGATGCGCTTGAAAGCAATTGCGCCGCCGCTTTATCGACAACGAGAACTGCGTTCGGATGCTTTTGAAGTATGCTTGCAGGGCAACTCTCGTCAATCTTCTTTTCAACGGTCTTGTAAACCGCAAGTGCTTTGTTGCTTCCCGACGCAAGTATAACGATTTTCTTTGCTTGCATAATGTCTGCAATACCCATAGAAATCGCACGAGTCGGAACTTGCGAGATGTCGTCGAAAAGTCTTGAATTGTCCTTTATCGTGTTTTCAGTCAAGTTGACGATATGAGTATGACTGTCAAACGGCGTTCCCGGCTCGTTGAAAGCAATATGTCCGTTGCTTCCGAGTCCCAAAAGTTGAACGTCTTGGCGCAATTCTTTTACGAGATTTGTGTATCTTTCGCACTCTTTGTCAAAATCCGTTGCCTTTCCGTTGGGAAGATGCGTGTTGTTTTTGTCAATATCGATTTTATCAAAGAGATTGTGGTTCATAAACCAAACGTAACTTTGGTCGCTCTCTTCACCGAGTCCGACGTATTCGTCCAAATTGACAGTTTTTACGCCTTTGAACGACAACTCTCCCTTATGGCAAGCATCTGCAAGTCTTGCGTATGTACCGAGCGGAGTCGTTCCCGTTGCGAGTCCCAAAACCGCATTAGGTTTGTTCTTCACCACTTCGGCAAGCAACTCTGCGCCGACTTTGCTCATTTCTTCATAGTTTTCAGTAACAATAATTTCCATTTGTTTCTCTTTTCGCTTATCTTATCGACCAACCTATCGGTTGTGGATTGTCAATCTTGTTTGCTCGGCAAGCACTCAACAAGCACCGCTTTCGTATCGGACACGATGGTGTATTTACCTTCCGCAACATACGGGAGATAGAAGTAATCGCCACGCTTTATATCTTTCTTGTAATTTTCGCCAACGATTTGCGCATTGCCTTCAAGGCAGATGTACACTGCCGGTGCGTAACTCATAACGAAACTTCCGCCGTTTTTAACGGTATGGCGCACTTCCGCAAAGCAAGGCGTATCGTCATAACCGATAAGCACTTCTTTCTTGTATTTGTCCGTATCGACAACAGTCTTCGGCGATACTTTTGCGTATGCCTTTGCCGCGTCGCCGTATATGTCGTAATTGATTGCGTCAAGCGCGACGTCCTTATCGAGTCCGATATATTCTTCGTTGTAACTGATGTGATAATCACCGCACCAACGTTCGGGTTGAATGGTGAAATCCGTCGGTTCTTGCACTTCGATAATCGTGCAACCTGCGCCTATTGCGTGGATAAGTCCCGCGCGGATAAGCCATAAATCGCCCGTTTGCACTTCTACACCAGCAAGAAGATTGCCCATTATGTCTTTTTCCACTTCACTGCGTTCTTCGAGTGCGGACAATTCTTCCTTCGTGATTTTGTCTTTGAATCCGAAATAGAGTTTCGCACCCGGACGAGTTGCAATCACGAGCCACGCTTCCGTCTTGCCGTATTCGGAATTGAAATGTTTTTTCGAAAAGTCTTTCGTCGGATGCACTTGGAACGGCAATCTCGTTGCACTGTCCAAAAACTTTACGAGACAATCGTATTTACGGTCGCCCAAAAGTTCTTCTTTATGCTCGTTGAGCAAATCGTCAAAGAACAAATCCGTGCCTTTGACAACGGACACGCCGTCACGCTTTCCGAAATACTTGGGATTGATTGCTCTCACCTTGCTTGCAACCCATTCTTCGGGGAACATATTGTCCGTTCCGTCATCGAAACCGTCGGCAAAAATCTCTTTGAACGGTTTGCCACCGTGATAGATACGGTAAACTCTGTTGCGTTCAAAAAATATAGGTTGCGACACTATGCTTTTAATATCGTTCATAATTGTATTGCTCCGTAAAATTCTGTGGCTTTTGCGCCCTTGATATTGCCTTTCATTGCAGCATTATCAAGATTTTCTTTTGTCATTTCTTTGTCTTCTATCGCCGCAAGGAATGCGCCGAAAAATGCGTCCCCTGCACCTGTTGTGTCCACGCATTTACAACCGCTTATGCTCGGCACAACGCCTTTAATACCGTTGTAATAATAAGCGCTACCGTCTTTTCCGAGAGTTACGAGCAACAGTCTGTCTTTGACGTACAGCGACTCTGCTGCCTTGTCCATATCTTGTATGCCAGTGTAATCGGCAAGTTCGTCTTCGGAAAACTTAATGATGTCCGCACACTCGACAAACGGCGCATACGCCTTTTTCGCGTCCTCGAAATCACGATAAATATCCTTGCGGAAATTCATATCGAAACTGAGTTTTACGCCCAAATCTTTGGCTTTTTTCGCAACTTTTTTGGCAAACTTTCTGCCCGTTTCTTCCGAAAGCATAAGCGAGCCGAGATGCAAAATGCTCAAATCTTCGTATTTGTCGAAGTCTATTTCGTCCAAGTCGATATTGAAGTCTGCCGTATCGTGACGATTGAACGCAAAATCGCGCTCGCCGTCCGTAAGCGTAACGAAAGCAATCGTCGTGTTGCGCTCATCGTCCGTTTGAATGTCGAGATAATCCAAATTCGTCTTTTGCGCTTCCGCCGTAACGAAACGCCCGATAACGTCGTTGCCCACGCGTCCGACAAAACCGACTTTTGCACCGCTTTGCTTTGCGTTGACTGCGAGATTGAACGGCGCACCACCACAAAACGCTTTGAACGTGGTTACACCGTCAATTTTTTCGCCAATCATATCGGCAAGTATTTCTCCGATAGACAAAATCATAAGCCGCTCCTTAGAACAATTTGATTTGTTCCTTGGTGTTGATAACACCACACTCGTCGGTATCGAGTTGCAATTTTACGTTTTCTGCATCGAAATCCTTGTCTACGCAGACAATAACTCTTTCGACTTTCTCTTCTTTTGCTTCTTTCGCTTTCTTTTTGCCGACAACTTCTTCCGTTTCGGGCTTTTCTTCACCGATTTCACATTCGATGAACTTTTCATTGCCGTAATCGAAGCGACCTACAACCTTTGCAGGAATTCCTTCGTCTGCGACATGAATTTGATACGGATTGAACGTGAACGACAAGTGTTTTCCGAAAATGGATCTGCTTGCGGTCGTGATAATACGGATTGCTTCTTCTTTCTTGCAGATATAACTGACACCTGCAATGACGAACTCACAATAGATTTCTTTTCTCTTTTTCGTAACGCCCTTATCGTCGGTGTACTCTTTCTGAATGTCGTGTTTGACCATTTTACCCGAAAGAGAATTTTCCATATCGAGCGGTTTGACCACTTCGTTTTCGCCTTGATAGAACGAGCAGTATTTCAAATCGACGGATACGTTCAATTTCGCACCGTCTTCATATTCGTTTTCACCGCAAGAAACAAACAACGGGAATCCGACGGAATTCAATTGTGCAATATGTTTGCCGTCGATGTTTTCGGTCTTAACGACAGTTGCTTCGATGTCACCTTCAAAGCCGATTGCTTCGGAAGGTATGCGCATTGCATATTCACCGTCTTCAAGAGAAATTGCGGGTGGCAATTCTCTCGTCGTTCCAAGGAAACCGACTTTGCCGTTTTCGACTTTTGCATCTACGAACATATAAGTCGGAATTCTCGGAGAAACGGTTTCTTCCGTTTCTGCGTCGAACAAATGAATATGGCGCATATCGAGCGATACGTCAATGACTTCGTCAACACTCCATTGATATTGAGTCGGGGCTTTGATGATAACCTTTGTTGCACTGTCTGAAATCGTATCTTCGGAATTGAGATTGAAATCCGCATAAACTTGGCTGTCAACGCCGAGTTCTTCAACGTGCGAGATACGGCACTTTGCTTGGTACGGATATTTGTTCGGATCTACGGAAATATGCTCCGCACGAATACCGAGAACGACTTTCTTTTCGCCCGTAAGGTAAGTTCTGTCCGTTTTTGCAAAGAGAGAATACGGAACATCGAATACGCAATCCGTTCCCGTAATAGCAACCTTGACCGTGTCGCCTTCGAGTTTGAGCGTCGATTCAAAGAAGTTCATTTGCGGTGTGCCGATAAATCCTGCGACGAACTTGTTGCACGGATAATTGTAAAGATTTCTCGGCGTGTCGATTTGTTGTACGAAACCGTCTTTCATAACGACGATTCTCGTACCCATAGTCATTGCTTCGACTTGGTCGTGTGTAACGTAAATAAACGTCGTTTGCAATTTATGGTGCAATTTGGAAATCTCGGAACGCATAGTCGCTCTGAGTTTCGCGTCAAGGTTTGAAAGCGGTTCGTCAAGAAGGAACACTTTCGGTTCGCGTACGATTGCACGTCCGAGCGCGACACGTTGACGTTGACCACCCGACATTGCTTTCGGTTTTCTATTGAGATAATCGGTGATGCCGAGAATATTTGCCGCTTCTCTGACTCTGCGGTCAATCTCGTCTTTGGGCATCTTGCGAAGTTTCAAACCGAATGCCATATTGTTGTAAACAGTCATATGCGGATAAAGTGCATAGTTTTGGAAAACCATAGCAATATCTCTGTCTTTCGGCTCCATATCGTTGACGACGTTGTCACCTATTTTAAGTTCGCCGGAAGTTATCTCTTCAAGACCTGCAATCATTCTCAAAGTCGTTGATTTTCCGCAGCCGGAAGGGCCGACGAAAACGATAAACTCTTTGTCCTTGATTTCCATAGTGAAATCGTTGACCGCTTTTACGCCGTTTGGATAAACTTTGTAAATGTGATTTAATGTAAGACTTGCCATAATTCTCCTTTGTTGCTATATGTTGCTAACTTTTGTGTTTTTTTATTTTACCACACGAAATTACTCATCGTGTTACCTTCACTGATATGCACACCGCCCAAAGATTCAAACAAAGTTGTGAACTCTGCACGATAGTTTGAGTTTTGCTTTGCCAACATAAACAGCGGAATGAGTTTCAACTGCGACAATCTATTTGCACAATCTTGCGATGAAGCGCTTGCCGCTTGTTCGAGCAATTCTATTTGCGCAAGATAGAAACTGTCCGAAATTTTGTTCTTCTCATACACGTTGACAAAGCCGTTGCTACCCGTACCCGAAGTCGAGTATCTTCTCGCGTACTCTGCATCAAAGTTATCATAATACATTTTGACTTTTTCGTATGCGTTTTCTCCGTAATAATACTTCAAAAACTCATTGCGAAGTTCCGTAACGTCTGCATCGGGATTCCAACAAAGTTTCGAGAACACATACGCTTCGAGATATTGGTCGGCGTGAATTTTCTCATTGAAAACTCCTTGTGTGAACGCATAATCCACACCGCTGTTCTTCAATAACGTAAGGTTACGTTTCATATTTACCACTCCACCCGTATAAGCGAAGTAGTTGCCGAAATCGGGCGAATAAGTCCACGTAAAGAGATTTGACGTCACTTTTGCCCAATCCGGGAATATAGTCGATGCCGAAATGTGGCCGAGAGTTGCATTTGAATCGTAAGTTCTTCCGTTTTCACGTTGCAATAGCGTTTGATTTTCATCATCGAGTGCAAGATAGCGATCAACAACGATAGGTGCTATTCTCACCCACAAGTGTTCGTTGTTCGGTATGCAGGTCGGATCAATCTTGCCATCGACAACCGGCGCAAACAGATTGTATTGATATGCAAACATAACGAGTCTGTAATTCTTGTTTTGCACCTTTGCGTTTCCGCAGTTTTCCAACTCGTTGATGATTGCGTTCCAGAAACGAATGGTTATTCCGCTTCTATTATACTTCACCGTTGCCGCACGGCAATCGGAACACGAACAATATTCGTTTGTGTCCGCTTGACCGACGGAAAGCCAAAAATCATCCCTATCGGTGTTTGCAAGCAAGTCGTACAATGCCGCATACATTGCTTCCGCCGCAGTGTCGATTGCACTTGTCGAGCGGTCTATCGTTCCCGACGAAGTGATGCCGTCCGTATAGCAAACGTCAATAATTGTGCCGTTATACTTAAAGAACATCGTATCTTCATACTTAGAGTAATCAGACGGTTTTACGAAAGAAAGCGTATTGTGTGCCGTTTCTATGCCCTTTGATGAGTCGGTGTACCACTCAAAACCGCCTATTTCGTTTTGTTCCCCGCTCGTAATATAGTCACCGTTGAAGCGCATATGTTGTGAATATTTGATATTTTCGCTTGTGGTCGGATAGAAAGTAGACGTGTTGAGATATTGTCTATATTCAAACTGCGGTGCAAAAGTATTGCATTGCGCCGTTATATTTGCGGAAGTTATTTGCGGAACGTACGTGTAATCTGCCGTAAGGAAACGTACTCCGAGATTGTCTTCCACAAACTGGTCCGCCGCATACAAGATACCGTTGTCGTTGTTTGCAATAAGGCAAATAACGTATCTGTCGGACGCTATTGCAAACGAGTCCGAAACAACCACCGCACTTGAAATCAGTTGTTCGGAATTTACGATATTTCCGTTCCACTTGAAGTGTTCAAGGCTGTTAAAAACGGAAGTTCTGCCAACAGAGATTATCTTTGACGTTTCATAATCGAATCCCGTATAGTTGACTTCACAAACAGCGCTTATATTTACGCCAAGCGTTTGCTTGATGTATGTCTTGATTGATTCCGCAGCGCTCTTTGCATACTCGTCGTTTTGATAAACGATTGTGTATCCACCGCTTGCCAAATCGAACAAATTTGCACCTATTTCAAAGTTGCCGAGCCATTGCGCCTTAAATTCAACGTCTTTCGTCACAACGTAAGTATCGCCGGGTTGATAAACTCTTTTGCCGTCAAACCAACCTGCAAAGAAACCTTCTACGTTTGTAAAAGTGTTTTCGGGCAACGTAATTCTTCCGTTTTTGCTTTGTCTAATAGTTGCAGGGGCTTGTCCTTCACCGCCGTTTGCGTCAAATGACACGTCGAGCAAAATGCTGAACTTTGCATATACTTCTACGTTTTGCGCTTTCGACGTATCGATTGTTTCAATCGGATAGTAGAACGTGGCATCAGAATACCAACCTGCGAAATTATATCCGCTCTTTGTCGCGTCGAGAAGCGTGATATTGCTGTCTGTTATTTTGTAACTTGCGGGATTGCCTTGATTGTTTACACCACCGTCAAGATGATAGGTTATCGTATAATCCACGGCTTGCCATTGTGCCGTGAACGTTGTCGATGACGTAAGAGTGTAACTTGCACCCGCTTGATAAGTATCTGAACCGTCGTTCCAACCGACGAAATTATAGCCTTTTTTAGTAAAACCGTTTTCGGGCAACGTAATTTGAGTTCCGTTTTCCAAAACGATGTCGTTCACGTTACCCGTTGCGTCTTGACCACCGTCAAACGATGCAATCGGATAATCAATGAATTTAGCATATAGCGTAATATTGCCAACCGAGCCTTTTGCAATAAGCGCAATTCTTTCAGTGAAAGCAGCGTCCTTGTACCAACCGTCAAATTTTGCGTTGGCTTTGCTCGGATAATTCAAAATAATCGCATTGCTGTCCACATAGTACGTGTCGGGATTTGAAGAATCGTTCGTTCCGCCGTTCAACACGTATGTGATAGAATAAGCGATTTTCGTCCAAGTTGCCGTAAACGTAACGTCGCTTTGCGGTGCGGATATACTATCCCCCGCTTTTTTCACGCCGTTTGGCGTTTGCCAACCGTCAAACGAGTAACCTTTCCTTTCCGAAATAGAAGGCAAAATCACGGTATTTCCGCTGACTTTTCTCGTGAATGACGGGATTTCACAACCCGACTCAAAAGTTATCGTAATATCTTGTATTGTCTGTGCGTTGACGTTTATGACAAGAACTGCCGTTGCGTTCTGATATTTTGCAACAAGCGTCGTTGTGCCTTGCTTGAGCGCAACGAGTTTTCCTTCACTGTTGAGTATCACAACGTCTTCTTCGGATATGGAATAAGTGCATTGTGCGTCGATTGCAGATGACACTCCGTCAACGGATTTGAAAACGTATACGGCAGGAAGGTCTATTCTGTCCCCCACCGTCAATGTAATCTCGGTTTCTGCAAACTGAACGGAATAAGACACGACGGGTTGCGGCTGCGTGTTCCCTGAAAAATCGCAAGCGACAAAAGCCGCACAAATTGCAACCAAAATCAGAGTTATAAGCAATGTTTTCGTCAGTTTTTTCATTTTGCTACCGAGTGTAAATTTGCTTGCTTATTAAGCAAAGCAACCATATTTATTTAAGGTTTTTCCCGTCGGCTTAACTGCCGACGGGAAATTATGCCACCTTATAGCATTATAATTATTTTTAGGAGATAATTATTAGATTTCCGTAAGGAATTCGTAGGTGATTGTAACGTTTGTTTCCACAGCAGTAAAGTAAATTTGCAAACTGTCAGAACACTTGCTAAGATCAACAAACACTGCTTCTGTACTGTTTTTGTCAAACGCTATCATATGCGGATTATCGCCACTGAATGCACCATTACCAAACCACACTTGACCATTCAAAGCCGACGGATCAGAGATTGTAAATCTCACGTATTTATACTTTGCTTTGATTGCTGCAAACTCGTTGAAATACAATGCCTGATTTGCAACACTTGTGATTGTAATAGAGTTTTCGCCTTGAGAATAATTCTCGCTACTTACTCCTACCGAAGAATGGATATCAGCAAACTTAATATACGATACGCCTTCACTGTCAATATGCAGATACAGCGTACTACCATTTACGTTGCCGAACGAGCCGGCACCGGCATTGATTGTGTTTATTGCACTTGAAATACCCCACACGAACGGACGGTAATTACTGCCTTGCATAATGTAACCACAATCAGTATAAACAATTTCTTTTGTTCCGCTCACGCCGAAATGTGCTTTGAACCACGCTTCATCTGAAATTACGTTTGCGCCGTTGCCTGCACCAACAGTGTCAAGAACGTATCTTCCGTTTTCGTTTGCAAAGTAAACGCTATTTGAAGACTTCGTCCACGTTGTTGTTTCTTCGCTCTTGAAGAATTCGATTGCAGACATTGTAATCGACGAATTTACGTCTTTGAATTCTGCATCTCTAACGTTAATACTTAATGTATCAGACGTGTGTCCCTCCGCGCCAAACATAGCAAGATCAATACGGATATCCGTATCAGTGCTTCCATACACTTTGCAATAGTATGCAACCGTCGGACTTGCAAGCAAGGCAATATCGTTTATTGTTTTTGACGAATCTTCCGCAACTACAACGAGATGGAATTTCATATGCGTATAACCTGCGAGCAATGCATCGTCAATCAAGTTTCTTTGAATTGTTATGCTTCCGCTTGTGATGTTAACAACACTATTGTTTTCACCCCAAGAGTTAGTACCCCAATTGCCGAAACGGAAATAGTTCCAGAATCCGCCTTCGGATTTCATTGTTGCCGCAAGTCTTGCTTCTGCTTCTGCAACAAGTTGTGCAAGGTTGGTCGTTGCAACTGTAACTACGACATCATTGGTGATGTTGCTGATTGTGTAAACGTTGCCGGTTGCTTCAACCAATGCGCCGTTGTTTGCAGTTACGCTGTCAATGCGATAGCCGTCTGCTGCAATGATAGTAAGGGTTACGCTTGCACCGTTAAGACTGATTACAGGAAGAGTTTCATCAACAGTAAAGCCTTCACCTTCAACGGTAACGTTGTACTCAACGTCAACTGCCGCAGTAGAGTGTGCGCTTACGGTGATTGTAACGTCTTTCGTAACACCCGAAATCGTGTAAACGTCACCTTCGCGTGTGATCGTGACATTTTCATCGTCAGCCGTTACGTTATCGATTGCCCAATCGGTGTTAGCCGTGATTGTGAAAGAAACAGTGCTTCCCTCATCAACTTGTTTGACGTATGCGTCTGCCGTGTAAGAAGCGGATTCACTAAGCGTAACGTTGTGACGTGATTTGTGCGTTGCGACAACCAACGTCGAATCCTTTGTTGCACCGGACACAGTGTAGGTGTTGTTTTCACCCTTTGTCACTGTTGCGCTTGCGCCGTCGCAAGTAACTGAATCGATTGTGTAACCGTCTGCCGCTTCGATTGTGAATGTTGCGGTTTCGCCTTCACCAAGTATTGCATTGTATTTGTCGATCGTGAAGGTATCATTTTTGGCAACGTAGATGTAGTTTCCGGATTTTGTTTCTGCAAATTCCATCACTTCCACTTCAAGCGTTGCAGCTGCACCGCTGTCACCGTTTCTCGCTTCGATAGACATAATTATTCCATTGGCATTCGGCGTATATGTTCCTGCAGCAATCGCGTCGATATACTTGCCAAGATCAATCTCAAACACCACGTCATTTCCTACATAGGAGTTCCAGTAGAATTGCCAATTTGCAGAATCAATAAATGCCATATGATCGATTGCCGTCGTGGTTGTTGCAATTCCCTTCACGCGAAGATACATATATCTGTAACCCGCAGTCTTTGCATCTTCAATGAGAGTTGTGAGCACGGTCATATTGCTTGAATTGAGTTTTACAACCTTGTTGTCTGCGCCCCAAGTTGTTGCGCCCCAACCACCGTGATTGAAATAATGCCAGAAATTGCCTTCCAATTGAGTAATGGCTGCGAGTTTTGCTCTTGCTTCTTTCTTTGCGATTTCTGCTTGTGCAGCGTCGTATTCTTCTTGTGTGTAGTAGGTAAACGCTACATTGATAGTATCGGCAGCAGTTTTACCTTGTGTACCTGCGGCATCGATTTTGGAGAACGCAATTTGCTTTTCATCCGCAAGGGCAAACAAAACCGTTTGACCTGAGCCGAGATTGAAAAGTTCAACGTTTTTACCTTGTGCCACATCATAGTATTGGTAGATAAATGCCTCGCCGTCCTTTGTTGTGAACGTAGGAGCAATCTCAATATATCTCACGCCGGCCGCATAAATGGATTTGATATATGCTGCGGAGAGTGCGGGAGTGTTTGTCCACCAGTCATTGCCTGCGGGAACAACGATTTTCGCATTGGTAATGCGAGTTTGTTCGTCATTGTAGGTCAATTCGACCGATTCCGCATAACCTTTGGTGAAGTTGGGATCTTCAACGTATTCTTCGTGATATTCAAAGCCAACAGACGTCACTTCGACTTTACCGTCAAAGTTTCTGAGAATAAACGTTGAAGTACCGTTTTCTTCGATACGAAGTTTCAAAGTATACTCTTCACCGTTTTTCGGGGTAACACCGGCATAGTTTACGGGATGCGTTGCTTCCGTGATGTAGTCAATGCCCTTAATGTACCAAATGCCTCTGCTTTGTCCTTCGGCAGTAGCATTGTTTGTGCCTTGATCCAAAACTTTAAGGGTTACGACAACAATGTTGTTTTCACCTTTGTTTGCGGAAATGTAATCTGCGGAAAGAACCGGGGTTGCATCTTTGTATGATGCACCTTCCTCATAAACACCCGTCATAGCGATTTTGCCGTCTTTGGTTGCGCTGACGGTTGCACCGCTCCAACCGTAGTTGTTGACAAGAACGAGAGAATATTCTTTTGCATATTCGGTCAATTCTTCATTGTTACGATAGAATCTGATTGTGTAGGTGTAAGAACCTGCCGTAGTCGGATTCGCCGTAAATTCATCATTGCCAAGGAAATACTTGACTGTGATTGCTTGTGCGCTGTTTGCATTCTTCACTGCCGTGGGAAGAACAAATTCTTCGCCGAGAAGATATGCAAGTTCGGTCACGTCGGAAGTCGTGAACGCAGGTGCTTGATTGTCCGTAAGCGTGAGAGTCACCACTTTGAACGTGTCTTCACGCACAAGTACGAACGTGTGTTCGCCAAGTCCGAGACTTGCAAGGTAAGATGCAGCAAAGAATGTACCTTCTTTGTCGGAATCCCAAGCCGCCTGTGCGGTTGTAACTGCAACAAGGCCGTTTTCTGAATCATATTTGAAAAGTTTGAAATCAACGCCTGCTTCGTATGCTGCGAGCATAACGGAAGTGTTTGCAAGGTCGATATTCATTGTCGGTGCAACCGTGATTGCGGTTGAACCGGTGATTGTGATTTGGACGGTTTCTTCTGCGACGTTGCCCATCTTATCAGTTGCCGTGAAGGTCACGTTGTAGGACTGAATGTCATAGAAGCCGTAAGCGTTCTTTGCAGGAACTGTTGCCGCTTTGACGCTTACCGTCAATGCGCTGTTCAAAGAGTCAACTGCGCTGATTTTTCCAACCAACGTATTGATAAATGCGTTAAGGTCAAGATTTTCAGACCAAGCAACCGCTTTTACTGCATCGCTTGCAACCGTGATTGTGGGTTCGCCATAGATGTTCACTGTTGCGGTTTCGGTTACGGTTTCGTGTCCGACAAGTTTGTAAGTGATTGTGTAAGAGCCTGCTCTTGTGAAGTCAACTGCGCTCAAATCTGCACTTACTTCGCAGGTATCGTTTTGATAAACACCCGAAACGCCGGTCATATAATATGCAGCCGCTTTTTGTGCGTCGGTGATGTCTGCCAATTTAAGGTCGTAAACTCTCGTGGTTACGGAAACGTAATCTTGAAGTTTGACAACGTTTTCAACCGTGATAACGACGTTTGCAGTAACGTTTGCAACGGTGTATGTTCCGTTGACGCCTGTCAAAGTAGTATCACCGTTCTTCACCACTGCGTCTTTAACGGAGTAGCCTGCCGTAGCATAAACGGTGAACGTGTAATCTTCGCCGTAAACCGCTTCGCTTTCACCTTCGACAGCATAACCTTCACCCGTGGGAAGCGTAACGCTGAATTTGATTTTTGCAATCGTTGCGGTCAAAGTGATGTTGCTTTGAACGTTGTTGATCGTGTAAGAAACGACGTTGCCGTCAGTTGACGTTGCCGTCAAAGTTGCTTCCCCGTTTTTCACAACCAACGTGCTTACGTCATAACCCGTTGCAACCGTAACGGTGAAAGTATAATTGCTTCCTGCCGTAACGGTCGTTTCGCCCGATGCCGTAAAGCCGTTTCCGCTCGGCAAAGTCACCGTGTAAGTGTCCGGTGCGTTTTCCTTCACTCCCGTAACGGTAATAACGAGATTGCCGCTTACAGAGTTCACAACGTACGCATTGCCGGTCTTAACAACCGTGTTGCCGTTTACTTTTACCACCATATCGGTTCCGTTATAGCCGTTTGCGATGTTGACTTGGAAGGAATAATCTTCTCCTTCTTTTACACTCGCAGCACCAACTACGGTATAGCCTTCACCGGATGGAATCGATACAGAATACGTGGCTTTCTCGTCTTGCGGCGGAGCGTCGTTGTTGTTACACGCAGCCAAACCGAGAGTGAGAACCAACACTATTGCTATAACGATCAAAAGTGCGCTGTTCCTTTTCATAATAATCTCCTTTATCTGGATTTTTTGTTTTATATAGTATCTCTAAACAAGAGATTTATATATTATTATACAATAATATCATAGTTCATTTTGAGCAATAGATAAATAATAAATCGTGCCAAAACAATGACAAATACTGCATATAGAATGAAAAACCGACACTTGATTTATAAATTTGCAAAAACTTACAAAAATCGGAGTTGTCGGACATACTGAATAATAAAACTAATAAGTCTTTTTACAAAAACGCGCATTATTGATTATCAATCAGGACGAATAGATACTTGAAAACTTCTGTTTTTAGTGATAATATTATAAAAAAACACAGGTGGTCAAAATATGAGCAAAAACGAAATACAAATTTTTGAATACAACGGCGAAGATTATCGCCCGGTTATGAACTTTGAACAATGGCGCGTTGCATTTCTCAATTACAGCGAAAAACAAGCGGAAAGCAACGTATATCAAATCGAAAGGCATCTCAAAACCGACGAAGTTTTCGTTCTTTTGCAAGGCACGGCAACGCTCATCATCGGTGAAGATTTGGCACGCGTTCCTATGGAATATAACAAGGTTTACAACGTCCCAAAAGGCGTTTGGCACTGCGTGTTTATGAGCAAGGATGCAAAAATCCTTATTATTGAGAATGACGATACTTCCGTAGAAAACGGAGAATACAAAACTATCGTTCGCTAACAATCTACATTTATCAAAAAGGGATTATTATGACCGAAAACGAAAAAATGCTCGCAGGCAAAATTTATGACCCGTTCGGCGGCGATATGGTCGAAAGGCGCAGAAAAGCCCACGACCTATGCTCGAAATATAATCAAACTTTGGAAAGCGACGAATCTGCCCGTAAGGAAATTCTTGACGAACTCATCCCCAACCGTGCAGAAGGCGTTTATCTTCAAGGCCCGCTTTATTTCGATTTCGGCACGAATACGACGTTCGGAGAACGCAGTTATGCCAACTTCAACTTCACCGTTCTCGACATCTGCCCCGTAACAATCGGACACGACGTGTTTTTCGGTCCGAACGTTTCGCTGCTCACTCCCCTTCATCCGCTTTGCCATCAAGACAGAAATCCGTATTTCGACAAAGCGAAAGGTTATCAAACCGAAAGAGAGTACGGCGCACCGATTACAATAGCTGATAATTGCTGGATTTGCGGAAACGTTACGATTTGTGCAGGCGTAACAATCGGAGAAGGTTGCGTAATAGGCGCAGGAAGCGTCGTTACGAGAGATATTCCCAAAAACAGTTTGGCTGTCGGAAATCCGTGCAGAGTTATAAGAACAATCACCGATGCCGACAGACTTAAAAATCATCCCGAACTTTTCGCCGACAACGATTACGAAGAGATGTTAAAAGAAACGAAATAAAGTTTTGATTTTTAACTCAGCCTAATAATTTCTTCCTAAGAAAAAGCGCAAACCAAATCGGCTTGCGCTTTTTCCAAAGAATATGATAAGGGGAAAATTATGAGCGATTATTTATATTTTTGCGTTGTCCGAAAAGCGTTGCAAGTACGTTGCCCTTTTCGTCTATAACGTTGTAGTCCGCCTGCTCTCCGATGTCAAATTTAGGCACATAATAGTCCACATATTTGCGTGGAGATTCAGCGGCCATATAGACTGCTTGTTCCAATTCAACGCCATAAGACAACACGTTGCGCACCATTTGGTCAATGCTTGTCACGCTTCCAGCCAAAGCCGACATATCTGCGAGATAGCACACTTTCCCGTCTGTCACAACGTCTTCTTCACCGAGTTTATATTTGCCGTTCGGCATACCCGCGCACGACAAACTATCGGAAATCAAACATATACGTCTGTACGTCTTGCATTTGAGAATAAACTCAAATAGCAACTGCGAAATATGCTTATTGTCGGCAATCACTTCAACAGTCAAGCCGTCAAACGACAAACCGCATTCCGTCATTCCGAGAACTCTGTCAAAATTCTCATCGCGACGAGAAGTCGAGCAAGCGCAGAATATATGAGTTACGCCGTCAAGACCTTCTTTTATACATTCTCTTATTTGTTTATCGTTGCTGTCGTCGTGACCGCCCTGCACTTTCACTCCGTTTTCTTTCAGATACTGCACAAGCGGTAAAACGTTGCGAGTGGCTGGGCAAAGCGTGACTATTTCAAGTTTGTCCTTTATCCAATCCAAAACGTTCAAATCTGCCTGTGCAAATTCGGTGCGTATGTTTTCGAGCGGTTGCGCGCCTTTCTTTTTAGGACTGATATACGGTCCTTCGATATGTGCGCCCAAGAACAACGCGCCCGACGGATTGAACGAATACAACGAATCGATTTGTTTTTCAAGCACTTCGAGCGGAGTTGCGACAAACGTCGGACACACGTGTGTAATGCCGTGAGAAAAATAGTATTGACTTACCTTATCGACCTTTTCTTGATCGACAGACGAAAAATCAACCCCCATTGCACCGTGCGTATGAATATCGACATACGCAGGGCAAATGTAAAGTCCCGTATCGACTATTGACTTCGTGATAGATTTCAAACGTCCCGATTCAATTACGACGTCATAACTATCTTTCGAGATTCTCCCGTTTGAGATAGTTTTTACGCCGTAAAGTTTGGACGTCTTTTCGTCTTGTTGTATTACTTTTTCCACTTTTCTCTCCGCAACCAAATGCGTATTTTAGATATACATTTGCTCTGTTTCGACAAGCGTGTCGTTATTGTAGATGAGAGTTTTTACTTCGTATTTGCCGAATTTAACGTCTATCGTTGCACCACCGCATTTGATAGTTGCGGATTCGCTGTCTTCACTGTTGTTGAACAGTCTAAACACATAGCCGTCTTTTTGCACCGACTTTCTGATTGTTTCGGTGGAAATACGTTCATTCGAGCATTCGATTGTCAAGCCGTTGTCGCACTTGGTATCGATTGTCGGGAAGATATTGAGCGCATACGGCACTTCGACGAATTCGTTTGCATTGTGTTTGAGTGTGTTCTTTTCGACAACGTCAAGTCTGAACGAGAAATCTCTTTGACCTTGATCGACTTTGCCAATAAAGATACCTTCACGCAACAGCGGTCTGTTCGGAACTGGGTGAGCGCAATAAGTTGCCGTCTTTACGAGCGTCAATCTAATTTCACCGTCTTTGTACGACGAACCATAAGTTGACGGCGTAATGATTTGCAAGCACTTTCCGTTTTCTTCGTTGAGCCACACGTAATCGTGTGCAATGCACTCTCTGCCGTCTTCAAACAATTTTTCAGCACCAAACATTTGTTCGCCCGAATAATCTTTTCCAACAACGGGAACGTGAAGTTTGATTGCCTTGTTCGCTTCATTCGGGAACAAGGTGACGTTAACGTCGACTTTCGTTCCTTTCTTGTAAATCTTATAGCCTATGCGAAGTCTTGTAAGACCTTTCCCGAAAAATGCTTCCGCTTCGAGATACATATCGCCGTCTTCAATAACTTCAAACGATTTCAAACCGTCGAAAACGCCGTCGGGATTTGCAAGCAATTCAAATGCTTCGGGATCATCTCCAACCCAAGGTTGATTCATACCCCACGGATCGGGAGAATCCTGATACATATACGGTGCAAACAATTTGCCTTTTGCATATTCCTTGCCGTCGACAACGTAACTTTCGATAAGTCCCGTCTTTGCGCTTATAACGACTTTCTTTTCGCCGTTGTCAAAGACTATGTCTTTGTTCGCTTCGTACACAGGTTTCTTTCTGACTACGGTTTTTGCCGTAAATCTGCTGATTGAAAGCGGCTTCAAATCTGCCTCGAATACAACGCGTTTGCGCCAATCGATGCTGATATTGCTTGACTCTTTCACGTTTTGCGAAGAAAGCAAATTGCCGTCTTCATCGTATATTTCGAGATAAGACAATTCTTCTTCGTAATAATCGGTCGGAATTATAGACAAATCGCAAGTAACGAGTTGTTTTCCGCCGTAAGTTTTCGGATTGAAAACCATAATCGGATACGTATCAGGCTCTGCGACTTTTTGACCTTTGCACAATGCGAAAAACGCGTTTGCGCGCACTTGATTGAGAAGATGCAAGCCGTGATTGATATAAGTAAATCCGTTATCTTCGCCTGCTTTTATCATATCGCCGGGAAGTATGTCGTGGAACTGCACGTTGAGCATATCTTCCGTAACTTCTTCAAATACCTTCGTCGGATATTCCATTGCGCCTTTAAGGGACGCAATACTTGCGATTTTCTCCGTAAAGTAGAGTTGTCTTTCAAGTTCGCGATACTTTTGTTTGAGTCCTGCCATAGACGTATAGCAACCCACCATACAAGGAATGATAGACTCCGCAAACACTTCTGTCGGATTGACGTCGGCAAAGAATCCTTCGGGTGTTGAATATTTGATTTCAATATCGCTCGAATCTATAAGTTTTTGCACGTCTTCCAAGTCTTTCGCTGACGGACCGCCGCCGTGATTTCCGACGCCCCACGGAGAAACGCTAACCTCTTCTTCTTTACGACGAGAAATATCTGTTTCGATTTTTTCTCTTGCGTGTCCGAGCGGAGAGTTATACTCGGTTACGCGAACGCCTTTTACCTTACTTCCGTCATATCCTTCCCACACGAAACACTCGCTCGGCAAATTAAGTTGCGGATACGGCATATGTTTTCCGTAAGGACGCATAAACATATAACTGTCTTGTCCGCATTTTGTGAGAATTTGCACAAGTCCGCGAGAATGTCCGAACGGATCGAAGTTGACCGCAGTCGTCGGCATAACTCCGAATTTTTCTTTGAAATAAAGTTCACCTTCGCGAATTTGGCGCACCATTCCTTCGCCGGACGGCATAAGGCAATCGGGTTGGAGATACCAACCGCCCATAATATGCCATTTGCCTTGTTTTACGAGTTTTTGAATTTGCGCAAACAATGCGGGAGCATATTTTTCCGTGTATTTATAAAGATTTACTTCATTGTGGCAGAAAATATAATCATACTTTTCAGCCAAGTTTGCGGCACTTTGAAAAGTCGACAATGCCGCCGCCGCGCCTTCTTCCCATTCCCATTGCCAAATCGGATCAAGATGGGCGTTACAGATAAGATGAAGTCTTTTCATAATGGTACTCCTTTTATTTTTCGATTGTGAATCTTGCAACTCTAACTGCACGACTCGTTCCGTATGCAAACGGTGCGACTTCAAAACTATTCTTTTTAGTCTTTACAGCCTTGCCATTATCAAGCCATTTTACGTTCTTAATCTTCCCTTCCGTATTGATTTTAACCGACTTTACGTCGTTTTTCAATCCCACGTTCGGATCTGCGGACATTCCGACGTTCTTTATTATTGCGTAATAGTTATTACCGTCATATAAAACGTCTGCGTTTTTGGCAGTTACGTCGCACGCTTTTGCAGAATAAATAAAGCCTTTGTTTGCCTTTATCCACTTTCCTATTTCAAGGAAAATGCACTTGTCTATTTCTCTGATTGTTCCGCGTCCGGTCAACCCCGTGTTCAAAAGGAAGTTGCAGTTATACTTTCTGCAATCCACAAGATCTTCGATAAGACTTTTTACGGATTTATAGTTACAGTCGTCTTTTGCATATCCCCAATGGTCGTTGAGAACTTGGCACATCTCGCCTGCAACGTGTTTGGTTTCGCATACGCAACAGCGCGGTTTTCCCCTTTCAAATGTTACTCCGTCAAGCAAGTCGTGTCCGAGTTTACCGAGAGCAGAAAGTCCGCTGTTGTTTATTATCATTGCTTCGGGTTGCAGTTCTTTGATAAGTCCGTACAACCTGTTTTCTTGCCAGTCAACGTCGGTTTTATCCCACGTTCCGTCAAACCAAAAACCACCTATCTTGCCGTAGTTTGTGCAAAGCAATCTCAAACTCTTTTCAAGATAGTCTATGTACTTTGGAAAATCATTTTCGTATTCGGGGCAATGCCAGTCGAGCATAGTGTGATAAAACACCGGCATAATCCCCTGCGCATTGCACTCGTCCACGAACTCTTTAATCAAATCTCTTCCGCACGCAGAGTGCATAACGTCAAAGTCACTCAATCCTTTCGTATCGTAAAGCGAAAAGCCGTCGTGATGACGCACGGTCAACGTGATATATTTACAGCCCGACTCTTTTGCCGTCTTAACCAATTCTTTCGCCCAATTCTTCGATACGACGAATTTGGACGTGAGCGACTCGTATTTCGCCTTGTTCGCTTTGTCGTTCAATGCCAAATACCACTCGCCTTTTCCGAGAATGCTGTACAATCCGAAATGAACAATCATTCCAAATCCCAACATCTCAAATCTTGCCACATAATTTTCCATTTAGTATCTCTCTTTCTTGTCTTTATATCTTTTGTATTTTGTTCAAACAATATCGCGCTTTTCGTATTAGTCTATTCTATCGCCGTTGTCGTGTATTTCCGCAAATCTACCGGCAAATGACGGTTCTTCTCCTCCCGCATACAAATGAGCGGTATCCGCAAACGACAAGCATCTGAACGACATTATTCCATTTTCTCTCTCTTCTGTCATTAGCGTTGTCACAGAAGTCGGCAACGCAATGAAGTTTTGAAGAAACGGATACGGTGAAACGCTCAACAGATGCGATAAAATCATACACTCTACGCCGAAGTGGCAAAACAGTGCAATCGTATCGTAATTCGGCTCAATCGCTTCGTATAGCAATCCGTTGCGTTTATATCCGTGTCGCAAGAGTATTTCGTCAATGCCGTTCGCAACTTTTTGATAGGCTTCGGAAATGTTCGAGTCCGCAAATATTTCGGCATTTTGCCAATTCTCGCCGTCGTATTCCGCTTTATGTGCCGTGTAGTAGGACGGACGCAAGTCCCAAATTACGCCCGTTTTTTCGGGGTTTTGAGCACTGCAACTAAATTCTCGAAGCCAATCACAAGTCGTTGTTTTTATGTGCTTATTTTTAAGCGCGATTTCGGCAGTCAGTTTTGCACGTCCGAGCGGTGAAACGTATACGTCGTCGAGTATGGTTTTATCCATACGCTTACAAAGCAATTCGGCTTCCTTTTTACCTTTTGTCGTAAGCGAGTCGATTGAATAATCAGGATCACCGTGACGAACAATGAGCAACTTCATTTGACTGTTTCCTTATTTGCGAATGTTTTTATACATCGGACCGTAAGCCTCGCACGCTCTGTAATCTTGTCCTTCTTTGTCCATTCCGAACGCATTCCACGCAGACGGACGGAAAATCTCTTTTTCGTCAACATTGTGCATACATACGGGGATACGCAAGATACTGCACATCGTGATAAGATCTGCACCGATATGTCCGTAAGAAATTGCGCCGTGATTTGCGCCCCAGTTGTTCATTACGTCATACGCGGAAGCAAATGCACCTTTTCCCGTTACTCTCGGCGTGAACCAAGTGCAAGGCCACGTGTAGTCAGTGCGTTTCCAAAGCGTGTCGGTAACTTCGTCGGGAAGTTTGACCGTCCAACCTTCTACGATTTGCATCACAGGGCCGAGTCCTTTGATGAGATTAAGACGAATCATCGTTGCAGGCATTTCCGCTCTCGTAACGAAACGGCTCGAATAACCGCCGCCACGGAAGTAACCCAAATCTGCGTAAGGCCACGAAACGTGCGACATAATGTTGTCAATATCTTCGTCTGTGACTTCCCACCATTTCTTCATAACGGCATTGCCGTTTTCATCTTTCACTTCACCGCAAGCGTCAACGCAGCACGCACCCGAATTGATAAGGTGAATGAAACCATCCGCTTCTTTTGCTTTGCCCTCGATTTCATATCCCGTAACGCGTTTAACGGCATCGCCCGACCAATACGTACGAACGTCCGCAAACATTTGCGCTCTACCGGTGAGCAACTTCATAAACAACATACTCGTTGCATTGAGAGTGTCGTTTTCCGTTCCGAGAATATAAGGCTCTCTTGCCCCGTTCCAGTCAAAAGACGAGTTGAGTATGCTTTCGGGGAAATCGCAGTTGGGATAGAAGTCCGTCCATTGACGTTGACCTTGGAAACCGCCGACGATTGCGTTGTGTCCGACGGATTCTTCTTCAAAGCCTTTACGCAAACGCTTGTTGCCGTTGTAAAGGTCTTTGATGATGCACGCCATTTTAGCGGTGAATTCCCAGTCTTTTTCCTTTTGAGCAGGAGTTTTTTGCATTTCGACAGGGTTTTTATCAAAATCTTCACGGCATTTTTCTTTTATCCAAGCAAGTGCTTTCTTGTACTCGTTTTTATCATAAATGCCTTCCGTCATTCGACGAATAATTTCGACTTCGTCAACGGATTCGACTCTCATACCGAGATATTCTTCAAAGAAATCGGGCGAAATAATGCTGCCGCCGATACCCATCGTGACAGAACCGATTTGAAGATAAGATTTTCCGCGCATCGTTGCAACCGCAACTGCCACTCTTGCAAAACGCAATATCTTTTCTTGCACGTCATCGGGAATGGTCGTATCGTCTGCGTCTTGAACTTCGTGGCCGTAGATACCGAATGCGGGCAAACCTTTTTGGCTATGCGTTGCAAGGACAGACGCAAGATACACTGCACCCGGTCTTTCCGTGCCGTTGAATCCCCAAACCGCTTTTATGGTCATCGGGTCCATATCCATAGTTTCCGCACCGTAACACCAACACGGAGTAACCGTAAGAGTGATGTCCACGTTGTTCTTTTTGAATTTATCCGCACACGCAGCGGCTTCCGCAACTCTGCCTATCGTAGTGTCGGCAATAATGACTTTAACAGGCTCACCGTTGGAATATCTGACATTTTCAGAAATCAATTTTGCGGCAGCCTTTGCCATATTCATAGTCTGATCTTCAAGACTTTCTCTGACCTTAATTTTGCCTCTGCGTCCGTCAATCGTGGGACGGATTCCGATAACAGGATAATCCCCTATCAATCTGGATTGCGCCATAACAATCTCCTTTATATCGTATCGTTTTTTCAATTTATTTCGAGAATAACGAATACTATGTTTTTATTCGTTTTTCTCGCACACATATAGCCTTATAGGCTTATATGTCTTTATTAAATCATAGCATATTAATTTTAATAGTTAAATAACAAATAGTGCAATACATATAATAATTATTGCAACTTCATTTACTTATGATTTATTAGTTTTCAGAAATATTGACAAACGCGTGCTTTGTACATATACTATTATCATAACTGCAATGTGAATAACAAATATTGCACGGATATACAAAGGAGAAAAGAAATGTTTGAATCGTATGACAGAGTTGACACTATCAAATACTTCAACGGATTTTCCACTACCCCCGCACTCGAATACGTCGTGCTGAACAATATATCCGACTTTCAGCCCAAGATGTCAAGTCACTTGCTCACCGAGATCTGCTTATGCACCGAAGGTTCGGGCTTTTTCCAAATCGACAACGAACATATACCCTTCAAAAAAGGCGACGTTATCATAATCAACCCATACGTCTTGCACGGTTCAGGTGCGAGCGATAAAGAAACGCTCCAATATTATATTTTAGGTGTCAAAAACATTCAGTTCGCTTCCCCCGACGAGGACTTCAAATGCTTGTACCATCTCAACGGCAACAGACTCCCTTCCTACGTAGACTTGCTTTGGAGCGAAATTAAAGATACGTTTGACAGTTCAAGAATTCCGATTGTAAGAAACTTGCTTACGATAATTTTGACCGAATTGAAATGCATAACGTCTACTAACGTCATTCCGTTCAGCAAGAAAGAAACCTCGATAATGGCAGATTCCGTTGCGCAATATATCAACAGACACTTCAACCAAAAAATCACTTTGGACGAATTGGCAAAGATATTCTTCTGTTCAAAAAGTGCGCTTATGCATACTTTCAAAAAAGCATACGGAACTTCCGTACTCAATTATCTTATGGACAGACGTCTGCAAGAAGTCAAAATGTGGCTGAAAATCAGCAATATGCCGATAAACCTTATTGCACAAGAAAACGGCTTTTCATCTCTTCCGTATTTCTACAAGTATTTCGCCGCCAACGTCGGAATGACACCGTTAGAATATCGAAATCAAGCACAAGAAAAGATAAAATAGCCGTTTCGTATTATTGCAATCTATTAGTACAAACAGATATATTCACCGGCGGGAACGTTTGCTTTGAAGCAATCTCCCGTCGTTTGTTTTTCTCCGCTTGCAATCGCGTTTTTACAACCCGATTTTATCGTTACGTTTGCATTTGCAACGATTGAGTTGTTCACGATGAAATATGCCTTTTCACCGCTTTGTTGCTCGAACACACCGACGAGCAATTGAGAATCCGTTTCGATTTGCGGTTTTTCGCCCTCGTAAATGGCAAAATTCGGCAACTCACCTACAAATATGCAATCTCCATCGGGAAGTGCGTCAACGTCTACAGATTCGTCGATACCGCCGTTAAATTTGCCAACGCAATACACTCCCAAGAATTTGGAATCAAGCAAAATCGGAGCGCATTTTTGCAATTCTGCAATCAAATCTTTTGCCATACCGGCATAAATCGTAGGATTGCAATTAACGTCGAGCAAACCGCAATCACCGTTCTTTGACGCGTCGCAACCGGGATCGTACAAAAAGTCGTTCGGGAAACAACCGGGGAAAAACACGATGCCTTCGTGTCCGTATGCAATCGCAACGTTCATTTGCAATGCCATTTCCGCTCTATTAACTTTTCTTACAGAACCGTCCCAAGCACCCGCTTGCATATAGGTGAACGTCTTTACGTTGTATTTCTTCTTGTACTCTGCAAACAACGCGTTTAGTTCGTACAATCCTCTGTGTATCGAAGTCGGCACAGACGGCCAAAGCGTAAGATACGGATACATATCCGTTGCCAAATATTCGGGATTTACAACTTTCAAATACTCGTCAATGAGCAAACGATAACGATTGAATCTGTTTTTGGACTCACATTTCAAATCGCCGTCCAACTCTTTATAATCAACCGCAGTTTTACCGCCGAAAAGCATCGAATCGTCGATACAATAGTTAAGACAATTATAATGGAACTCATAGTCCGGGAAGTTCTTATCGAAGGCGCGTTTTGCTGCCGCCATTCCTTCAAAACTTCCGATAGGGCTTTCGTCGCCGAAGAAAACACCGCCAAACGAAGAATACTTTGCACATTCTTTCGTCTTTTCAATGAATTCTTTTTCAAGTTCCGCTTTTTCGTCTGCCGACAAGAATCTGTAAGATGTGCCTTTATACACGTCAGAACCCGAAACCGCCAAATATCTTTGGAACAACGCAAGTCTTGGGTAATAAGTTATCCCTGCGTGCTCGCTACAAACAAGCGCTTCCGTCAAATACTCTTCCCCATACGAGTCTTCGTAATGACCGAAAACGTTGTTTATACCGATTTCTTTAAGCGTTTTGTACGCGCGGTCGGTTATTCTGTCGGGATACTCACCCTTAGGCGGGTACGGCGGACAATATATACTTGTGAAAAATAATTTATCGTTTTTCATATAGAATTACAGATTATATTGTTGTTTCAATGAACCGATTGTAAGCGATGCGTTTTCTCCATACTTGTTTACGCCGTATTTTTCTGCAAGCGCAATCCATTCTGCAGCCAATCCCGATATGCTTTCTTGTGTCAAACCTGCATATCTGCTCGCATTGTAAAGCCTCATCCACATCGGCATCAAAGATGCTTCTTCAAGGTGTGCAACGAGCGTTTGCTTTTCCGCGTCGGACAAAGAGTCGTTTGCATTCGTTGCGTCTATTGATGCGTCGAACAAGTCAATCATTCTGTTCATAAAGGCAAGCGGCCAATACTCTGTTTTGTAGAAATCTTCTCTCGTTGTACGCAAAGACGCATTCGTCGAAGAAATATACGAGTATCTTGCATCCATTTCCGTGAAGTATTTTACCATATTATCATAAGCGGCTTCACCGAAGTAGTAACGCAAGAATTCGTTGCGCAAATCGTTCACGTTGGCATCGGGATTCCAACAAAGTTTCGAGAATACGTAGGAGTCCATCCATTGTTGGAAAACTCCGCCTTCGATAAACACGGATTGGGCAAATTCATACTCCGCACCGCTGTCTTTCATCTCTTTTATCAAATCCGAGAACGTTTGCATTGTCGGATAGTACCAGAACCAGTTTCCGAAAATGCAGTGATACGTCCAAGCCATAAGGTTGTCCGTTACTTTCGTCCAATCGGAATAAACTCCACGAACGTCGTCGTTTTGTCTTTCATCATCAAGCGAATAGTAGTAAATACCTTTTATAGGCGCATATTTGATATACACGTCATCGCGCGGAACAACCGTAGAGTCAAGAACATTCTTGTTTGCGTCGACAGGGGCGATTTCGTCGTAGTCGTACGCAAAAATAGTAAACTTAATATCTCTATTGATACCTTCTGCACTCATCCAATTTTTGATTTCACTTGCGACACAGTTTGCAAAACGAATCATAAGTCCGCTTGCAGCATACTTACTTCTTGCTTCAACGCATTGGTTGCAAGGGCATCCGTAAGGTCTGTCCGCTTGTCCGAGCATATAAAACTCTGCGTCAGGATTTGCCAAGATATACTTTTTAAGAGATTCAACGACCAATTTAACCGTCGAAATTTCTTTTGACGTATCGAGAGTGCCGTCCGCCGCAACGCCTTCGGTGTAGCACATATCAAGCACTTCGTATGTTCCGTTTATATAGTAATACGTAGTGTTGGCGCTATCTTCTCCACCCGAATGGGCAAAGCACTGGACGTATTCCGCTTTGAGTTCTTGCTTGCCTGTTTCACCGTTGAAAAGTTTACCCGAATAGTAGTCGGAAGTCTTAACAATTGAAGGAAGCGTGTGAGCGGGATCTCCGCCACCATACGAACACCACTTTGTCGTTCCGCCCATACTATCAGGCATAATGCAGTAGTCGGTGTTATAGCGCATATGCGCAACGTATTCGGTATTACCGCTAAATACTGCCGTATTCAAGAAGGCGCGTTGTGCAAACGCAGGCTTATAAGTCGTGTCGTATTCATAAAGAATAACGCTGTCTTTCTTCGGAACGTAAGTATAATCGTCCGTCAAGAACTTAACGCCGAGCGTATCTTCTATAAACTCAAACGCACCGTACATAATTCCACGATCGTTATAAGAGTTGATAAGCACGTTCTTTCCGTAAGTGAAGATATTGAAACCGTCGGTATTAAGTGCTTCTTTGCTCAAATCGACGTTTCCGTGCGCTCTTACGGCAGATGCGTAAAGTCCGGTATAACCGATAGAAATATATGTGCTTTCATCGGACAATACGAGTCCCGAATCCGTCACGTAATTCATCTCTTGTCCTGTTACTTGTCCGTAATAATAGCAAATCTGTTCTGCCGCATATTGTTGCGTTGCGGTATAGTTTGCGGGCAACACCACGGTATACTCCGATTCGGTTGTCAGCATATCGCAAATTTGCTTACGCACATACGGTTCTTCGTCTTTATTGCACGCCGCAAGCGTTGCAAGAAGGGATATTGAGAAACACACTACCAATACGAGTGCTATGATTTTCTTATTTCTATTCATCTTCTTCCCTCCTTGACTTCAAACTCATATTTTTGGATCGTTGCATTGCCGTCGCCGTCCATCGCGTAATACACGATCGTGTATTTACCTGCGGCAAGCGACAAATGTTGACCTTGTGACACCACAATGGTCTTCAAATCGCTGTATTCGAGCCAAATGACCAATCCGACCACGTCATTATTGTTGTCGGTTGCAGTTGCGCCGATAACGGTTACTCCGTCTTTTTGTTTGTAGGAGTCGCTGTAACTTCCGTTCAACGAAATGGTAGGCGCAACGTCGTCTTGAACAACAAACGTATATCTTACTCTTTCCGTATTGTATTTCGAGTCGGAAACGGTATAAACGAGCGAATAAGTTCCGTACTTCGTAATTGTCAAGTCATATTCCATCGGAAGTATATTATTCACGACGGCCGTTCCTTCGGAATCGTATATAGACATTCTTATTTCAGCCAAGTTGTCCAAAACGTCGTAAGCATAAGCATACGGAATATGAATAGTATCGCCGACCTTTACGACCATTGAACTCAACTCGCTTTCCATCGCAATGGCAGGAGCCATCACTTCACCGTTTTCAAGGTGAATCGTGGTAAAGCGTTGATTGGATACGGTATCCAACACAAAGACTTCACCCGCATTTCCACCGACAACTTGGAATGAAACCTTTGCGCACGCCTTTTCAAAGCCGTCGTAAGCGAGTTTGTTCGACCAAGTGGCAAGACTTGCAATCTTCACCATCTCGCCGTTATACAAATTGCCTTTTGCTCCGTCAATAACGAAAGCATAATTATAATATCTCTTACCATACAATCCGCTTGCGTCTGCTTGGTTGTACAAATCGGTTTTTACGGATACTTGATACGGAGTTTCGACACCGTTTAGCCAAAGAACCGGTTTAGAGCCGAGATTTTTAAGTTCGATGACAATCTCGTTACCGTTCAAGGCACGTACGACCGTTTTAACGCTAGTAAATCTTGCGTCGGCAAACACACTGAAAGATATGTTAAGATTGGACGTAGACACAATGTAGGGCATTTCAAACGATAAGTCGTTTCCGTTTACCACGAATCCCGTACCGATATCGTTTGCCGTTATGTTTTCAACACCCGTGATGCTTCCAAATTGTTTGTCAATGCCGTTATCCGAACCTGTTCCGATTTCTTGGGGAGCGCATTTTATCGAAATCGTTTTAACAGTTACACCGTCAATCGTATAGTTGAGCGTCGTATCGGAAGTGATTTCAAGCACATCACCGACAGACACGGTTCTCGTTCTACCGCGCTTTATAACGACGTCAATATTGTTTTGAGAAATATCATCCTTTGAATAATCGATTGCGATATATCCCGGAACGATAAACTCTGAACCACTGACCAACGTAACTTTCTCAAACGAGTCGATAAGTTCAAATTTCGTTACGTTATTGTTTATTGCGATATCGTAACTAAAAGACTTTTTATAGTTCATATCGTCGCGAACGATAACACTGAGTTTTACGATACTACCCTTCTTGGTAAATGAAATCGCTTGTCCGGGTTCAACTGTCGTTTCAACGCCGTCAATGATTATCGCATATTCCGCTCTCAAAGAACCAATACCGCCTTCGTATTGGATTTCGGGAATCTCGAATACGCCCATTAAATCTGCTGTCAAATTAACGGAAGCAGATTCAACTATATCGTTAGGATTATCTTTAACGATAAACGTTCCGCCAACGCTCTTTTCGTATCCGTACAAATTGTTTGCTTTATACGTGATTCTGTATTGTCCCGCTGTTGTCGGAGTAAAACCGTCTGCGAATTGCTCTGTTACGTCAACGTAATCAGCGCCATTCAACATTTCGAGTTTTACGTCGATATCGCTTTGATTTGCAAAAGCGGGAAGCGGATATTTATATCCGACGATACCGTCAAGCATATTTTCAAAATCATAACCGCCCGCGAGAAGACAACCGTTGTCTTTGCTGTAATACTCTTCCGTAACGTCGGCAAAAGTATCGTTGCCAATTTTGGTTATAACGACGTTTCCTGCAGTTCCTGCACTTTCAACGGAAACGTAAACTTCACCGGTTTTGAATCCTTTGAAATCTTCGTAATTGTCTGTCGGATCATCCAAATCCAACACGAGAAAATCTTTGGTATTGCTATCTATTCCCGTATAGACACGATTCGTAGCATTGTCGTATCTGAAATGCAACGGATATGCCAAACTCTTTGGGCAATGTTGAGCAAAAAACTGTTGACCGAACGCAATCGTTGTATTTGCTACCGCAGCGTAATTAGCGTTTGCGGCATATATACCGTTAAAACCAACCTGAATAAACGCACACGAAAGCGTTGGGTTTTCTACATATTCTTCCGACGTTCTATTGTTTGAATTGATAACATAGTTAACCGTAATGGAATTTGAAGAATCGTAAGCGTCAGTCAATCTAACGGCAACAGCCGTGATTTCAAACCAATTCGTACCGACATTCGGAACTAACTCTATAAGATTGCCCGATACCGTGTTCAAGTCAACGACATTTTTATATTTGATGACGCTACCCGTAGAGAGCAAACTGAATTGACTGCCTACCGTGTAATCCGTATCGATGTTATCGACACTTTCTGCCGACACTCTTACTCCGTTGCCGAGCATACTTGACGAAGTGCGAGAGAACAGATATTCCGAGTCATAACCGCCAACCGTAACGTTTACGTTTTTAGTCACCAACTCGTCGCCTATTTGAGATGACAATTCGACTTGATAAGCACCTGCGGTTTCCGCGATAAAATCTTTTTTTGTCGTAACGACGGAGTTATCGGGCTTCGTTATTTTTGCAGTAACGGGAAATTTATAGTTATTGCATAATCCATAACAAGATGAAATCTTGAAAGACGAAAAAATTGCCGCATTTTCGTTCAACGCGTCGGAAACGATGCTTCTCGGTCCGTCAAGCGAAATGGTGGGCAATTCAAAATTGTCCCCGCCATCCGAATTCTTATTTTTCAAAGAAAGCGGAACGGCGATTGATACTGAAATAATCGCCGCCGCAAGAATGACGGAAACTATAATAATGATATTTCTTTTTTTTACGCTCATAATTTTATCCTTTTAGTCCGCCAACGGTAAACTTGGACAGAATGAGTTTTTGCGATGCGAGATACATAATTACGGTCGGTATTATAACCAACGTGAAACCTGCCATAATCTCGGTTATACTCGATTTGTACAACGCTCTCGAAACACCTTGGAAAAGGTACAATCCGTAAGCAAGGTTAGGCGTTGAAGGCAACCAAAGCATAAACGTCATATAATCGTTCCAAGCACCGAGCAAGTTGAGAACGAAGATAACGGTCGTAGTCGGCAAAATCATCGGAAGATACATTCTGAAAAATGCCGAGTAATGTCCGCCACCGTCAACGAATACCGCTTCTGCATAGTCCCACGGAAGTTGCTTAAACGCTCCGTGCAAAAGCAAGAAGTGCAATCCCGAAAATGCCGTGCAAGGTGATGTAAGTATCGTAAGGATAATATTGTCGTACGTTCCGAGAGCCTTTCTCATAACCATTGCCGAAGGAAGATTACCGACAATAGGGATAATCATAATAACTATACCCAACGAGTACAAGAAATTCCTTCCCGGAAATTTGTATTTAGCAATAACGTACGCCATACAAGTCGTGAGAATAACGCTCATCAAGGATACGCCTACCGAATACAAAATGCTGAATCCCGCCATATCCCAAAGGGTGTACGTCGTTTGATAGTCGATTGTTATTTGCAATTTTTCAAAAACCGACTTATAGTTGTCGAAATTGAAAGATTTCGGAAAAGCAAACGCACTGGTTGCATATTCGAGCGGATCTTTCAAAGACGTCAAAAACATCCAAATCGGCAAAATCAAAAGAGAAACGCAATACACCACGAGTATAACCCAAAGTATCGTTCTGATGGTTTTATCGATTCCCTTCCCCGCCAATTCGCCTGCGATATGATTTCTCTTCAATTTGAGCGCAGCGATGTTTTGCTCAACGGTGGAGATATCTTCCGCATTCTCTTCGGGAGATTGCGACAATTCCGCTAGAATCCCTTTTTGACGTTCCAGTTCGTTTTTGACTTCTTTTCTCGTTGCTCCGCCGTAAACGGAAACACGAAGCGAGTAATCTTCTTTATTCATATTATGCCTCCGTAGTAGGCCCGAATTTTTCGAGCAAGAAACGCAACAATATCGTAAGCGGCGCAACTATCAAGGTCATTATCAAACCGCCCGCAGCCAAGACCGGATAACTGATTTCGTTTCCGTTCAAGACCAACTGCGCATAATAATAACCCATATTTGAAACGTACTCGGGTGCGCTCGTATTGTAGAATCCGAGTATAGAGCCTGCATCGGTAAATATACCTGCAAGTCCCGTTACAAGGAACGTTGACAACGTCGGGAATATCAACGGCAAAACTATGTATCTCAAATCTTGGAACATATTCGTTACGCCGTCGAGTCTTGCGCTCTCGACGATTTCAGGACTGATTTCCTTCATCGCGTTCGGATAAACAATCAAGTTAGTACCGAACGAAAGCCAAATACCATAGAAGATAGTCGTTCCGAATGCATATTTCTCCGTATACAATAAGTCAAGTCCGACTCCGTCCGCATCGACGAGTATTCCCATTTTTTCAAACAGAACACGCAACGGTGCGCCGTCACCCGATACGAAGTTGACGAACAACATACAAATGACGAATCCGGAAATAATCTGCGGCAACATTACGATTGCTCTTATCGTTCTGTGCATAAAGCATTTTTTGTACAGCAAATAAGAGAAGAAAATGTAAAGCGGCATACAAATGACAAGGTTTATTGCGTACATTTTCAGTGAGTTCAAAAGACTTACAGAAACAACACCGCCGCTTTCCGTCAAGTTATTCCAGAACGTCGTAAAGTTTTTGAATCCGACGAACACTTGTGTTCCGTCAAGTTTCGTTTCGCAGAACGCCATAATAATACTGTTAACGTTCACCGCCACGTAGAAGATGATAAACAGTATCAATGGGTACGCAATAAAACTCAAGATGAAGATGCCCTGCGTTTTATGCCGAGCCATCTTCTTTTTCTTGGGTATTACAAAACTTTCCGCTTGTTGTACGTTTTCCATAGTTTTATACCAAACTGTTCTTTATGTCGCGAAGGAATCCATCCCACGTGCTCTTTGAGTAGTTGTTTTGTATAGTAGTGATAACTTGTTCAACGCTTTGTCCGTTTCTCAAAGCGTCTACGACAGACGAAGTAGTTCCGACAGGAAGAATACCGTAATTGAAGCCGTTTGCAGCATAAGCGAACGGAGTGGTAAGTCTGTCGGTTGCATACGTCAAAACTTTAACGTTTGCGGAATCTTGGTAAATTTGATAACTCGTTCTTTGGAACGGAGTCATATTTGCAAGTTGAGCGTCGGTAAGCGAATACTTATAACCTCTGATCAAACCCGTGTTTGCGGTTGTTTCGGAAAGAGCCTTATCCGTCAAAGTGTACGCAAGGAAATCTTTGATAGCTGCAAGTTTTTCGGGATATTGTTGCTTTCTGACAACGATAGCACCTGTTTCGGGAGCTGCAAACACACTGCCGTGTCCGTTGCCGTCAATACCCTTTTGTCCTTCGATATCCGGCATAAGAAGGTATCTGTAATCGACTTTTCCGTAACCTTTGTCTGCTTGTTGCTTTCCTGCGGATTTAAGAGATTCTGCCGCTTCAAATTCAAACCAGTTGCCTTCGACGATCATTGCGTTGTACTTCGAGTTTCCAAGTCCGCCGTTGATGAACTTATCTTGTGCGTCGGTGACGTAGTTGCCACGCGTGCAATACTTGCTGGAAGGTCCGAAATAATCGTTTGTGAACTTCACTGCATCCGCAATTCCGTTCATTGAATATGCAAGATAACCGTTATTCCAATCTATAGCGGCACTCGTGCCGTCCGAAAGTGCAATTTCTTTACCGTTGCTGTTAAATGTGGAAAGTGCGCTGTATGCGTCCATACCTGCATATTGTACCAAGTAAGAAAGGGTCAAAGAACTTGCATACTCTTGCATCGAAGAATAAATAAATCCCTTTCCGTCCGCAGCAACGATTTTGTTAAGAAGCGTCACAAATTCAGCCATAGTTTGCGGTTGACCGTCATCGTACGTGCCGTACTTACCGTCTTTGCCCGCAGTAAGGATATAATCGCCTTGTGAATAGTTTGTCGCCGATGTGGAAGAAACGAAAACGAGTCGCTTACCCGATACTTGATATGCAATTCCTTGCGCATCGAGTTGTGCCTTTACTTCTGCGTTATTCTCTGCAAAATTAACGTAGTTTTTCTCTACCCACAAATCGTGGTCATAAACCATTCCGACCATCGTTACGGAATAAGGCAACATATAGCAACCCGACGTCGTGAAAGAATCGGTTGTGGAATCGTAAGAAAGTTTTCCTGCGACCTTTTGCCAAGTTTCAAAATCTACGATTTTATCTTGAATGGTAACGCCGTTGTTATCGGGTGAAACGGCAAGCAAATCGGTCAAATCTTCAAAATAACCTTTATAAAAGCCTGACGAATAAGACGGTTCTGCACCGAAATAAATATCCGTATTGGTATTGTTGGATGCGATTTGGTCAAGTTGCGTTCCCGAAAGCGCAGTCGAGTTCTCTTTTACGACAATTTTATAAGTGCCGTTTTGTTGAGACCACTCGTCCGCCAAATCTTTTATCCACTGATAACCGAAACCGCTTCCCGAAAACGGCTCGATGACGATTGTGTATTGAGTATCCATTGTTTTGTGGCAAGCAGCGAGCGTCACGCAAGCAATCGCACAAAGCGCCACAATTGCCACCAATGCAAACCATTTTTTCCAGTTCTTCATATTTACACCCTTGTTCACTTATTGTCAAAAAATGCCACGTGATATATATATGGCATTATTCCACAATATTAATTTTATCATAAGTCTATATTTGCGTAAATAATAAATCGTGCTAAATTGCTAACAAATATTGCAACGGCGGACTTGTGCAACAAATATTAAAAAGATACCGGACAAATGAATTATTTCTTCTTAATTTTAACGCTTTTTTGCGTTCTATTGATGTTTTTATCGACCAATTGCGGATAATTTTCCTTATTTATGTACTTATCGAACAAACTATCTGCAAACAAGACAATGCCGAGCAATCCGAATCCGAGTATCAACGAAAACATAACCGCCGCGACTATATCGACAATCATATTATTGACAAAAAGCAAAAACACCGGACATACCGCACAAATCATTATGCCAAGCATCGGGAAAAGACCTTTGAACGTAAAGGCAAAACTGTTTTTGAGAAGTTTAAGTATTGACAGTTGATAGACCGCGTTTTGACAAATCGAAAACATCGTCATAACCGCAATCAATACAAATTGCACCGTCGTTATGCCGTACATCAAAACGGACACGGTGGTATCCAACGTGCTGAGCGGAACGAATCTTATTGCATATTCGACGAGCCAATACGAGAGGCCGAGTATTACGCCAAAGAAAAAGTCTTTGAGCCAATCACGTTTAAGGGCGACGAAAAAGTCAGAGATAAAGACAATTTCACCCCACGCGCATTTTTGTATTACGGACACTCCCCCGCTTATTCCGATTGCACAGATACCGAAAAACAGCACGTTTACGGCATTCTTTGTATTTGACAACGCAAGCATTTGCACCGCCACTTCATACGCGTTTGTTTCCGTTACGGTATCCGCCAACAAACGCAATTCTTCGAGCATAATCGTATTCCAAATGAAATACGGCAAGAAAAAGAGCGCAGTCAACAATCCCGCCTTCATCAAGAAGCCGAATCTGTGCTTAAACAAGTCTCCAAAAAGTTGCCACCTATTGTGCGGCAAATTTTGTTCGGTGAAATCGGTTTTCGCTGAAATTGCTTTTTTCATTTTCTGCCCAAAAGATAAATATAAGTGCTTAAAGCCTTATCGTTCTCGACTTTCGATTCGGAAGATAGTCTTCCGACGTTTTTTGATTGCTTTGACAATACCATACAATAGCTTCTATCGGGATTTATCCACGAACTGAATGAAAAACTATTGTTATATTCATCATCGTCTTTGATATATACCTTGATTCCGTAAGTCTTGTCTTCGGATTCAAGGAATACAACCTTATCGTTTGCCGACTTACAAGCGTTTATAAACTCATCGTCAAAAACTACGCACTGCGCAATCATTGCTTCCGTCAACGCTTCTTCGGGTATAATCAGAATATCCGAATTGCCAAAGCCTTGCGTTTCAAGTGCAAACTCAAAGTTTTTGTTTTCAAAAGATGCCTGATAGAAGAAATAATCGTATATTCCTTGGTTGGAAAATTCGTCTTCCAACTCTTTTTCAACGTCGAAATTTACAATCTCTGCCGACGTGAAAATCTGTATTTTCTCCGTATCCTTCAATCTATCGGTCATATAAAATGCGTAATACCACACAAGGCAAACTACGACTATCAATGCAACGTATTTCCACCAGTCGTATGCCAATCTCGTTTTTACATAAGTTTTTGCATCGTAGACTTTACTCATCGATTGCCTCCACCGACAAAAGAATGTCGTCTACGTGTGTAACGGAAACTCTCTGCCCTTCTGTCAAATCGAGATTATGCGGAATAAGCACGCAAAACGTAACGACGTTATTTTCGTCGTCCGTAAAATTGCTCTTTGTAAATCTCAAATGATCTCTCGTTACAATCGAAGTTTCGCTTCCGATATATGTAAGTTTTGTAGTCAAAGAAGCCGTTGCCGCTTTTTTAACTATAAAACCATATTGTTTCAAATATCCGAGTCTGCCCAACACTATTCCCAAAGTCACGCAAACGGTAGTCGCCGCTATAATGCAGACAATCGGCAAGATTATAATAGTATTACTTCTTGAATGAACCAAAAACAGAATAAGGCATACCAAAAAACCTGCGACAGCACAAATCGCAGCACCTATCTTGCTTTTCTTCTGCAAGTCTTTTATTTGGTTTTCATCGTATTCAAATACTTTCATTTGTGTATATTTGATTTTTTCTTTGGAATGTTTTATACTGTATTTTGAGGTGCAAAGTGAACAAAATATCAGTAGTAAAACTTCAAAAGAGTTACACAGACCGCAAAAAACATTCCATAGTAGTATTGCACGATTTCTCGCTTGATGTCAATAGCGGAGAGTTTTTGGTTGTAATGGGAGAGTCAGGTTGCGGCAAGTCCACCCTATTGCGCGTTTTGGCAGGTCTTGAACCTTATGATTTCGGCGATATATACTTTGACGGACTTGACGCTTCTATTCTAACACAAAAACAGAAGAATATGTCCTATATTACGCAAAATTTTGCGCTCTACCCTCACAAAACCGTTTACGAGAACATTGCAGAACCGCTTTTCACGCTTCGAGTGCCGAGAGAAGAACGCAAAGACCGCATAATCAAAATTGCGGAACTGCTTCATCTCGAACAATTACTTGCAAGAAAACCGCGCGAACTTTCGGGCGGTCAACAACAAAGAGTTGCAATCGCAAGAAGTCTTGTCAAAGAACCTTCTGTATGCTTGTTTGACGAACCTTTGTCCGCACTCGATCCCGTTTTCCACGATGAGTTGATTACTACAATCAAATCTCTTCATATCCAAACGTCTGCAACGTTCATTTACTCTACGCACAATCAAACCGAAGCAATGCGACTCGGTGACAGAATCGCTTTGATACACAATAGGAAAGTCGAACAAATCGGAACACCGCAAGAGTTTATTCAACACCCCAACACGCTTTATTGTGCAAAGTTCCTTAACTCCGTTTTCATTTTCTTTGCCGAAGCAAAATGCTCGAAGAAAACGCTTGAAGAAGTCAACGGCAACTTCAAATGCGATTTGCCGTCAACCGTCAACTCTTCAAAACTAAAAGACCACACGGTGACTATCGCATTGAGAGCAGACGATTTTTCAATAGACAGTCAAGGCGATATCGAAGCCAACGTACTCAACGCGACCGACAACAGCGTTACCGTCGAATATATGGATCAAGTCTTCACTCTTTCGCTTGACGAAGAAGAAGTGTACAACGCAGGAGATGCCATTCGTCTATCCATAAAACCCGACAACATCTGTATCTTTGACGACGGACTGAACGTCATAGCTTAACATTCAATTCAACGGATTAGATACGCGGAAATCTCACGTCAAAGTTCCGTTCTATTATTGTTAGAATTTATCTACACTTATTATGATATAAGATACAAAAAGCGACGAGCATCTGATTACTCGTCGCTTTCATTTTCTTATTCCGCGGCGATTTACCGTTTTCAAATCTTTTCGTTTTCTACAAAGTAACGATAAACAGCAGCCGTCCATCCCATCATAGGCATTGTCGCATACTCGCTCGTAACTGCGATTTCGCCTGTCAATGCGTCGTATTTTTCCCAAAGTCTGCCCGTTTCGTCAAAGACTTTTCTTGCTACGGAAACGTATTTATTTGCATTTCGCAATGCGTCTTCGTCAAGTCCTATGTTTTTCAATCCCATATAGGCAAGGCACGTTGCGGCAGGCCACATATAATGATAGTCCCACTGATAGAACAAATCGTCTTCACGATATTCACAAGCCGACAGGCCGTATTCGAGTTCAAGACGTTTAAGAACTTTCAACGCACCTTCCTTATCATTCGATACGCCAAATGTATACGGATACAAAGATACTGCCGACAGAATTTCAGAATGCTTGCCCGTAACGAAATTGTAATCGAGATAAATACCGTCTTCCGTTAAATAGTACTTATTCATCAACTCTTTTCTTTTGTCTGCATATTTATCGAACTCTTCCGCTTCGCCCGTGCGATTCAAAAGACGCAACATTTCAGCGGTTTTGACTTCCATATCGTATAAAATGCAGTCCAAATCAAGGTGCGAAAATTCGTGAGCGGCTATACGCCTCTTCGGAGTCTTAAAACGCATATTAAAGTCAAGTCCGCTTTCGGCAATAGCCATTATGTCGTGACCTAATACAAGTTTTTCTTCTTCCGTTTCACCCACAACACACACTCTTCCGTGATGCCATTCATAGTTGCGCATTATATCGTCTTTGCCACTTGACGTGCCATAAGAATTTAATCCGATAGGATTTTTGCGCTCGGTCTGCCAAAACTTATATTCTTTCAATATCGTTTCGATATAACCTTCTACGACTGACATATCCCCCGTCTGTTTGTAATAGTCGTAAACCATACGAGTAAAGAACGGCGGCTGTGACCTGTCAAGAATATAGTTTGCATTAGGCATATAGCCAAGCGCATTTATAAATTTCGAGATATTGTCTATATTGTTCTTTGCTTGTTCTGCAAAACCATCGAGTATAAGTCCGATATTTATAAAGTAAGTGTCCCAATAGAACATTTCAGTGTAATAATCGGTTGCACACGGAGAAACATAAGGATGATCAACTTTTACGTCCCCCGCCAAGTCTTTTGCAGGATGAAAAGTTTTTGTCCAATTATCCTTAATGTATTGCGAAATTTTATCCATAACTTTCCTTACTTTGCATATTTATCAACAAACAAAATATATAACTATCTCGTTCGTTCATTTTTATTTTACCATTTTCATAGTTGTTAGTAAATAACAAAATATGCATCGGCAATAATAAATACTGCCACTGAAAACAAAAACGTTTTCATTAAATCAACACCATTATCACATCATTTGACGATTAGACGTGCCGTAGTCTTTGATACAAGTGCACGCGCGTACGCGCGCGCAAGACT
>CAVANK010000013.1:0-41307 GCA_963590075.1 Eshraghiella crossota
TATAACTGCTTTGGTGTAGGTTGAACCTACGTCGCATCCGCCAAAATATTTCATATTATTCTTCTCCTTTTACCAACGATTGGTATCGTCAAAATCGACGATGGTCGGGTCGAGAGGTTCTTCTCTCAACACGGTCTTCATATAACGGTTGACGTCGTTACGCATATCTTTTCTCGACGCCTTGGTGGGGTTCATCAACGCGTGGTATACCCAAACGATGTGGATACCGCGTTTTCTGCCTTCTTCTTCGATAAGTCCGTGATAACCCGCCATAGACTTGCAACCGATGTGCTCGTACATAATGACCATATCCGCGTTGAATTCTTCGCAATATTGCCAAAGTTGTTCGACGCCGACTTCGTAACCGCCGTTGGAGTGGTTACGCATAATCATATTCATATTGTATTCGCCGAGGTCGAGCATAGCTTGTTCGTGATCCTCGTAGTTGATGGGCTTGGTGAGCGTGAAGGAAAGCATATCGCAAAGCGTCACGATACCCCAGCAGTTTGCAAGCCATTGGTTGAAAGCGGTGTAGTATTGAGCGTGCACGCCCCATACGATTGCGCGGTGACGGATTTCCTTTGCCGCCAAGGTCTTTTTCTCGTAACCTTTCTTTGCAAGGTCGGTGATTTCTTGGTCGAGTTTGAGGAAGGACGCGTCACGTCCGGAGATAACCATATACTCTGCGTCGCGGTAAAGCATAATGTTGTTGCCGCAGATTTGAGGATAGGGAGTCTTGTTCATTTCAAGCCACGTATCGAACAAAGCGTTTTGAGCGTTGTACGTCTTGCAGTTTCTTGCAAAAGCGTCCCAGTCCCACTTTTCACCGGTGTGCTTTTCGATAAACTTGATTGCCGCAACCACTTGATCGCGAGAGTAAGGAAGAACGGACTCTTGTTGGTGGCGCATAGGCGCAGCCATCGTGAAAGAGGGGAGATCGTCGTGGCGGTCTTCGATTTGGTTGCCCATCAAAGAACCGTCGCAAGTGGTGTTGCAGTGAATTGCGCACACACCGCAGATAGGGAAGTCTTCGTCGATTGCGCAACCGAGTTCCGCGCAAGGCATCGGACATACGTCGGTGGGAATTTGGAACTCTTCGGAAACCTCGATATAGTGCAAAACGCCGTCTTGTGCGATGGTAGAACCCGTGTAGATTGCGGGCACTTCTTTGGACAAGAATTTGAGGTTGGGAAAGCCCATTGCAACGACCATCATACCGTTTTCGTCCATAATGACGACTTTTTTGTTGAGTTCGTCGTATTTGCCGTTCTTGTTGCCGATACGCTTGTCGCACTTAAAGAGCGTGTCCATCGTTTGCGTAAGGTGTCCGACGATGCTGTCGTATTGCTTGTGACCTATGCGGAGTTGCTCTCCTCTTACGCCTTCGAGGTGTCTGTCGATATAGTCGAAAGCCGCCATATAGTTGCCAAACCATCTATAAGTGAAGAGTGCTTTGACGGTGGTGGGTTTCATAATGAATTTGCCCATAACGAGTAAGTTTTTGAGCCAACGACCGAAGTCGTACATCGTATCTTTGAAACCGCGCCATTCTCTACGGGTGGCAGTCTTTTTGCCGGGTTTATAGAATTTGCCCAATTTTTCGGAGTTAAGTTTTGCGCCCATAGTCAGTGCTCTCCTTTTTCAGTCTGGATTTTCTTGATTTCCATTGCCTCGACGAACGCTTGAATTCTCGTGCGCAATTGTCCCGATTGCCCCGCGTTGTACGGACGGTCGATGGAAAGGACTTGATAGCCGTATTCGTTTTGCAACACGGCGTGCATAAACGGTCTGCCGTATCCCCAGTAGTCGCAGAACTTGATTTGCTCGATGATAATGCCGTCGGCGTGATATTCTTTCGCGATTTTATCAACGAAAGCGTGACGCTCGTTCACCTTTTCGGTGTTGAGGAAGCGTGGGCATTGTCCCGATTGCATATAGTATCTGCACACTTGCGTGAGTGCGTCCTCTTCGTCGTTGAGAATGATTTCTTGTCTGCCGGGCAAAGAACCGAAGCAGTATCTGTCCGCAACCACAACAAGTCCCGTGTCTTCCGCAAGTTTGATAAAACTCGGATCGTCGATTTCGCTGCCCACCATCGCCACGCGAGCGCGGTACGTTCCGACGGGATCGGGAACTCTCGTTTTGAGTTCTTCCGCAGTCTCTTCGAGTTTTTCGATGAGCAAATCTTTGGGACAGCAGTATGTCGCAAGGCAGAAAATCGCAAATTCGTAACCCGTAATTCTCGGTTGTGCGTCTTTTCTGTAATTGCCGATTTCGGTGATGAGACGAGAGATTTTGTTTTGCTCCTCAACGGCTTTGCGGATAGCGGCGTCGCTTACGTCGATGCCGAGATGCTCGTGAAGCGGTTTGAGGCAATGCTCTTGCATTTGAAGCACGTAGTGTTTGAGCGTAACTTCGTCGCTCTTCATAGGCACGTCGCAGTAAGAAGCGAAGAAGCCTTCGTGCGGACAGCAACCGAGATGCTCGATGTTTTCGGCAAGGCGGTTCATCATAGCGCACGCTTCGGGAGCAATCAATCCGTCGAGGAAAGAAAATCCGCCTTCGAGAGCGCGTTCCAAAATGGCACGGCAAGCCTCGCAGAAAATGGGGCTGAGATAGTAGTTGCCCATTTCCGTGCTGGTTGTTCTCGGCGCGCGAAGTCTGACAGAAAAGATTCCCGGCAAGTTGAGCAACGGTTCGGGGATTTGATAGCAAACGTGTCCGATTGCCTTTCTTCCTGCCTCTTGCGCCTGTTGGATGAGCTCGTTGTTGGAGTTTTCCAGCAAGTTCTCAAAGTAAATGAGGTGTTTTAGATCTCTCACAATATATCTCCTATAAAATATGTATTTCTTGCAAAGCCTCTTTCGCGCCGACGCAGATAGGCGAGTCGTCGGGGAGGAGGAACACGTTTTCACCCATAACGTCGCAACGCGCCAAAGCGGTGTCCGACGGAATATAGGCAAGCGTCTTTATATCGTCCACCACGGGTTTTTGCGCCATAGCCTCGGGGGACAATCTGTTTTGAATTACGCCGATTTCGTCGTACATAACGAGCTCGGACGCAACTTTTGCAATGGTTTTCACCACGTCGCGACCTTTCTTGGATTGGTCGGTGATTAGCAATAGGTGAGACACCTTTTCCATAACTCTGCGGTTGATTTGCTCAATGCCCGCTTCTCCGTCTATCACCACGAAGTCGTAGTGCTTGGCAATGAGCGCAATCACGTCTTTGAGATACGTGTTTATCTTGCAGTAGCAACCCGCGCTTTCCGGACGGCCGATTGCGATAAAGTCAAAGCCGTTTGCGGTGCATATCGCTTCTTCTATGGAATATTCCGCATTTCCGAGAATTTCGATAGGCGCGATTTTGCCGTTTTGCGTCTGCTCCACGGTCTCTTTGCGTACATCGTCGATAGTCTTTTTCGGCTCGATACCGAGTGCGGTGGACAATCCGATTGCAGGATCTGCGTCTATTGCGAGTATTTTTTTATCGGGAAAATTTTCTACGAGAAGTTTTACGATTACGGCAGAAAGAGAGGTTTTTCCCACTCCTCCTTTTCCGGCAACGGCAATGATAATCGTTTTTCCGTCCATATCGCAAACTCCGAAAAATCGGCACGTTTTATCGCGTGCAATAATTATTGATAGCGCATACGCGTACGCATATAGGCGTATGCGCGCGTACAACATCCTCATTCTAACAACTAAAAGTGTAAAAATCAACGCTTTTTGTAATTTTTTATCGAAAAATCGACTGTAAAATCAAGCAAAATTTATTTTTCCGAACAATAAACGAAAAGAAGCGGTTACATATTCAAACCGCCTCTTTTTGCGCCTATCGGCGTCTTTCGAAAAATCCTTTTATTTTATCGGATTTTCGACTTGTCCGCGCCGTTATACAATTCTTTTAACGGTGATATTTGCTCCCGTGAGATTTACGCTCTCACCAGATACGTTGTAGATCGAGAGCGTCGTGCCGTCCGCCGTTGCGTTGTAAAGTATGGTCTTTGACAAATTTGCCGAGTTTGTCGAGGACGCGTTTGCGGATATAATCTCGGTTGCAATCGCAGTGCCGTTGGCGTACAATTGCACGGAGAGATTGCCGTCAGTAGTTCTCGTACCCGTCGCGCCGTAGGTGACGAGATACGTTCCCGTCGGCAATACGACGGCGTTGTCGGTTAGTGCCATAGTTGTCGTCGGGGTAGTTGTGGAGTTTGCAAGCGGAATTATCGTTGCGGACGCCACCGTTTGAGTTCCGCCGTAGGCATAGAGTGCATCTAGAAGCGCGCTCGTTCCTGTCGGGCCTTGCGGACCGGTTGCGCCTGTCGCGCCGGTAGCGCCCGTCGGACCTTGCGCACCCATCGGCCCCATAGGACCGATGGGACCTACCGGACCTTGCGGGCCGATAGGGCCTCTGATATATTCGATAGTATTCGTGCCCGAGCACCCGCACGGACGAGGATTGTCGTTACAGCAAGAGTTTGAAAACCAATTGAAAAACATAGTATTTTACCTCCTTTTTATGTAAAGAAAGATTTTTATTGAAAACTGCGCGCAAGTGAGGTAAAATATATACGCGACGAGGATTTGACCGTCCATATATCGTATGTGCAAAAATTTTTTTGCGTGAATACGTAACCCAAATCGTCTTCGTTCGTATATTACGTGTAAACAACGGCACGAAAGTGCATAGAGGATATTGATATGAAAGAGAAATTCAAACAATTTTTGGAAGAGCATTTCAGAAAGATCGCACCCACCAAGGCTGCGATGGAATACCGCAAGACGTTGCTTGTCGAGCTTCTTGACAGAGAACAAGAATTGCGCATTAAGGGCGTAACCGACGACGAACTTATCTACAATATGGCGGTTTCCGAACTCGGTGACATAGACCAAACTCTTGCGGAATTCGAAAACAGACAAATCAAGAGCGGCGTCGTCAAGCGCAAAGCAAGCGCGGTCGGCATCAGCGCGGCTGCAATCGTCGCACTTTTGACGGTGGTGTATCTCATCGTCGGCGGAGTCGCAAAAATATGGCATCCCACTTGGCTCATCGTCGTTGGCGGTGCGTTTGCGGGAGTTGGCGTGTTGCTCGGATACGTTGCGCTCAAATTTGCTCAAAAACGCAAATTTATTGTCACGAGAATTTGCGTCGCGGTGTGCGAAGTGCTGTTTTCCGTATTCGTGTTTTTGCTCCTCGAACTCGTCCTCGAACCCGCGTTGCATTTTGAAGGTTCTTGGATGACATTCCTTGCAATGGTTATGTTGCTTTTCGGCACGGACACTGCGCTTGCTTTTGCCACAAACAGCAAAGTGAAGTGGTTTGAACTTCCCGTGTTTGTCGAGATTTTCGGCGTAATGCTTTACGTTATGCTCGGCATACTCGTGAAAGATTTCTGGCATCCGGGTTGGCTTCTTTGCCTTGCGGGCGTCGTGTGCGCACTCGTGCAAGTTATCGTCGTAGTCGTCAAGAAAGCAAAGAAAAACAACGCCAAAGAGAAGGCACAACTTGCCGATAAGAACGAAAAACAAAACGAAGCGTATTGGACGGAATGGGACGATTAACTTATCGTTTTGACGATATAAAAGTCGTTTTATGCAAATAGAGGAATTGTTATGGCAAACACTATAAAGGCTGAAATGTGGGATAGAATGCAGTTTCTTTTCCGCAACTATTACGATAGAATGGTGCATGCGAAATTCTCGTATAAGGGAAGTTTCGATATGACCGCACTCAAAAACGCCGTGCTTTATATGGTTGAAAAAGCACCCGTGCTCCACTCCTCTTTCAACACCACGGTGGTTGAACCGTATTGGAAGGAAGAGAAGTACACAATAGACGATATCGTCTCGTACGAGCGCGTCGAGAACGCCGACGAAGTGGCGGACAAGTGGCTTTGCGAAGTTATCCCTTACGACAACAACGTACAAATCAAGATAGCGATTTTCGAGGACGACAACCAAAGCGTATTTTGTTGGCGCAACAACCATATGTGTATGGATGGCGGTGACCTCAAATACTTCCTTGCAACGCTTTGCAACAACTACAACGCGCTCAAAGGCAAAGATTATGCGTCTTTGAGTATGAAGACGGGTTCTCGTGCGTACGAGCAAGTGTATTCGATGCTCGAAGGCGAGGACTTGAAGCACGCAAAGGGACTTTATAAAAACATAAGCAAGGCGCAAGACAAAGTTCCGTTTCCGTGGTCGGAAAGCGTGCCCGAGGACGTCAACCGCATTATCAAGAGAGAAATCGGTCAAGAGGACTTTGCCACAATGCGCGCGATTGCCAAGAAACTCGGCATCACCGTCAACGACGCTATTATGGCACTCGTGTTCCGCTCTTTGTACGAGCTTTGCGGACTTAAAGACGACGACAGCCTCACGGTATCGTGCGCAATCGACCTTCGTAAGCACATAGTCGAGGGCGGTTTGCAAGGCGGTCTCACCAACCACACGGCGTGGATGGCAGTCCGCACTCTTTGCAAAGGCGAAACGATGCAAGACACCGTAGTCAACATCATTCGCTCCACCAAAGGCTACAAGCGCGACAAGTTTATGGGGCTTTATTCCTTGCCTCTTCTCAAACTTGCCTACACCATCTTCCCGCAAGACATCGCGGAGTTTGCAATCAAGGCGGGATACGACAATCCGCTTATCGCGGTGAGCAATATGGGCTTGCTTGACGACAAGAAACTCACCTTTGACGGTATGACGATGATTGACGGCTTCATCTCGGGCGCAGTCAAGTACAAACCTTTCTTCCTCATGTCCGTAACGACCATACTCGGCAGAGTAACGCTCTCCACGGCAATCAGAGGCAACGAAAAAGACGTAGAGATCGCAAATCGTTACTTTGACTTGGTTGAAAAGAACCTCAAAGAATTCAACGCAATCGAGGCGTAAGTTTTTGGCAAAACGCCCCTTAAAATGACATAATTTTTATCGAAAAATCGCATAAAAATAAGCGATTTTCCATCAAAAAACAATCAAAAAACGGCGCAAATTTGCGCCGTTTTTGCATATTTTCTATCGTTGATTTTTACTCTCGCACGTATTCGTCGGTTTTTATTGACAAAACTTTATCGTCTATCTCGAAGTATTTTTCAAGCTTTGGAAAGAGCGGTTTGATGACCGCAATCTTGTCCAGTATTTTGCTGAAAAAGCCTATAATAGTGCCGCCGCAGATTGCCGTTGCGAGCGTGCCCCAGTATATTCCGCGGAATTCTTTGAACGCAATCAGCGTCATTGCCGTGCCCGTTGCAAGACAGCAGAGGTCAAACACGGTTTTTACGATAGTTTGCTTAAAGTGGTATCTTTCGCTCACTCCTTTCACGAAGAAGTCGTAAACTTGCGGGTGCAAATACGCCTTGAACGAGAGTGCGACGGAGAAGAATGTGAGCAAATCTCCGAAGATAAAGAGAAGCACTCTTTGCCACGTCTCGTAGCTTTCGGGCGGGTTTATCGAAGTGTTGAAAAACGGGATTTTTTGCCACGCAATGAGTATCGCGCCGTAAATAATGCAAGATATAAACGAGAAGAGATATCCAACCTTGAAGCGTTTTACGATAATGCAAAACAAGATTATCAATACGCCTTGCACGATGTATTCCGCAATGCCGAACTCTATGCCGACGATAAGGCTCAAAATATACGCGGGCGCAACGATCATAGAAAGCCCGTATCCCGACGTCGTGAGCATAGCGACGGATAGCGCAAGAAGTATTATCGCAACGAGATATACGATTTCGCTGTGTAGGGTGATTTTTTTCATAATTCCTTTCCTTTGTGCGCCTTGCAAAAAAATAACACAATTGCAAAAGCGCAATCGTGTGGCGAAAAGTTGGCGTAGCCCGGAAAAGTCCACAAAGTTTTTCTATATGTAAATAACACAAGTTTTGCCTTATGTCAATATATTTTTCAAAAACAAATTATGTGAGCAATTTTGAGCGATAGATATTGCACAAATGTGCGATATATGCTAAAATTCTATTAAATAATCCAAAAGGGGTAATTATTATGACTTTTGCGCAATTTTTGTTTGTGGCAATCGACAAAATGTTCGACGGATCGCAAAACAACAAGAAAATGCTCCGCTTCAAAGACGTAAAGTTCGAGATCGAGACGGACATTGCATACGACAAGGACGACGCTTGCAAGCTCGACACTTATTACGTCAAAAAAGACGGCAACGAAAAATATCCCGTGTTCTTCTACATTCACGGCGGCGGATTCGTGGCGGGTGACAAACACTACCGCAGAGGCCTTGCCAAATGGGCGGCAAACAAAGGCTTCTTCGTGGTCAACGTCAACTACGGCCTCGGTCCTAAATATCTCTTCCCGAAGGGATTGCAACATCTCGTATCCGCTCTCAACTGGGTTGGCGCAAACGCGGAAAAATACAACCTCGACCTTGACAATATGTGTGTATCGGGCGACTCCGCAGGCGGTTACTATTCCGCAATGCTCTCTTGCGTGTCCACAAACAAGGCTCTTCAAGAGAAGTTCGGAGTAAGCACGGATTTGAAATTCCGCACGGCAATGCTCGACTGCGGTATCTACGACATCGGTGAAGCGCTCGGACAAAAAATGCCCTTCAATCTCACGGACAAGATTTTGTATGATTTCAGCGGTGTGCATGTAAAAGAACTCGACAAGTACGAATATACCGACTATCTTGCGCCGTTCGGATACGTGGACGAAAGCTTCCCGATTTCTTTCATCACGTACGCGGAAAAGGATATGTTCTGCAAAGGTCAAGGACAAAAACTTGTCAAAAAACTTCAAGACCTCGGCGTACACGTAGAGGAACATCACAGCACCAAGTTTTCTGACAATCACTGCTATCCTCTCAATTGGAACAAGGGCGCGGCAATCGAAAACATCAAACTTTGCGACGACTTTCTTGCAAGAGTGGTTGCAAAAGAGGTGTAAAATACCAAAGCAAAATTTGAGGCCTGCCCCGTACGGGCAGGTTGTTTTTTAGGAGAAGTATATGACAAAGAAAGCAAAGTTTACGCCCAAATCGGCACTTGCCGACGAAAAGGGCATATCGGGTGATTACACGAGCGAGCAAGTGGAAAAAGCCACTGCCGAGGTTATCGCGGAAGAAGAGAACAAGAAACTCACGACGTTCCAAAAAATAGACGTCGTATGGACGATTATTTCCACGTTTTACGCAATTGCGTCCGTTTGCACCTTCATTGCGAAAAAGTGGGTTGACAGCGTCTATACCTACGCGCTCATACCTATGCTTGCGGTGTTCGTGGGCGTGTTTATCGCACTCGTCGCGCTAACATTCAAGGATCCCAAGAAACTCAAAACCAACGTCAAGACATACAAGACGGTTTTGAAAATTTTCAAAGCGTTCGTCAACGTTTTCTTCCTTGCGCTCACCGCGGTGTCTATGGTGGGTATCGCAAAAGGGAAACCCGACCTTACCAAATGGATAGTGTTCGGTTTTACCTTCTTCGTAGCACTCGTGCAACTATCTTTGAAGATTGCAAAGTTTGCAATGAAGTGCGCAAAGAAAAGCCTTTCCAAGAAATATAAAGTGGAAATGCACAACTTCAAAGACGGTGCGAAAAAGAAGAAAACCACGTCCGATAAAGTCAAAGAAAACTCGTATAAGGGATAAGACGTAAAACGCGCAAAATCGCACAAAAAAACACTTTATAAACGCAAAACGCATATATAAACCATGTGTTGCGTGGATAAAAATCAAAACAACGACAAACGAAAACCGCTCTAATCGGCGGTTTTTCTATGCTTTTTCATCGGAGTTATGGTCGGTGTTTTTGTCGTATTTTTCGTTTTGAGGTTCTTCCAAAGTGCGTGATTTTGCAGTGCTTTCGCAAGGCTGAAAAGACGTGCCTTTTTCATATACTTTCCGTTTGATAATCGTTTCACTTGATTTTGTGGCGTTTGTGTGTTAATTTAATATAATAAACGGAGACGTGAGGCAAAGCCTCACGCAAAGGAAAACGTTTTGGCAAAATCTGTGGACAAAAACCTGAAAAAATTGCCCCTCGGCGCAATCAAACCGCAAGGTTGGCTTTACGACGAGATGCAACTTATGAACAACCTTCAAAAGAGGTTGGGCGCACTTTCGGGTTTGGTGAAAGACGGAGAGTGGTGCGGTAGCGAGAATTTGCCTCGTTTCGTCCGCGGTATAACTTTGCTTGCTTGCGCTTTGGACGACAAAAAGCTCAAAGACAAGGCAAAGAGTTTCGTTATGCCCATTTTGTCAAGCGCCAACGAGGGCGGTGATTTCGGCTCGAAAGACTCTCGTTCTTTGACGCCTAAAATCGAGGCGGTCAAGGCGTTGCTCACTTATTACGAAGCAACGGGTAGCGAGCGCATTTTGCCGTTTTTGAAGAAGTATTTCAAGAGCCAGTTCAACACGTCCTCGATGTGGGCAAACTGGTACGATTCAAGAGCAAGATTGCTCGAAGAGATAGAAGCAATCGAGGCGGTTTATAGAGAGACCGATTTGGAGTGGTTGCAAGACCTCGGCGAGAAGTTGAGAGACCAGTCCAACGATTGGTTTAGGCTTGCCGTGCACTTCCCGTATAAGAAGCCGTACAACAAGTATATCTCACAACACGCACTTAAACGTGTCAATAAGATGGTTTCAACCTATGATTCCGTCGAAATCGTGTCCAAGCACCAAAAGGCGTTCACGAGCGAGTTTGCCGATAAATATTGGCGCAAGGCAGTGCATCAAGTGGCGGTTGAAACGAGCGGAGTCAACGTTGCAAAAGCGGTCAAGTACCCCGCGACGTACGGCAGATTTATAGGAGACGACGCTCTCAAGAACTTGTCGCTCAAGATGATTTCCGCACTTGAAAAACATCACGGAACTCCGCTTGGAGCGTTTGCTTGCGATCCTCGTCTTGCAGGCTCGAAGGGCGTTAGGGGCGTTGACGTGCAAGCAGCGGTGGAATATCTCGACTCTCTCGTGGAAGTGGTCAAAGAAACCAAAGACTATCGTGCTATGGACTTGATTGAAAGGATAATCTTCAATCTCGTGCCGGGGGCGTGCTTCGAGGATTGCAGTGCGGTGCAAGACACCGTTTTGATAAATCAGATCGAGGCGTCCGACGCGCGCAAGTTGCCGTACTCCGATTGCGACAACGCTTTCTATACGAGAAAGTTGTCAAGGGGCGCAATTGCGGTGCTATCGGCGTATCCGCTGTATATGCAGACTGCGTGTATGGTCAAGGACGACGAACTCAACTTCCTCACTTACACGCCCTGCACTATGGACGTTACGGTGGAAGGCACGTCGCTCACCATAAGCGAGCGCACGAGTTATCCTTTCCGCAACACCGTCGTCTTCAAGGTGGAGCAAGCCAGCGCGGAGCAAGAGGTCAAAATCAATTTCCGCGTGCCAAAGAACACCACGATGCAACTCATATCGGGCGGTCAAGTGGTCGCAAGCGGGAGCAGGGAGATATCCGTCAAATGCATTCTCAAAACGGGAAGCACGTTTATGCTCAAAATGTCCATACCGCTTGTTGCGGAAGACAACGACGACGGCACGAAGAGCCTTTTCAAGGGCAATTTGCTTATGTCGCTCAAACTTCCTTGCGAGGTTACGCAAAACGCGACGGATAGGCGTATACTCAGCGTAAAATCGGTCAAGAAGTGGAACGTTGCGCCCATATTTGCAAGAAAGGCGGGCGGGCGCGCGCTTGCGGAAGAGGAAACTACGGTGGTCAACGACATTACGGACAAGCCGTTTGCCTTTGACAATCCGCCGTTCGAGCTCAAAATCCGCTCCAAAACGGTGTTCAACTGGGATTACGACGTAAACGGATTTACGCAAATTCCCAAAAAATGCAGTTATTCGGAAGAGTGCCTCGAAAGGACGTTCCAACCCTTCGGCACGACGACGTTGCATATTGCAAAATTTCCCAAATGCTTTAAGTGAGAGGTGAGCGTATGAAAGCACTCGAAAGAAAGTATTCAAGAACAGAAAGGATAGTGGCAAAGGGCAAGTTTTCCGCGTGGGTATTTATATGGACGGCATTGCTTGCCGTGATTTTGGGCGGACTTGTCGCTGTCGTGTGGATTTTCAGGGATCAAATCGAAGGCGTTTTCACCAAAGCCGAGCACGCGAAGTATCTCACCGACGCGGTTATGAAATACGTTTTGCTCGGCGCGGGCGTCGTGGTGCTTATAAGTCTCTTGATACAAACTGTCCGACTCAACGCCAAAGAGTTGTTGCTCACCGAGGATAAAGTGGTATATCGCGAGGGCGTGTTGTGCGTCAAGACTACAGTCATTCCGCTCAACGAAATTAAGATCGTTGAAACCACGCAAAACTTCTTCCAACGTCTTGTGGGCGTGTGCGATATGCTCGTCGTATCCGACGCCGAGCAACCGTATCCCATAAAAAATATCAGGGGTGCGGACAGACTCACTCGAAGAATTATGAAGCAAATATCCGAAGTGCGCAAAGACTCTTCGAGACGCGCGCAAGTGCGCCTCGTGGGATAAGCGCGCTACAAGATTTGCAAGCGATTATAGGCGGTTTTGCAGATTGAAATATCGCAAAATTCCGCAATGAACAAGCGGTAATTATCGTAGCGAAAAACAACGGAAAACAGCGTTAGGATTATAGCGGGAAAATAGTGAAAATTAGCAACAAAATAGGGTTTATCTATGCAAAACGCAAGGATAAACCTTTATTTTTTTGTTTTCACAGTAAATTTTTGACGATTGAAGTTTTATCAAAAACCGAAGTTGCCTGGAGTTATAAACAGTCCCGTTATAAGCGAGAGAAGGGCGGCAAGCAACACCACGTGTGCAACGTAAATTATAAGCGCGTGACGACCTACGAAACATACGGGTTTGTTCCACTTTCCGTCCATAAACGAGAGAAGCGACATTCTCTCGTAATAGAAGAGTACTCCTATAAGCACGCCCGCAAAATAGAACGCCGTATAGGGTATCATCGTAAACAAATCACCGGGTGAAAAATCGCCTTGCGTATAGAACAGGGACGGATTGCCGTAAAAGTCGCGAGGCGGGAAGATTATCGCAAAAATCATAGGCGTATCTTCGGGCGGGGTGTAGAGGAAGTACAGACACAGAGTAACTGCGATAAGCGCGACGCTAACGCCCGCAATACCCCAACGATTTTCTCTGCAAACGAAGGACACGAACGCGTACAAAAGCATAGAAACGGCGAGGAAATCGAGCACGCCGAACGCAACGAAAACACCGCCAATCCCCATATATTCTTGCGCGATGTACGAGCCGAGAGTGTAGAGAAGCGCAATTGCGCCGAGGATAAGCCCGCGCTTGGCGTTGTTGCGGGAAAACGTACAAGAAATGCCCGATATCGAGAAGAAAACGAACAGCACGATCGGGTGAATTATATCCCTTGCGTCGCTCCATATCCAATTGCGACAAAAAATCGTGAAAGCGTCTCCGACGCCTTTTCTTGCAAAATCCCAACCGTACCAAGTCGGCCCGAAAAAATCGGATAGCAAAAGCGCGAGGTGGTCGAGCACCATCAAAATGACGCAAACGCCTCGTAGGAAGTCTATTTCCCATACGCGACGGCGTTTTCTTTTTTGCACGCTGACGACTATTGTGTCGTCGGTGACGAGCGGACTTTTTTCGTACGAATTTTGCATAATAAAAATTTTATCATACAATAGGCACGCTGTCAAACGACCGATGGTTATCGAAATCGTACACCGTGAAAGCAATGCGATAGAATATCGAAAAATCAGAAATTTTATGCAAAAGCCGTCGAAAAACGGATTGATATAAAATTTGTCGTCGAATATTTTTTTTCATGATATCTAACGGTGTTTAAGTAGGCGCGAAAATTGTAAAATTATGTCAAAATATGCGGTTAGAATGTAGAAAAATCGGAATATAGCGAAATTTTGCCCGAAAACGTAAAAAATAAAGAGAAATCCTTCTTTTTGCCACGCATATCCGCAAATTTTAATATTTTTCAAGGACAAAAACGCAAGTTGTTGTGGCTCAATTGCGCCCGCACCACAAGGTATTGAATTGAGATATCTAAAAAGATATCTATTGACAAAAGCGTGCGAAAATCGTATAATTGTCACGTATAATAATCTATCGTGCATACGCAAGTGAGTGTGTGCCTTTGGAGGAAGATTATGAGAATGAGAAAGTTATCACTCGTTTTACTGCTCGTGATGGTCAGCGTTATGCTGTTCGGTCTCGTAGCGTGTAATACGTCCTCGGCAGACAACAGCACTACGCCTGTTATCCCGACACCGAATCCCGGCGGAGACATCGTCGACAACAAGACGATGCTCGATTCGCAGATTGCGTGGCAACTGTTCAAGAAAGTTGCGCTCAATGCGGGAGCGGAAAGCAGTAGAGGCAGTCGTTACATATCGGTTGACACGACGTTTATACTCGGTTTCCAAAAAGATTCGTACGATTCTCTCGTGACGATGCGCTTTGCGGGCAGAATAGACACCGAGGCGACGTCTCAAGCCGACGACACCAGCGAAATCCTAGTTGAGTTCAGACAATTCAAGACGGACGAGCTCGGCACGGCGACGGTAGATGCGGACAGAGTTACGGCACTTTCGTCAAGCGGACAAGGCAAACTCCTCTTCGGCGCATACTACTATGAGGGCAAACTGGTTGCCGATATGCGCGGTATCAAGAACGGCGTGCAAGTGGTGTGGACGAAGGACATCGATATGGCGTCGTTGGTTGAGAAATTCAACGGTTTGCTCGAAGATCTCAACCTCACGCAAACGGTGTTTGACAAACTCCTCGGCATCGATATCGGCACACTCGTCAAGAACCTTGCGGGACTCGATCTTGTCAGTATGACTGTGGAGCAATTGCTCGTCAACGTCCTCTTGGGCGGTTCTCGTGCGCGCTGGATCGACTACGGCAGCGGACACGCGGTATTGCAAATCCCCATTGACCTCGGCATCATCGTCGGGGCGCTTCCGCTTGTTCAAGGCTTGATTCCCGAAAATATCACCGGTCTCGTAAAACAAATCCTCGGTCTCGACCTCGGCAAACTCGGCTCACTCGCGGGTATGGCTTTGTATCTCGAAGCGGATATCAGAGAAGCGGACACCGATAAGGCAAAACTTACGGGCATCAAGTTCGACATCGACACCAACTTCAATTCCTACGGCGTAAAAGAAGTCGAAGAAAGATACGGCAAATTCCAAAGCGAAGTCGGCATTTCTTTGGGCTATGCAAAAGCGGACTTTGCAGGCTCTCCCGCCGTTGACGTAAAAGCACTTCTTCAAACCCGCACCAAATACAACGTACCGTTTGAAGACGGTGCGGACACTTCCGATAACTTCTATTCTCACGTTGAATCAAAAATCGCTGAAAACAAGCAAACTTATTCCTTCCTCACTCTCGATGCGGAAATCAAACTCACGCTTGACCTCAAAGAAGGCAAGTTGACCATTCAAAACGCAATCGACTCTTTCGGCACGCTCATTACAAATATAATCACCAAAAACGTATCTCCCGAAATGATGGCTTCGCTCTCCAAATTGTTTGCGAAAGACATCACGATAAACAATCAGAAGATAGAACTTTCGATTGCCTTGCAAGGCAAGATCAACACCAAAGATCCCAAAGAAACCAAGATTTTGGCGGAAGTTCGCGGTGTTGACAGCAAGAAGAGACTCGGCGCGTACTACGACGGCTCTCTCGAAGGCGTTTATATCGACGCAAGCGGTATGCTCGGCGAGAACGGCACTAAGTTCAGAGTGGACGACATCAACGTCAACCAACTTCTCGACGATCTCATCGACAAACTTTTCGACACAATCAAAAACGCAATCAACGGTGACGCTTCCGCAAGCGCAAGTTACGCGCAACTTCTCGACGATGCGGACATCATCGTCGAACACGACACTCTCGCGTCCGCCAGCGTCGACACGATGAGCCTCATTTCCGCTATCGTGGAAAAGGTCAAAGTGGATATGGACGGCAATATCTTCAACATCAGAGGTATTTCCGTAGCACTCACGCAAGACGTTCTCGATATGATTTTCGGTCTCGTCTTCACGGGCGATAACGCAGGCGCGAAAATTCCGCTTCAATCTGCGGAACTCAAATACGAGAATGACGGCGGACAACTTGAAAAACGCCTCGGTCTCACCGCAAAACTCCTTATCCCCAACTCCGATAGCAATATCAACGGCGGTCTCGATTTGACGCTCGGATTGGGCGGTGCGATTACGTTCGGCAATATCAACAACATCGATTATTTCAACGACGCTTTCGCATACGTACAAGAACACGCAAACGAGTATTTGCCTATTCTTTCCAACGGGGAACTCAACGCAAATCTCTTGCACGTCAACGTTTCTACGGGCATCAAGATCGATTTCGAGACGCTCAAAGGCACGCTTGCGGACCTCAAAGTCGACTTGCGCGACCAAGAACTCGGCGATTCGTTTAGAGGCATTCTCATAGACTTGCTCGTCGAGCTCGGCAACATCAAGGGCGGACTTAAACTCGACCTTAGCGCAGACATCGACGCAACGGACGGTATCGACCTCAACGCGATACTCAAATCCACCGCAAAGATAGTCATCACCAAGTCAAACGGCGATCAAGTGCTTTCACTCTACTTGCAAGACGGCGTTTTGTATCTCGACGCGTCCTTGCTTAACAGCATCAGAGTGGACAAAATCAAGGTTGACCTTGCGGAATTGTTGCCCGCACTCGGCGTGGGCGCAAACACGTCTTCCAAAGACGCTTTCGTAGTTGCGGACGCCACGACGAGCGGTGACCTCGACACCACGAAACTTATCGGCTTCATCGCGGGCGTGTTCCAAGGCGTAAATATCGGAAACAACGCAATCGAAGTGGTCATCGGCGGCGGTATTATCAACGAGCTTCTTACGATGCTCGGAGTCAACGTTCCCGCAACGCACTGGTACGACGAGGCAAACGACGTTTACGTCGAAATTGCCGAGACTCCCGCACCCGACGATTACACGGGCAAATATTACTATCTCGACGCTTCCACAAACAAATACAAAGTGGCAAACGGCGTCGATGTCAATTTTGAGAACTCCGATATTCAAGGCGGTATAAGAATTGCGCTCAACGACGGTCTCAACCTCAGCAAGCTCGAACTCGGCGTATTCCTCGGCCTCGGAAGCAGTCTCAATGCGGATATCTCCATTATGGGCATAACCGCAGGCCTCTCCGATAAATGCACCAAATATCTCGACGAGAGCGACGCAAACAAATATCTTGAAATTTTGAAATATCCGTATATCTCCCTCGATTTGAGCCTCGGTCTTGACTTCCGTGCGGACGAAGGCACGACGGTGATGCAATTCGGCGTCAAAGGCACGCACTACTTCGACGAAGAGACGAGAAAATTTGTGGAAATCACCAAGACCACTCCCGTCCCGAGCGGATATGTCGGAAAACTCTATTATTACGACGAAACGGCCGGTCAATACGTTCCCGAAACCGTCAACACGACGGAATTTACGTTTGACAGAGATATGAAACTCAATTACGAGTTCCGTCTCGCAGGTCAAATCGACTTGTCGCCTATCCTCGCGTACTTGTTCGGTTCACCCGAAATCAGCACCAAAGACAACTCAACGTCCTTGCTCATTGAACTTACGGGCAAGAAATTCGACTACGACCGCAAAGTTTTGCTCGGTTTGTATTACACGGGTAGCCAACTCTACATTGACGCAAGCAACTTCGGCATCGGCAAAGTCAAAGCGGACGTAGATTTGTATGACATTATCCTCGGATTGCTCGCAAAAGACTCCGCCATCAGAATCAACGGCAACGGAACGGTTATCGATACAGACGCAATGACGGCGGCGGACGGCGACGCGACCGATATCAAGGCAAAGAAACAACTCGCTTTGTCTATTATCGCATTGCTTTCTTCCGACAGTCTCAAGATAGAACTTGCAAAAGGATTGACCGAGATCGTTTACGAACTCCTCGGCGTTGACGCCAACGACGTTACGGCGTGGCTGGATATCGCTTGGGACAACCTCGAAGCACACGACGGCAAGTTCTTCCGCGTCAGCGGTTCCGTAAGCAACGTAAGCGGACAAGAAACGGGCGCAGCGGAAGTTTACGGACGTACGCTCAATATTAACCTTGGCAACAAACAAGGTCCTACACATTGGTACAACAACGCCACGGGTGAATATATCGCGGTGGCAGACCAACCCGCACCCGCAGATTATAGCGGAAAATACTACTATAATTGGTTTGGTACGTACAAAGAGTACTCAACCGAAATTTTGATTGACCACAACGGCGAAAGCGTGTCGATGGGCAAGTACTTGCAAGACAACGACTTTGAAGACGCAAACTTGTTCAACGACAACGGCGACGTGACCATTCCCAGCATTTATGCGGAGATTAAGGGCACGATTTCCCTCGGCGCGGACGCAGGCAACGACAAGTGGACGATCGGCGAATGGATTTCCAACTTCCTCGGCGACGACAATCCCGCGCTCAAATCCTTCATCGGCGATTTGCTCTTGCAATTCAACACGCCGGTTGCGGTGGGTTCGGACATCGGTTTCCGTATCGCGCTCAACGCACGCCTCAACCCCGAAGTGCCTATCGATTTGACGCAAAACGTATGTTATGTGAAATACACGATGCCCGAGCCCGTTTCTAAAATAGAAGGCTTTGATTTCACCGAAGTCTACAAACTCGACGAGAAGGGCGAAAAATACGTGCTTTTGACGGAAGACGAGCGCAATACCTACACGGGACAATTGTTCGTCAAGTACTACAAGACCGAAGGTATCGCACTTACCGAAACCAAACACGACATTGCGTTTAGAGGAGAAGCGTTTATCGTCAATGGTGGCGGGGCAGTCAAGATCAACGTCACGGACGACAACGCAGAGTTGTACAAAGACGTTGCGCTTTATTCGAAGGCGTCCTTCCTCGATATCAATTACATACTCTCTCACAGCGACCTCGCAATCGAGATTTACAATGCAAGTATCGAAGATATCGACGGTATGAGCAACGCTCAAAAACTTGAAAAAGTTATCCTCGCGCTCCGTGTCGTCTACGCGGGTGAGGAGAACGGCAAGAGTGTAAGCACTCTCTATCTCGACCTCAAAGACGACTTCCACCTTGCACTCACCAACATTCCGCTCGGTGACTTGCTCGGCGGTTTGCTCACGTCTTCGGACGGAAAAGCGACGACGTCCGACGATACGTCATCGGATACGAGCAGTAGCCCTGATATTATGGGCATTATAAGCTCGTCTCTCGGCAACCTCATCGGCCGTATCGGTATCGGCGAAGAGAGCATCAAAGTCAACTTTGCACAAGCGCTCGTAGCAACGCTCGTCAGTATGATATCCGGCAAGCAAATCTCCGCGGACGACTTCCTCAAACTCGACTCCGACAACAGTTATCTCGCGTTTATGTGGAACAACGACTCTCCGTGGATGAGCAACTACAAACTTGACCTCAAAGTCAAGGCAAGCCCGATATCTCTCGGCATCACGCTCAACGAGATCAATCTCGAACTCGGCAAAGACAGCGGTGTATTGCCCGAAGACTTCGACGCGTCGATATATACGAGTTTTGAAAACCTCAATACGCTCTCGCTCAACCTCGAACTCGGTCTCGAACTCGGTCTCAAAAAGCAAGACAAGGAAATCCGTCTTGAAAAATACCTTGATCTCCTTATCAAGGACCTCGGACTCAAACTCGGCATCGACTTCAAGGACAACATATCTTACAATATCGGTTTGACGGTCGGCGCAAACCTCGTTCTCAATGAAGCAAACGCGTCGAGAATGATTGTCGAACTCAAAAACGAAAACAACGGTGAAAGCATTCTTTCCGTGTACGTCGACGGCGGAGATATTTACGTCGACCTTGGCGAACTCGGCGGAAACAAACCGTTCTACATCAAAAACACCAACCTCAGCGAAGTCGTGTGCGACTACGTAAAGAAATTGCTCGGCGACCTCAACAGTGTTGTCGGCAAGGACAATAGCGACGCATCGACGGCGGCAGATACGGCGGAAATGAGCGCAAGCGAAAAGATGCAACTCATTTTGGGCATCTCGGAAGGCAAAATCAGCGTTCTCATTATGGAAAACGTTATCGTCGGTCTTATCGCTGCGGTTACGTCCGGCACGAGCGGTGATATCGACATCGCAAAGGTCCTTGAAGAATTTAACCTTGACTTGTCCGTTTCGGCAGATTTCCAAGTCGATCCGAGCCTCAAGATAGATCTCAACGTCGACAGCAACCTCATCAACGTCGGCATAAGCGTAAAAGACCTTGCTTTGGCAACGGGTGACGACACACAAACTCGCAAGACGATAGACGACAAGGTTGACGCAATCGTAAACGGCGGTAAATTTGAAGAACTCACCGACGCACACGTTATTGCGGTTGATTTGAGCCTTATCGTCGACTACTACGGCAGTGCGACGTACACCTACGTTGACGATGAAAGAGCGTTAAACAAAATTTCTCCGTCCGAGAGATACTCGCTCAACAAGCACGACAACAGATTTGTACAAGACAAAGACGGACGATATATTCGCGAAGGCTTTACGTTTGACAAACTTCTCGACGTAATCCTCAATATGCAAGGACTCGACAGCATCAAGAACACGATGCTTCCGCAAATCCTCATATCGACCGCAAACAAAGAACTCGGCTTCACGAAGATAGACAACGCGTTCAGCGTGGGTGATTTGTTGAAACGTCTCGGATTGACGCTTGCGCTCACCGACAAAGTGGACGACGGCTTCAAACTTGACGTCAACGTCCGCCTCAACCTCGAAGATATGGGTATGAGCGACTTGTCGCAACTCGATTTGAACAACCTCAACCTCAGTCTCGAAACTATTTTGGCAGGTCTCGAAGCGCACGTCGGTCTCGACTTCACATATGAACTCGGCACGGAAAGCACCGCAAAAATCGATATCTACCTCATTGACGGCAGACTTTATATCGACGCACTCGGCGTTGGCGGTCCTCGCATCCAAATGGATTTGCTGGAATTGTTCGACACTCTCGGAATAGAACTCTCGTCCTCTACCTCTTCCGACGCTATGACGGCGGACACGGCAGACGACACGTCCTCTTCCGTTGACGTAGTCGGCATCGTCAACAAACTTATCAAGAACGTTATCATCACCGCAAAACCGTGGGTTGCGGGCTCTACGGAAAACGGCAACAAAATTGACAGCATCGGCGTATTGTTCAGAAGCAACGCCATCAACGATTTGCTCTCATTGTTGCTCAAGACCACCGTCGAGTCCGACCAAGTGGTGCTTGACGAAAGCAACAGCGGTTTGTATCTCTATCCGCAAACGGATATGTTTGGCGACGATATGCTCGCTTTGAGACTCAGAGCGTCCCTTGCCAACAAGAAAGATCCCGTGTGGATTGCAAACGGTGAAGATTATCAGCAATACACGATGGATTTGGTGCTTGCGCTCAACGCTCAAATAGGGCTTGAAAGCACTTCGGACAACGAAGAAGGTATGCTCGATATCGACGAACGTCGTCAATTCATCTCTCTCAACGAATACGTTGAAAATATCCTCGGACTCGTCAACGGTTTCAGAGACGAAATCTACTCCGTTGAAAAGACTCCGCTCGAAAACGGCGTATACTACGTCTTCAACGAAGACACAAACGGCAACTACATCCTCAAATCGGGTATGTATCGTCCCGTCAACGAAGGTGAAGAACTTACTGCGGATACAAAGCGTTATTCTCGCGCTTACGTGACGGTCGGCGCACGCTACGTCGAAAATGCGGACGGAGGCTACGTCTTTGACGCGAAGACGGGCAACTTCCGCCTCGTAGTAGACGGTGAAGATATCGGCGGTATGCAACGTTACGCACTCGAAGAGGGCGACGCGGTTTACACGCTCGATTATGTCGAGGACGCAAACGGCGCATACGTATATGACGAAGAAAAAGGCGTATACGTAAATAGAAATAGCGCGGACGCACCCGCGGACGCGACAGTATATTACGCACGCACGATGACGGCCATCAAGGTTACGGACGCGGACGGCAACACGGTCGTAGCGTCTTCCAAGGATGTCAAAGTGTACAAGAGAGCTGAAAAAGCGGTATATCAAGACCAAAACATCGGTTTGAGCGTAAGCGGTCTTATCTACTTCAATTCCGGCAGTGCGGAAACCACCAACGCAGGCGGTCTTATCAGCAACCTCTTTGGCGATATGATCATCAATTTGCAAACCAAGTCCGCATTCAACGCGGGTATCGGCGTGAGAATTTCCGCCAACGTTGACCTTGCGGCACTTGACTTGCTCGGCTTGATCTCGGGCGGTTCTATCGACTCATTCATCGCAAACAGCGACCTCGACAAGGTGGAACTTGCAATCGAGTTTATCGAAGTGGACGAATACGGCTTCTTCGCAGAGTATGCAAACGGTGAAAAGAAAGTTCTCGGCGGATTGTACCTCAATCACGGCACTCTCTATATCGACCTCACCGAAGCGGTCGACACGGCTGAAAACTACTCCAAGATCGACAACTTCGTAGATTTTGCAAAGAAAGTCATCGACAAGATAGGCTCTCTCGGCAAAGACGGCAACGGTGCTTCCGTGGCGTCGGACGACCAATCGGACAACGCAATACGTGCGACGGCGGTCAGAGACGCAATGGTATTGCTCGCATACAGCGACACTCAATTCCAAATTCAATTGACGCGCGCGTTGCTTGCATTCGTCATCTCCTCCTTTATGCCCGACCTCGGTTCTGTCGAAGAAGTGTTTGACGTGTTCAACATCTCTCTCGGCGTAGACCTCGGCAGAGCGGAATACAAGAAGATTTCCGATATGTCCGAAGACGAACAGCAGAAATTCAGAGAGGCATACCCCGACGATATATACAAACTCAACAACTCCACTGATCCGGCGGTCCAAGACACCTATTATGTGGAAATCACCGATCTCGATACGTACTATCGTACCGAGAAGGGTGAGTATTACGCCGCAGACAGCGTCATACTCTACGCGGGTGTCGACAACTATGTTGAAATCACCAAAGACGAAGCGTCCTCTTACACGGGTGCAATCTACAAGTTGGACGGTGAAAACTACGTCGAGCTTGCGGAAGGCGAGAAAGACACCTACGAAGGCAAGATGTACAAGAAAGTAACGACGCACGTCATCACGAATACGTACGAAGCGGGCAAGACCTATATCGCGCCCAACTCCAAGTACGAGCTTATCACGGACGTCGCATACGGCAAATACATCAACAAAAACAAAGACTATTACGGTCTCGTGAAATTCGGTGAAGTCGAACAAAAGGTAAATCTCAGAAACTATAAGTTGTACGTGTACGACGGAAGCGCGCGCGTAGAGACGGATACGTATATCTCGGATACCGCAAACAACTACTTCACCTACGTTATGTACAACGGTGAGCCTGTCAAGATCGAGAATATTTACGAATATCAATTCGGATACGTCAAAGATCCCGATGGTGAATATTACCGCGCGGTGACGTTGTTCGACTCTCTCAGCGAGTACTACATCGGTCTCGATCTCGCAATCGGTTGCGTCAATATGGGACTCAAACTCGGCGGTTTGGATATTACCGTCGGCGCAGGCAAGGAATTGTTGCCCGATTATATCCGTGACCAAAAAGCGCATTCCTATGTCAAGGGCGGCAAAGAATACGTCTACACGAGCGATATCTCCGAAGAGGATATGGCACTCGTCGAAGAAGTCAAAACCAATCCGTTCTACGACACAATCATCACGTTGTCCTTCTCCGTGGAATTCGAACTCGGCATCACGGAAGGCACGCTTGACTTCGGTCAAATTTTGAGCGCTATCGTCGGCAACCTCACGGGTATCGTGGTTGAAATGCCCTCTACTACAAAGGGTTATTCTTCCGCGCACTTCCGTCTTGACGTATCGCTTATGGTCGACATCTACGACCTCACCAAGTCCGAACTCAAAATCGAACTCATCAACATCACCGAGTCCGGTTACGAGAGCTTGTGGCTCGGCGCATACTACATCAACAACACCATTTATCTCAACCTCGAAGAAGCGTTCAATATCCAAAAAGTCGCAATCGGCGGTCTCAATATTGCAGAGATACTCAAAGATTACATCATCGACTTCGATACGGACACCTACTTCGATTACAGCGACAAGACGGCTACGGCTTCCACCAAAGACGCATTCGTAGCGTCCGACGACGCAACCACGGGCGGAGATGTCGATTTCAGCAACAAAGACCTTGCGCTTGCAATCCTCATCAACAAGGATTTGCTTACCATTGCGCTCGGCGATATGCTCTTCGACACTATCCTCGAATATATCCCCGAAAGTTTGCTCGGCTTCGATATCAAAGACTTGTTCTATGAAGAGATCCACGCCAGTTTGCAAGTCAAACTCGACACGGCAAACAAGATCAATCTCGAAGTTTCAGCGTTCCTCGGTCTCGACGGTGAAAGATTCAACTCCGTCGACGACGAGAAAGTCACACAAGCGGACGATCTTGCGACGGCAAAACTTTATGTGTTCCAAAAGAGCACTACGGGCAACTTCGTATCCGGCAACTCCGATCAATACTTCCGTGCAATCGCTCCGGACGAGGACAAAGACATCTTGTCAAGCGAGAGATACGAGAGATTGAGAATAGTCGAATACAACCCCGTAACCAACCAAATCGTTGCAAAGAGAGTTGTCGACAACAACAAGGGCGACGGTTCGGAAGTTCTTGACAGCGAAGAGAAGACGTTCTCGCTTGCAGACACCAATGTTTACGAATTCGCAGCGGGCGCGCAAGCCAACAAGTCATACGTTTCCGACGGTGCGAAGTACGACACCACGCTTGAACTTTCTTTGGCAATCAAAGACCTCGACGTAGCGTTCACCAACTCTCGTACGTATGTTTTGAGCGGTGACGAACTTGCAGAGTACACCAACTTTGACGACGTGGACCGCTTCACGCTCGAAGAGACCATCGATATCTCCACGAGCTTCAAATACGGCAGTGACATCGACCTCAGCGCAGTGCTCGAAGCACTCTTGCCGGGATTGAGCGGTGAAGATTTGCTCACAATCAAGTCCGAGTCCGACACCAAGGGCGACGTGGAACGTTCGCTCCAACTTGTCATAAAGGCAGATATCCAAGTTGCCGCATTGCTCAACTATTTCCGTACGGAACTTGTCAAATACGTTGAAGACGAAGACCAATTCGACGGTGATATGGACTTGTTTGTAGTCATCGAATTGCTCAAGAAGGTGCTCGAAGAAGTGGGCGACTCCGCTTTGACGGACATCGTTGCAAATATCGCAAGCTTCGTCAACCTCAGTTTGGTACTCCAAACCAAGGGCGGTAACGACGCGGATTATCACGATTTGCTCGGTATCTATATGGCGGGCGGTACGTTTGAATTGCTCACCGAAGAGGATATCAACGATCCGACGAGCGAAGATTATATCGCTCCGAGCGAGAGATACGACCATTACTTCGAGACGAAGAACGGCAGTTATTACCGCGACTCAAACGGTGATTATAAACTCATCGAATCGGGTGAATACGCAGGCACGAGATACTCTTACGATTCCAGTTATTGCTATAGCAACGAAAACGGTAGATACAAACGCGTCGACGGCGGTTTGTTCATCGATTTGAGTTACTTCAATATCCCGAGCGTAAAAGTCGACGCAAACGAAGTGCGCAAGCTCGTTTCCAGCCTCTTCTCCAAGGCGACGACACAAGACGCTATGACGGCAGACGGCGAAACGACGGACGACAGCGCAACGTTCCCGCTCGTCAAAGACGACACTATCCTCGAATATATCAGAACGTTTGCATACGGTTTGCAAATCACGTCCAGATATATCAGAGTGCTTGCACAACCCGACTATATCAACAAACTTCTCACTCTCATTATGGGTGAGGACGCAATCCAGTTCGATGACAGCGAATTCCACAACAAACCCGCGGTTACGCTCTACACGGACAATACAAGATATTCTTACGAGTCAAGAACAGCCGTTATCAACGCGTTCAAAGCGCAAGTCGAGGATATGACCGACCACTCCGCGCCCGACTATATCAAGGCACGTAAAGAGTTGGTAAGCAAGCTTGAACGTTCCAAGAACCTCTTCAAAATTACGGAATATAACGATGCAAGCAAGGGCTTGTACTATCTCGACGAGGACGGCGCATACGTACAGAAATCCGATATGGCAACCGTCGACCGTCTCGCATACGACAAACTCGTCAACGCCGGCGACAAGAAGTACTATGACATCACCATGGTGACGACGTACATTCAAGTTGCAGGCACGTACATTGCATACGCAGACGCAAATCAATCTCAAATCAACAGTAGCGTCAAGAATGACGATATGAGAAACACTTACGGTGCTTCTATCCCCGAATTGTACGTATATGACGAGGCAAGCAAGTCATACGTTGTCGCAAACGACAGCGAGACAAACAAGTATTATATCGTCAAACCGCTCGAAGCACGCAATGCGTTCATCGCAGTCAACCTCTACTTGTGGGATTACGAAGTATCTATAAGTATTCTCGCACCCAAGATGGGCGTAACCAAATTCCAATACGTCACGGGTGAAGATGCAGAGAACGCTCCGTACTACATCACCAACCCCGCGGCAGGCGCACGCTACGTCGATACGGACGAAATTATCTACACCAGTGTAGATAAAGAAGCGGACGGCTTTGACAATTGGGAACTCGATTACGACGACGCAGACGGCGCGTTCAGCGTTGACAGATATCTTGCTTCACCGCGCTATTACGAGTATAAGAACAACTATTACGTCATCGACAACAAAACTTTGTACGTAAAAGACGAAAGCACCAATACGTTTGAACTTGCGACCAAGTACGGTGCATTCCCCGACTATCTCGCGGGCATTGCGGACGGCAAGACGTATTACGTCTCCACGGGCGTTTCCTATACGGAAATCCAAAGAACGTTCATCTACAAGCAAGAGAAGTACAACACGCAAAAGAAGGTTCTCCTCTCCGATTTGCGCAAGCAACTCATTGCAAGCGGTATGACCGAGGCGGAAGTCGACGAACAACTCAAACAATATGACCTCGACAAGAGCAAATACTGGCTCAAAGTGCAACAAGACAGCAAGATTTTGCCGCCCGATTTCAGCGATGAGAAGTATGCCGACTACGAGTATAAAGAATATGTAGACACCGAAGACTTCTATTACTTGTCTTTGACGTTGAGCGGAAGCCTCTTCTTGCAAGCAGGCAAGATTTACTTTGCTTACAACGACTATAAGCAAGTGTACAATTCGCTCAACAATCCGACGGCAGACAAGAATACGGACATCGCTATGGACGTACTCAAGAAGATTGCCTACAAGAAGTATCACGGTGACTACGTACAAGTGACCGACGAGACCGAAATCGCAACCCTCAGAGATGCGGGACAACTCTACGTATGGGTAAACAGCGCGCTCGGCGACAGTTACGAGGGTATCAACGAGGCACTCAGTGACGTGCTCGGAACGTTGCTCGGTAACTTGAAGGGCACGTTCCAAGTGACGGAAGATATGACGTTCAACATCTACTTCACGTTGCGACTCAACCTCGGCTTCAAACTCTACGTTTTGCCGACCTTCGGTATCGATATCCGCGACCTTGACGTTGCAATCGACATTTGGGGCGAGCAAAACGACAAACTCGAAAACGGCGGATACGTATCCACCGAAGACAGAGATAACAAGAATTACGAAGGCAAGTTGCTTGACGGCACCAAGCCTCACATTCTCGGTATCTACTACAACAACGACCAAGAGACGGGCAAAGCAGGCTTGTACGTCGATCTCGAAGCATTGCTCGGCAAAGACGCAAAAATCTACGTCGATATGAGCGACTATTCGCTTGAATCTTTGCTTACGGGACTCGTGGACGGTCTCAACAACGACGCAGATGCGTCGACGGCGGACGACAACACCGAAAAGTACAATCCCGACAAGCAAGGTGCGGATGCGGTAAGTATGTATCTCAACTTCTTCACCAACGCAATCGCACTCAACGTGACCTCGGGCTTTGCAAAAGTTCTTATCAGAGAATTGTTGCCCGACAACGCAAGCATCGCGGATATGCTTCCCAACCTCAAAGTCTACGTAAAACAAAATCTCAATCCGTACGACTTGACGATAGGCGCAATCTTGTTCAACGAACAAGGTGATATTCCTGTTATCAATCTCGGACTCAATATCCAAGGTCTCAACGGGGAGAGAGGCAAGTCCTCATCCATCGAATTCGGCAGAAAAGAAGATATCCTCGCACGTCAACAAGGCTCGGATTACATCTTCTATTACGCCAACTTCTACCGCGACAATTCCAATACGAATTACGACAACTACTACGGCAGAAACTTCGACGAGAAAGACTACGTCAAACTTTATAGAGGCGACGACGGCAACGACTATTACGAAAAAGCGGATGGCGGTTATGCGTTGACGGCAAAGGGCGACGGCACATACAGCGTCACAGTCCAAGCAAACGGCGGATACGCACTCTACAAAGAAGGCAACGTAAATTACGGTCCGGAAGACAGATTTATGCGTGCCGACACCGTCCTCGAAGAGATTGCGGAAGACAGAAGATACTCTCTCGGTTCTCCTTACAAGACGGAATATCAAAGCGTGGTATACACCGACATCAACGGTCAATATATCCTCGTCCAAGAGAAACTCAATAACCTCACGAGCAGTGAATACAGATATCTTGCGCTCAGCAAGCAATTTGCGGCGTTCAACGGCACGCTTTACGTGATTGACAAAGACGCCAACTACGTGAAGGTCAACAAGTCCCAAATCCAAGGTTTCACGGGTTCGGGCAACTTGCAATACGCACTCGAAGGCACGTATAACGCCAACGCGAGCGAAATCGCAAGAAAAATCTCTTACAACGGCGCAACGTATTATCCGATCGATCCCGACAACAACGGCTACACGGATATGTACGAAGCGGACGGTTTCACCGCATACACGAGCGGTGCGATCGTAAACAGAACGGGCTTGGCCTACACCGGCGAATTGTACGTGAAGAACGCAAAGGGCGGTTACGACAAGGCGAATGTCAAAGTCGGCGACACGCTCGACGGCAGTGTACAATACTTCTATCCCAACGCACCCGAAAAGGCGTACAAAGTCACTTCCGACTTTACCAACTACGTCAAAGCGGTCAACCTCAACATCGGCGACCTCCTAAACGGTGCGACTATGGATATCGTGTCAATGCTCGGTGATCTCAAGAGCCTCGAACTCGGCTTGTCTTTGAGCCTCGGAATGAAACTTTCCGACATCATCAACTGGACTTACCAACTCACGAGATTTATCGACGACGAAACGATCTGCGACTACTTGTACTTCATCGCGGCCTCGCTCGAAGACAACTATTCGTCCTTCACGAGTACGATCGGTCTCGATCTCGACCTCAAAGTGTTCTTGCAAACGGGCGGATTGTTCAGAATGATCGCAGGGGACACCACCGCGACTATTCTCGACGTCTTGGAAGGCGCAAAAGTGTATCTCGAACTCACTTACGCCACCAACTACCACGGCGCAAACGCACCCAAGGGCTACTTGTGGGCGGAAGTAAGAGAAGGCAAACTCTATCTCAACATCGACGTACACGAGATCGGTGAAATCGTCGGTTGGGGTGACTTCTTCTCCTACGGCGTAATCGACGGTCTCGATTTGAGCGCATTGCTTTCGGGCAATAGTGCGTCCCTTGCGTTTACGGCGGCGGATGAAGAGAATGACAACACGGGTGTTTTGCCCGCAAACATTTGGAGTATCGTCAACATAATCCTTGGCAGATTGCTCATCGCAAACGACTTTATCACGGTCGGTCTCAACGAAACTCTCATCGCGGACCTTATCGGTATGCTTGCGGACAGCGATAGCGAGATCCTTTCGGGTATAGGACAATTCTTGCCCAAACTCTACACCACCAACGATAAGGACACCAGCGGTATCACCATCAACTTCTACGGCAATCAACCCGGCGTCGATATCAACCTCGGCTTCAAGGTCGGCACGACGTTCTATCTCGACGTCAAAGACTACAACGAGCAATACGGCGAGGGCGGAAGCCGTATCAAACAAGGCGAAGGCACGACTTGGGCTGACGGTATGACCACGTTTGTCAAGGACGACAAAGACAACTACACGGTTGCAGAAACCTTTGCAGACACCAACTACGTATTGGTCTCCACGGACGAATACGCCCTCATCTCGTACGCATTCCCGCTCTGGACGGGCGACAGATATTCGTACAATGCCACTACGGGCGAATTCACCAAGGACAACGCCAACGGTATCTACCTCAAACAAGGCGACTTCCGTCTCTCGATTTCCCTCGGCAAACTCTACGCAAGAGTCAACAAAGACTTCTCCGTCGACAAAGACGAGAAGATGGCGGAGAGAGATGATGCGGGCAACATTATCCGCGACGAAGACGGCAACGCTTCTTACAACCAATACGTAAGCATCAACAACGCAAAACTCAGCCTCGATATGACGATTGACGTATCGTTGTACGGCAGTGGCAAGAAAGAGGACGGCAACGTCATCGATTTGAGCAAGATACTCGACTTGATTCTCGGGCTCATCAACCCGAACAGCGCAATCTCCGGCTCCACGTTGCAACTCGTCATCAAGAACGCAATCGGCAACAACCAAGACGCTTTCCTCAAACTCAACCTCACTGCAAACGTCGATCTCGAAAACTGGACGGTTGAACTTGCGGTTAGAATCAGAAGAAACACCGTCAAAGACGGTGAAACCACCGTGCTCGGCTTGTATCTCGTGGACGACACGCTCTACGTAGATCTGCAAGGCATACTCGGTGAAACGGCAAAGATTTGTATCAACGGTCTCAACCTCAGCGGAAAGACGGGCTTGATCTACGGATTGCTCGGCAAGTACATCGACGGTGAAGCGGGCACGTCCTCCGACGCAAGCACGTCCGACGCAAGCGACATCGAAAAGATAGAGCAATCGATGAGAGACTACGCGTACTTTATGATTATGGTCAATCCGCAAAAGTTCTTGTTGCAACTCAATGCGGACCTCATCAACGTCATCTATCGCAAGATAATGCAAATCCGCGGTCTCGATTACAGCGAAGACTTGCTCTCCGACATCGGCGATATCCTCATCAGAGGTGAGACTCGTGAATATGTCGAACTCACCGCCGCCGAGAAAGCAACTTACACAGGCACGGTATTCAAGAAAGTGGGCAACAACTACGTTGCGCTTACGGAAGACGAGAAAGCCACCTACACGGGCGCGATCTACAAGTATATCCCGGGCAAGACCAAGACGAGCATCAACATACGTTTCAGCGACGGCTTGTACTTCTGCATCGATATCCCCGCGGCTACGGTAAGCAAAGAGATCGTATCCATCAAGAGCGCAACGAGCAAGTACGGTCTTGCGGACAGCATCGCAAACGGTGAGTTTGGCGATCCTATCCTTGCGCTCGATCTCAACTCGCTCCTCAACGGCGGAAGCATCGATCTCAGCAGTCTCAACTTGCCGACGATCGGTCTCAGCACGGTCATCAACGTCAAGATGAAGTCCGACAATTTGAAACCGACCGACGCAAAATACTCGCTCTCTCTCGCACAATGGACGAGAGACCTCGTTGCGAGTTTGCTTGACGGCACGTCGTTGCTCGGCAACTACAAGAAGATCTCCGCAATGACCGAAGCCGAAAAGGCAAAAGCGGGTAGCAAGACTTACAACTACAATTCAACGACTCGCGCATACGACTACGTGGAGGACGGCACCGGTGAATATAAGTTCATTATGGCTGACCTCAACATCACGATGGCGAGCGAACTTATCGAACTCCAAGTCAAACTCAACGCAAACATCAATCTTGCGGCGATTTTGGCATACGGCATCGGCGGTATTCTTTACAGCGATATCGCGGTTGAAATCAGTGCGCTCAACAAGCAATTCCTCAGCCTCTACTATCTCGGCTCTTCCAAACTCGGATATAATGAGACTAGAAAGGATTGGGAATTGACAACGGACGAAGACGGCACGGTGTTCTCCGACGCAATCTACATTGACGCAAGCGGTCTCGGACTCGGCAAGATCAAGTTCCAAGGCATCAGCGGTTTGCTCGGCGCATATCCGTATCAAAAGGTCAGCCTCGACGCAATCAGCAGTGCGGACAGCACGGCAACGGCTGCGGACACGGGCGCGTCCACGGCAGACGGTGAAGCACTCAACCTCGCAATCGAGCTTGAAAACGGCAATATCGGCGTCACGTTCGACAAGGCGTTCATCACGACGCTTCTCGGTATGCTCAACGTCAACCTCGGCATCGAGTTGCCGCCTATCCAATCCGTATCTTTGGATATCGCAACTTCCACAACGGGACTTAAAGCAATCACCGTCGACGCAGTGCTCGACAGTGTAGGCACGGGCGCGAATATCTCTATTCAAGACTTCAACCTTGCGTTCAGACAAGAAGTGTTCAACGCAAAGGACGTTATCGAATCCGTTAAGACGGGTTACGCAGGCTTGACGTTCTCCAAGACGTCCGGCTTGATGTCCCTTGTCCAAAACGTAATCGACAACCTCAAACCCGGCCTCAGCATCAACATCCAAAACAAAGTATGGCAAGCGAGAATCAACGGTAAGACAGCCGGCTTGGGCTTGCTAGGCAACTCCAAGGTTGAAGCGGCGCACAACACATCGTCTATCACGTTGAACGGACAAAAACTGCTTACGTACACCAATTTGACCGATACGACCACTGCCGAAAAGAATTCCGGCACCAAGTACAACTTGCGTCTCGGCTTGTCCAGCACTCTTTCAACTGCAAAACTCGACGTTATCATTGGTGGCAACAACGCATTCATAACCAACCTCAGTGTTGCCGGTAGTCTTATCAGTACTGTAAAAAATGTATCGTCCTTCTTGGATTGCCTCGATCTCAGCGGTTTGATGGGCTCGTCTCCGTTGCTTGCTCTTGTCAGCGGTACGGACGGCGACGATGCAAGTTACACATATCCGTCTGCCGCAACCACCGCAAACGACACAGGTCTTTCAAGCAAAAAGACAGGTTGGCAATCGGACGGCTCATATTCATACACGCCCAACTTGTCCGGTCTCATCAAGAGCGTTGATCTCAATCTCTTCAACGACTACGGATACACGCCGTATTACAGCGGTATGGGTGCCGTGTCGAGTGGCGCAGGCAAGATTTCCGCAAAGATCAAACTTGATCAAGACGCTTACAACGAGTTGATTTTGATGGTCAACTGCATCGTAATGGGGCTTATGAAAGACGGTATCGACGGTGACGATGACCAAGTTTACTTCGCCGACGTTAAAAAGCTTGGCTCTAGCAGTAAAAACTGGCCGAGTGACGGCACAATCGATAGCGTCGGAAAGACCGACGAAATCACCAAGTTCTTCAACGGACTCGACGCGCTCGTCACACGCGGCGCGTCCACGTGGGAGAAAGTCGTCTATGTAGAGCCGTTTGCAAGATCGCTTCCCGCAACTCTCGTCAAGTGGGTTATCAACTGCATCGCAGTTCCTGCCATCAATAGCAACCTTGTTACTTGGGGTGTTGTCACCGCAGGCGCAAACGATTCGTTGGTTGACTTGCAAAAACTCATCGGCGGTATCCTCCCGCTTCCGTTTGCAAGCGGTACAATCGATCCGTCCATCAATATCTACATCGACCTCGATCCCGATCCGGCAGAATACGGCCGTAGCGGCAAGACTATGCAACCGGGCATTCAAGCAATCGAGATTATGGTCAACGGCGAGAAGAACGGCACCGGCACGTCGATGAAATACAACAAGAATAGCGCCACTTACGGCAACTTCACGTACGGCACTATACCCACGCAAACGACAACGAACGTCGATGACAACGCTTGGGACTTCTTCATGCTCCGCATCACGCCGTACAGCACGGAGAGCGCGGATTACCACACCGGCTTGTTGATGTTTGACGACGCCGACAGCGCAAGCGTCATCGGCAGTCAAAAAGTGCCCAACGAAATCGTAATTTCCGATCCCGCAACGCGTACGGGTACGGCATATTACAGCGGTGAAGAAAAGTCCATCCAATTGCGTGACAGTTACTTCTTCAACGCCGAATACTTCCCGCAAAAGGCAAGCATAAGCTTTGCTATGAAGAACGGTTCTTCGACAGTCACCAACTACAAGACCGACAGCCCGTATCAAGACGCAACGGGCGCATACATCGTCTGGGATGCGGCGTCCGTCGACCTTACGGCGGCAGATTCCGCAGACGAAAGCGGCAGACGTCTTGCGGGTTACGTTTACGGCTACGCTCTCAACGTGGTTCTGTACGCAATCCCCGTGTACGTAACCAACGATTACGAACAAACGGATATCAAGGCGTACGATTACAACACCAAGACGAGCAAATTTGAGAGAAAGAACATCACGCTCGACATCGACAGCACGAGCGCAACGTTCAGATCCAAATTGCCCGACCTCGTACAAATCTCGTTCGCACGCGGTACTTACACATTCGGTACCGTTATCACCGACGCAACGGGCAACACTATGTACGCAGTCATCCAAGACGGCAACGGTGGTTACAAGACGCTCGGCGAGAACGAAAAGAACAAGGACGGAAACAACTATAAGATCGTACCCGCGTACGTAGCGGGACTCGTCTATGACGGCGACAAGTTGCAAACCGTCAAAGAGGGTGAAGTCACCTACTACGTGATGGATATGACCAAGATGCCACAAGGAAGAAACTTCCCGGCGGGCACTATCACTTGGGACACCGAGGACTTCGAGTACAATTGGCAAGGTTCTACGACGTGGAAAGACGGCGCCGTGGCAAACAGCATCAAGGTCGGTTACTCCTATCAATGGGGTAGCAGCAATACCGTCAAGAACACCCTTGAAATCACCGCAAAGAACTACAAGATTTCAAGACTTACCGCAATGGCGGACGCAAACGGCAACAAGGTAAGTTTGAGTAGCGAAAGCGACAATAAGGGCAATTACACCACCGTCATCAACATCGACGCGTTGGGCCTCACCACGGACGACCTTGTCGGATACCTCAACGGCTTCAACCAAGCAACGGTCAAGTACGTAGCGGGTGCAAACACTCCGACGATGAGCCTCGAATGGGATCTCTCCGCACTTCAAGAAGCACTCAAAGACATCACCAATGCGGACGGCACCATCGACTACTACAAGGGACTCTCCGCAACCGTCAAAGCAAAGGTCGGCGGTGACAGATTCAGCATCTCTTCGACGGTAACCAAAGAAGGTCTTACGACAAACAAGACGGGCTTCGTCGGAAGCGAAACGACGTACGAAGGCGTTTATGCACAAGAAGTAAACGTCAAGATCGTGGTCAAGGGCAGTGTGTTCTCGTCGCTCAACACGGCGTTGACGTTTGACGCATACTCTGCAAGAGAAATTACGGCTGATGCGCTCGGCGCAATGCTGGACATCAACTTCGCAGGCTCCGGTACGTCAACCAAACTCCCCGTCGGCGACAAACTCCAAGTCAAAGCACCGTACGTCAAGATAGGTGACAACTATGTCGTTGCGGACGGCACGGACGGCAACTACTCGATCGGCGCAAACGACCTCACCTTCGAGGGTTACAAGGCAACGGATTATCCGCTCTACGCACAACTTACGATAGGTACGGAGTTCAGCGGTAAGCAAGTGGTTTACGTTCCCATCACGGTAAGCACGGTCGCACCGACCACTTACAACGTAGACGTGGCGCACGAAGACACCTTCAACCCGACGTGGTACAACAAAGACGCATACAAGTCCTTCGACGTATCCTTCGGCACGACCACAAAGCACACAATGTACCCCGACTGGTCTACGGTTAAGTACTATACCAACGCAAAGTGCACTTCGCTCAAATCCGATCAAAACATCTATTCGGGCGGAACGATTTACGCACAAGTGCAAGCATACGTTTACGAGAAAGACGAAAACGGTGAGCCGATGTTCGACAAACCGCTCGGTCTCGTAGACACGGGTACGAAGGACGAAGACGGCAACAAGGTCTACAAGGCACAGACGATTACGCTCAAACTCAACGTCGAGCAACAATCCGTCTTGTCCGTCAACTTCTTCTATGACTCTACAATCGGCGACGTCAACGCGTTGACCGACGCAGAGCGTGAAGCAATCAAAGACAAACTCCTTGACAAGGCGTACTACACCGGTACGGTTTACGGACAAACGCACGTCATCGGTTCGGAGGCGTTCGGTATCGACGCACTTGAATTCGCAACCAACCCCGACAACTACTTCAAGACGGGCGCTTGGGGCGACGTCAACGGCACGATAGTGCTTGTCAACCTCAAGAAAGGCACGTACTCCGGCAAACGCTTTGCAATCGCAGAAGATGCAAACGGTGAATACAAGTACGATGCGGAAAGCGGTAAGTACGTCCTTGCATCCGCATCCGACACGGGCGTCACACGCTACACGTTCACGCAAGCCGACGACGGCGATTACAAGTACGAGATTGCCAAGAAGTCTTACGTGGCACTCACCGCAGGCGAGAAGGGCGACTCCTACCTTGCATATATCCAAGGTTGGACAACCAAGCTCGACACGGTCACGGCAAACGGCAGACAAACCAGAGTCTACGCGGTCATCGGCAACAACGATATGGTCCCCGTTGAGATCAATATCCCCGACTACAGTGTACAAACCGTTTCCTTCAAGGACGGAACGCTCGTACAAAACGGTGACGTCGCAAACGAATTGACTCTCACCTACGACGTGATGAACGCGTGGCAATTGCCCGCCACCGCGACCGTAACGGTCAAAGAGGGCAGAGGCGCATTTGACACCGAAGTGTTCTGGGACGACAATTCTTCACCCAACAAGGACGAATTGCGCAAGGACGAAAACGGCGTTTACGTCGTACGCAACTACTACTTCTTCGATAACCTCTCCGTGAGATATCCTCAAACGGGTTCGCTCGAGGCAAAGGTGTACCTTGACAACTATGATACGAACGTTACGATAACGCCGGACGGACAATCGTACGAATACAACGTATTCTCGTCCTTCGAGTTTGCAACGACCGCAACCGTCACCAAGGACGGCGTCGATTATCCGAACGTACCGCTCAAGTGGGTTGACAAGTCAATGCCCACCGCTGAAGAAATCAAAGCGGGCAAGTTCACGAGAAAGGCTTACGTTGCGGCATTCAGCGTCGGCGAAGACGGCACGATGACTCCTGCATATCAAGACTTCGAGTTCACCATCAACAACGACTTCACGCTTGACGGCATCAACGGCAGTTATGCAAACGGCTTTGCAATCACTCGCGAAGGCGCGGCGTTCTTCCTCGGCTTGCCGAGAACGAGCGTAGTCAACGTCAACGGTGAGAGAATAGAAGTCGCGCTTGCGTGGAGCGACGCATACACCAAAGAAGCAGGCTTCAACGGCGATATGACGCTCACAATCGCGAGCAAGTGGCTCACTTCCACCGTCACTGCAAACGTAACGGTCAAGGGCGAGAGCATTGACAGACTCAAAGATTACGACGGCACGCCGTACTCCTTCGATCCGTTCTGGCAACAAGGCAACTTCTTCCGCTCGGGTGAAGTCAGAACCATCGTCACCAACGGTAGCGCATTCGAAGCGGACGTCACGGTAACGTACTCGCTTGCGGATATCGATCCCGCAAACCTCACGAGCGACGCAGACTTCTACGCCAACGTCAGCAAGTACTTCGGTAGAAAGTACACGATTAACGTGACTTACACCTACCTCGGCGGTGCAGACGTGATGACGGAGACGGGCACAATCGATATCGCAGTCGGCGACAGAACCATCTTGTTCGTATCCGATTACGCGTATCGTGCAATCGTGGTCGACACCTTCCTCCACACCGACGCAAGCTATCTTGAAAGAGAACTTTGGGTTGCGACGGCGGGCGTATGGGGCGACGTGCTTGCATACTTCGATTGGACGCAAGTAAACGCACTCATCAAGGATAGAAAGAGCGACTCCAAGCATATGGCAACCGTAATCGTAGGTATCGAGAGCGCGGACGGACAATACGTCTATCAAGATATCGACGGAGACGGCAAGAAAGAATACGTGACGATTGAAGAGTACGTCGAAGCAATGAGAAAAGACGACGCAGACTTCGAACTCACGAATGAAAAGAGATATCATCTTGCGACGCAAAAGGTCAACGTACCGGTCACGGTACTTGACCGCACCGTCGTGGATGCAGAGCTCAGTATGGAAGGCACGGGACTTACCGTAACCAACACCGAAGAGAAGTATTCCACTATTACGGATACTCTCGTCGGCGAGGCCGGCGCGGGACGCTACATCGACATCGTTTACGACAAGAATAGCGGAATGCCCACCGAGTACGTCTATTACAACCAATTTGCGTACATCGGCGGAGACAAATTGCCTCACACGATGATCCTCACCTTCGCAAGCGGTGAAAAGGGCGAATATTACATCACCTACGACAACGCACCGACGTCGCAAGATATGAAGAATATCTCCAAGACGCTCGAAAAGACGATGACCGTCCACGTATGGAACACCAATCCCACGACGGACGAAACCGCATTCGAGGTTATGCCGTCCTTCGAGATGAAGATGAAAGTGCGCGTGTCCAAGGTCACGGCGTTCAACAGCGACATCGCATACGAAAATATGTCCGTCGGAGAATATCGTTACACCTTCAACCCGTACACGAGCGAGGACGAGTCCTTGTTCAACGCGGACAACTACGACAAGACGTTCACCTACTACGTAGACGGTCAATTTATGACTGCTCAAAACTGGTGGTCGGACGGCAGAACGGTTGACGCCAACGAATATCGTTACACCTCCACGTGGACGAAACGCCACAACAACTATAACGTTTACACAATTGCGGGTTCGAGAGAAGGCGCGACGGGTGAATTCGAGCAAGACGTAGTGTTCTACACCGTAAACAAGAGCACCAAGACTTACACGAGATACACCGGCGCAGTCAACTACGACGCAACGGATTACTCCTACGAGACGACGAGCGGTGAAGCGTTGTACGTATTTGTTTACGTAACCACTCAAACGCTTGACGCAACGTGGAACACCAAGGATGCGGAATACGGCTACAAGGGTGGCAACACCACCGTCAAAGCGACCGTGTCCAGCGAGGTAAACGGCAACAGCGCAACGGCAACCGTCAACGTAACCGTCAACGTCAAGAGCGGTAAGAGCACCGCATCGACGTTCGACGGCGCAACGGAAGCAGAATTGACTTACTGGAACGCGTCCGCAAACGCATTCGTCATCGATCCGTTCGAAGAAGTTGACGGCGGAGTATTCGCAAGAGTCAGCGGATACACGGGTGATCGTTATGAGAAATCGTCCGCCGCAACGAGCGGTTACGTCAAGAACAACCTTGACGGAACGTATATGCTCGTCAAGTCGGCAGACGGCAAGGATACCTACGTTGAAATCCCGACCGCACAACTTGACCGCACCTACAAGTACTTCCCGTCCAAGATAAGCGTTACGCTCGAAGACGGACAAGTAGTCAGCGTGCCCGTCACGTGGGACTTCGGCGGTGTCAACGTAAGTTATAAAGGCGGAAACTACACTGCGTACGCAATTCTCAACTACGACGGCGAGTACAACTATCAAAACAATAGCGTCGGAGAACAAAAGATCCAATTCGCAGTCAAAGTTCTTGACAGAAGCGCACAAAGCGTCAAGGCGACGAGCGCTCTCACCTCTTTGAAGGGCTACGTCAAGACAAGCCAAGACTACGTCAATCCGTACGATTATCAAAAACCGACAATGCCGACTACGCTCACCGTCAACATCAAGACGTACAATGCGGACGGCAGTGAAAACTCCACCGAAGAGCGCACTTACAGCGTTGCAAACAACACTCTTGCTTGGAACTTTGACAAGTTCCGCCCGAGTTACGAAGGCGGTATCGTCTACGTCACGGCAAAACTCTACGACGTCGACGGCAACGTACAAAACTACGATATCCCGTTCCTCGTACAAAGAATGTACGCAACGCAAATCAAGTCCATCAGCTCACTCGGCGTTGAAGACGGCATCTTCAACAGCACGGTGTCGAACAGTAAAACCGACTCCGACTTCACGCTCAACCCGTACAAGTCCGACAAACTCGTGTTGCCGATCGCTTACAACGTAACGTTTGCAATCTACAACCCCGTTTACTCCAACGGCAACGTGACGTGGAATGCAACCAACAACAGCACGAGCACAGTAAGGTTCAACTACACGCTCGTTTCGATGCCGGCGTCCGCGTCTTACACGGTCGAAGCAGACAAGATCACGTCAACCGTTAACGGACAAAGCGCAACCATCAAACTCGGCACGCAAGAGCGTCTTATGGTCGGTATCAAAGTCTCCGACACGAAAGCGTTCAGCGGTACGCAAAGCGTAAGCGCGTCCGCGAGCGGACTTTCCGTAATCCACAACGGTGCGTCCGTTGCTTGGTTCGGCAGAGCGTACGTGTACGATATGAATGGCAGAGAGATCACCAACTACGCAGTGACGCTCTCCACCGCAATCTTGTCAAGCGAAACCTCCAAGACCATCTTGCCGTCCACATTCGGCGCAAGAAAAGTGGTTTACAGACTCTACGCCGCAGTCGGTACCGTAATTGACGCAACCGGCAAGGTCGTCACCACCAAGACCGCAACCGCAAGCGAAGGCTTCAATACCACATACGTCAAAGTAGGACAAGAGATCCCCGCATATCAAGCGCTCTCTTCGCTTGTGACTTTGACTTACGATAACGGTTCTTGGACAAAAGCGTAAAACTGCGCTAAACGGCGCACGACCGCGCTAAATAGCGACTAACTTTGGACGCGATTGACGCATAGCGTAACAATCGCTATTCCGTCACTGCGTTCCTTACAAAGCCCCTTGTTCGACAACTCACGTACGTATAGTGCGTTAGGGGTGTTGTCCAAGGGGCTTTTGACGCGATTGACTTCGTAACAATCGCTATTAAACGCGCTCTTCATCCGTTTAGTGCGGTTTTACAGAACACATTAAAATTTATCGCGGTTTTACAAAACCGCGCTATTTATCACGGTCGTGCATAAACTTATAAATGGTATATGCTTATTCGTAGTTGGAGGCGCAAGGCGCCGACCGCACCGAGCGCCAAGCTTGACGATAAGTACAAGTGAGCCAACGAGTGTTGTTCTTTTCGTTGGCGAACGAGTGACATAAC
>CAVANK010000014.1:0-36839 GCA_963590075.1 Eshraghiella crossota
TGTGTTGTAGCCAAAGCGAACGAGGCGGATTGCGGTGCGCAAACGCCGAAGTGGACATGCCGGCGTGTCCGGAAAGAGGGGGTTATTGTATTTAAGGGGTTACGACGCAAAACATTTTATCATTCAAAAAATTCATTTAAGTGCATCAGATAGATGAATAACGCGAAAGCACCCCGAGGGGCGCAAACCCAACGTACTAAATCGTACGTGATTTGCGAAACTCGGGGTGCTGACAAAGTTAGTCGCTGTTTTGCGCGCTTAAATAAGTTTTTGCAAGTGTTTTTTGCGAACGATTATTCCTACCACACTCGCCACCACTATGATGAGCACGACGAGGATAGTGCCGACAATTACGCCGATTTCCCACGGTTCGAGTGCAGGCGGATTGACGTCTATGAAGACGAGTGCCGACACGTAGTCGGTGGTGTATTCGATACGGCCGTTGTTGACGGTGTAGTCGGTGAGTTTTTTGAGCGTATCGTCTTTGGTTACGGTGTAAAGAGCAATGCCCTTCATATTCTTTCTGACGGTGCTCGGGATTGCAACGCTGACGGAAGTAGTTTCACCGTCGAGAACGACGAGTTGATTGTCGCAATAGAGTTCCATCTTGACAACCGCCGCCACGCGCGCCTCGTCCTTGAGTTCTGCCGCCGCCGAGAGTGCGGGCATAAATTGCTTGATAATCGCAACGTAGTTGATGTCGCTTGCAACGAGGCTATTGGTGATATTTCTCACGTTAAGTCTGTTTGCCACGATACCGTCGCCGTCAATTCTGACCGAGCCACCGTCGCTATCAAACGCATTTGCGGTGAGCTCGAGCACGCCGGCGTTGCCGACCAAAGCGTAGTTGGAGGCGATACTCTCATCGGTGATGGACACCGTGAAAGAGTATTTGCCCGCGCCCGTGATTTGTTTCTCGTTTCCGCTTGCGTCCTTTGCAAACGCCAATTTGGTCATAGCCTTGGTGATTTCTATTGCGGAATTGTCTTTGTATCCGTCACCCATAGTCACCTTGTAGTCTATTGCATAATCCGTATTGGGATCGTACGTCGCTCTAAGTTTGGTGATGCTGGACTTGTTTTGTTGCATCTCGGTAGTTGCACTGTAACCCGTCTTGTCGATAGTTACGTTGACGACCACTTGATTGATGACGAATTTGGACTCGACTTCTTCCTTCTTGTAGTTGGGGTTGTTGGTCTCGAACGCGTCGGTGAGGCGGAACGTTACGATGTAAGTGCCCGCATTCTTAACGTCAGCGAGATTGAGCACGTCCTCGTATTGACCGTTCTTGTAGATCTTGTAGGACATCTCGTAATCACCCGCGACCAAGCCGTTGACGATACCTTCGTGTACGGTTATAGAATTGTTGGGGTAAGATTGCGCCTTTCCGTTGTAGTAGACGTAGGAAGCCGCCGCTTTGAGTTGTGCGGACGCTCTTTCGATGACGATAGTCACCTCGTCCGTGCTTCTCCACTCGATGAAGTAGCCGTTGGTGTCGTTGGCGTCAACCTTGACGAAGCGTTTGACGTGCACGTAACCCGTATGCGTACCCGCGTCGCTTGCCTCTTTCTCTTCACCGTCCTTGACGTATCTCACTTCGTCTTCGGGTTTTACGCCTTTAAGCACGTCGTAAACTCTGTTTACGCCCTTGCCGAGTGCCTTGTCATAGGTGTAAGTGAAGGTGTTGTTGGTGGTATCGATGCTGATACCGTCCATTTCGGGAAGTTTGATGGTTATCGTAGACGCTTTCTTGGTGATTTCACCGTTTGCGAAGGAATATACGAATTCATACGTATCTTTGCCGTTTGCGTCCTTAATGACGTTTCCGCTCTCGTCCTTTGCGGTGATTGCTTGGAGCGTGGACGCGTCACCGATGACGACGTTATAGTTTCTTATCGGTGCAAAATCGTCGTAGCTGTTAAGTCCGCTCGGAAGAGCAAGGTAGTAGACGTAATATTCGTTTGTGCCGAGTTTGTCGCTCGTCTTTGCGTATTTGTCGGCTACGGTGTATTCACCCGTGAGCGAATTGTACACCGCAAGCACCACGATCGGACGATAATCCACACCGTTAGAATTCACGAAAACGCTCAATCCGTCACCCGAAGCGATACCGTCGAACAAGAGGTCGATTGCGGGATCGGTGCCCGCGTACGTCTTGACGTGGTTGATACCCGCGGTTGTAACGTAAAGCGTTCTCTTGACCACTACGAGTCTGCTCGTGCCGTCGTTGCCGTTGCCCGTGTAAACGAACTTGAATCCGAAGTTGTTTGCACTGCCGTCCGCAAGGTAGTAGGAGTTGGAAATCTCACCCGCATTCGGTTTATTGGAGTTAAATCTCGTCATCGGCTTCGGCAAGCTCGAAATAGCGTTGCCCACTTCACCGCCGAGTCTGAAATACGCGCCTCTCACACCGTTTTCCGCTTTGACGTACTCACCGTCTACGAGATCGTAGGTGTAAGCGTCGATTTGAGCGAGGTATTTTGCGTTGTCCGAATTTTCTTCCAATCCGACTATCGCAAGGAAGTCCGCCGTCGCGACGAAGAAGGATTTGAGCGAAGCGTTCCAATTCAACGCGTACGCCGTGTCGTCCGCGCCGACGAGCGTGTAGTCAACAGTACCGCTGACGTTGCCGAGCGCAGTGCCGTAAACCATCTCACCGTCTTGCAAACTTGCCGTGATGGCACGCTTTTGGATCTTTGCGGACACTTTTGCGGTGTAACTATCACTGCTTGCACTGCTGTCTGTTCTTTGAATGGTGTAGTTGTCTGCGTCGTCGCCGTCAAGACCGGACGCCGTAAACACCACGTACATTGCGTTGGTGTACGCACTGCTATATTCCGCCGATACGTTCTTGATACGCACGTTGTCGCCCTTGATGACGTTTGCGATACCCGTTGACGTGAGTCTGTACGCGTCGGTTGCAGGATCTGTGCCTTCAAGCGTACCGTAGAACTTGGTCGTACCGTCGTATTGCTTGTTGTACATACTGTTTGCAACGTCCGTATCGAGTTTTGCGATACTGCTTGCGGTGATGTAAACGCCTCTTTGATTGATTTTGCCTTTGCCGGTGAGGTAGGTCATCGGTGCGTCGAGGCTATTGGTGCTTCCGGTATAATCGTCGGACACGAGGTAAACCTCTTCACCGTTCACTTTGTAGCGACCTACGATATAGTCTTTTGCGACGGTCTTGTCCGCGTCGTCGATATACTTGGACACCGTGCGCAATCTATAATAGTACGCCTCAACCGTTGCGTCCGTTGCGGGAACTTCGTAATAATGTACGCCGTTTTCGTCCTCGTAAGCGAGCATATCGTCGTCACGACCGTCTTCTCTCGTCTCCGTTCTGTACGTCAACACGTAGTTGATATCGAAACCGCCCGAATTGGTGAGCGTGGGATTGTACACGTTGCCGTCCTTGAAGTCGACGTTTCTGTCCGCGTCGAGCACGACGTTCTTGTCGATGAAGTACGCTCCGCCGCTCGTTGCGACGTTGTAGTTGCGGATTTCTTTTTCGATAACGCCGTTGAGGGTGTAGGTTATCTTGTTCTTTACGATATCGGAATATCCCGTATACACTCTTTCGCCGAGGTCAACTTCAACGGTTACGGGCTTTTCTACGATAGTACCCGTAATGTTGCTCGCGTACGCGCTCGCGGATTTATCAAGATAATAGTTATTTATTATTCTACTATCTATTCCATTACCACTCTTCAATTGCAATTGCGGAGTGGACACGATAACTTTGATGTTCTTGCCGACTTTTGCGGAAGCAAACGTACCGTCCGCAACGATTTCGAGCATGTCTTTGTGGATGGCAAGCACGCCTTCTCTGTTTTCGCCGTCGACGGGAACTTGAATGGTTATCGTAGCGTTCACCGAGCCGTCGTACACTTTTTGTCCGATTTGGAAGTCGTTGGTGATGAGTTTGACGGTCTTCTTGGACACTTTGACCGCTTGCAAAATCTCGTAGTCCGCAATCGTTCCGATTTGTGCATCTTCAAACGTCATATATTCCGATCCGCTGTAAACCGAACCGTAAATTCTGTAATTTTTGAGGATAGACGCATCGTCCGCGCTTATGACAAGACCGGAAACCATAACGTTGTGTCCGATTTCGTTGCCGTCTGCGTCAACCGCCACGTTTGCGTCGGGTGCGCCCTCATAGGAGAGTTTGTAAGTCACGCCCGCGCCCATAGTGATATGCGAAAGTTCCTCTCTGAGGTTGTCCGCATAATAGAGCGTGGTAAAGTCGCTTCCGCTCTTCTTGGTCGCTTTCACGTCCGTCGTATTGTCGTAGACTTTACTCTCGAAAGTGACGTTGGGCATAAGTCTTGCCTTTGCGATCTCGACGGTAAGTCCGTCAAATTCGTTGTTGATATCGTTGACGTCCACTTCATAGTTTGCGTTGGAAACCTTGGTGTTCTCTGCGGAAATCGTCACTTGATGTTGACCGAAGTCTTTGCCGTTTGCCGTACCCGCAAGTTTAAGTCCCACGGACTCGACGCTGTCACCCGTTACGAGTGCGTTGTCCGCAAAGGTATAATTGACGTCCACGCTCGTCGTCGCGTTGTAGTCGCGATTGACGGGTGCGACGGTTGCAAAACTCGAGGCTTTGAGTTTCTTCTTGGCAATGGACGCTTTGACGTTGCGCACGGTAAGTTCGATGGTGTTGCCCACCACTCGGATGTCGACGTCGTTGTCCTTGTAGTCGTATACGCTACCCGCGGAAAGATTGCCGTTTTCAAACGTAAACACCACTTTGACTTTTGAAATGAGATATCCGTCACCCGCTTTTACGCCGGAGAACACACCGCTCTCTTCCACAATCAACTTCTTGTCTGCGCCGATGAGCATTGCCGTGCTTGCGTAGTCCGTCTCGCTACTTGCGATGATGACGTTGTCTATGGTAAGTGCGTTGGTGTTGTCGTATTCCTTGACGATGGACACGTCGTTCTTGGTGACGCCCACGCGCTTGAACATAATGTAGATATAATCGCTCTTTGCGCCGTCGGAATAGGAGTTGTCGATATACACGATTTCAACCGTCGTGCCGTCGATGACGAAGTTTTCACCGTCTTTGTCACCAAGCACTCTAATGCTCGTATGACCGTCGTTGACGATATAAGCAAGCGTGTAATTTGCGCTTTGTTCACCCGTGAGTGCAAATCCGCCCAACACGATATGCGAAGCAACGTCGCTCTTGCCGTCGCCGACTTCGGTGTATCTCATATCGTTTGCAACAAGTTTGACTTTGTCCGTCGCAAGCACCAGTTGAGAGGTGAGGTCGTACATAGTTACGCCCGCCGTGTCGTAGTCGACGACGTTATTGCCGTTGAAATACTTGCTCAAACCGACGATGTTTGCGGTGTTAATCACGATTGCCTTGGGAGAAATCGTAAAGCGTACGTCTTTATATTCACCGTCTACCACCGCGTTTGCGACGAAGTTATTGTTGTCGATTGCAAACGCCTTGTTGACGACGTAACCGTAATAATAGTTATCGTCCGTCAAAACGCCGTCGTAACGAGTGCCGTATGCGGTAAAATCACCGCTCTTGTTATATTTTGCTCTTGCGAAAGAACCGCTTACGCTCGCAAGCAATTGCTCGTAAGTAAGACCTGCGTAAGTGCCGTCTTTTGCGATTGACGCACCGTTTACGTTGACGATTTCGTATCCGATGCCGTATACGGAGTCTGCCTCGCCATATACCTTCTCAAATGCGCTTGCGGTCGGACGAATTTGAATTTCAGCAGGCGTGATATTGACGATTGCCGGCTCAACGTTGACGTAAGTACCGTCCACTGCAACACCGTCTTTGGTAAGTTTTGCATCCGTGAACGACACGACGTATTTACCTGCGTCGAGATATCCTTCCGAGGAAATGCTCACAGTCCAGCTTACGCCGTTGAAATCTACTTCCTCGTCGCACTCGTACGTAAAGTCGTCCGTGTTGTAGGTTATTTCAAATTTAACGCCGTATACAAAGTTAAATTCCGCCTTTGCCTTGACGATAACCGTGCCCGCTTTTGCGATATAAATCACGTATTGTTCTTGCGATTTGAGTGAGATTGCGATATTGCCGTCGCTGATGCTTGCAAGTATAATATCGAAGCCCGTTGCTCCGTCGTACTTCGTAGCGTCGTAGTCGCTCAAAACCGTGCCGTCCGTTGCAAGAGAAAGTTTGCCGTTGAGCAAGCCCGCTATGGTCTCTGCAAGGAATGCGTCTTTTGTGTCAAGCGTGTAGCTCGGCACGATACCGTCGGAAGACGGCGTAACACCGCTCTTGACCACTGCAAATTGACCGCTTACGTCAATTTCCACTTGTCTTTGAGTGATTGTGAAGATGCCTTGCGCTTGAATGGTTATTCTATAATTGCTTCCGACGTCAAACAAACTTGAGTCGGTGTTGAAAGCGTAGTTCCATACGCCCTCGCCCTTTGCGCGAGTGATACGATCGCCCGCCTCATAGAGGTAGAATCCGTCCGCACTTCCCGCTGCCGTATACGACGCACTGTCAAAGATTTCCGCAAGGATATCTTCCGCCGTCTTGGAGGTATTGAAATTGAGGTCGCTTTCTTTTACGCCGAAGTAGAATTTGGGATCTGCGTCACCGTAAGCCTTTGTCGCAGATTGCGTATAGACGTCGATATTGCGTTGCGTTACGCGGTGTTGAGCCGTCATAAACGTGATATCGTAGTTGGCAACACCGTCGAGAAGCGTATTGTCTTTAAGCACGACGTTGTAGAAACCGACGGAATAGAAGCCCTTGGAGTCGTAGTTCGCAACGTCGAGAGCAAGCGCGAGCATAGCCTCGGTTATACCCTCTTTTGCCATATCTTCGAGCGCAATACCCGAAACGGTGTATTTGAGGATATCCGCAAGGTCTGTGCCGTAAGGCGCGTTGGTCTCAACTGCGCTGATAACTATCTTGCCTTTGGTAACGGTGACCGCAATTCTATTGAAGAGTTGGTTGCCCTCTCCGTCCATATCGAAGTCTGCCGTGACATAATTTTCGTTGTTTTTGTCGATATAAATCTCTACAAAGTAGTTGCCGGGATTGGTCGGTGCTTGTGAAAGTTCCACTTCGTTCTTGTCAAAGTAACGATAGCTGAAACTCGAAGCCGACACCGCGTCCGTAAACGTCATCTCGACGGAAATCGGACGAGAATTGTACGCAACCGTAGAGTTGGTGACGGTATAATCCACCACTTTTCTGTACGCAAACTCGATGCCGAGCGTCTTTGCGTTGTCGAGCATACCGAGGTTGTCCTTGTCGTCGATTGCAAATTTAATGCTGTCGTTTTGCGCGTAGTTGATATAATCTTCGTTATCCGCGTCGGAAATCATCCAATCGCGATACGGCATATAGTTGTAAAGCACTTTGTTTGCGTTGCCGTTGACTGTAAGAGTGAGTGCAAAAGGCACGAAGTCTTCACCGAGCACGGTATTGAGCGTTGCCACTTCGCCTCTCGTAAATTTGGTCAAAGCGTTGCCTTCCGCGTCAACGGAAACAATGCTTGCAGAAGCGTCCGCAACGGAGTTTTTGCCCACTTTTGCGGAAAGCGTATACGTGGTGTTATCCGCAAGTATGTAGTAAGTCTTGATATCGGACACGTTGCCCGCTTGGTCCACTGCCCACACGTAGATAACACGCATACCCGCACCGCCGCCGGGGACGATATTCATTGCGCCGTTTTCGAGCACCGTACCGCCCTCTGCCATATTGTCGCCCGTGAGGTACTGCAATCTGTCGAAATATCCCGCGGAATTGTCGGTTATCGTGCCGTAAATACCCTCGATACCTTTCTCACCGAGTGCTACGAGCTGTGCGAGATTTTGCACGACCTTGATGCCGTAATACACTCTTACATCCTTGCCGTATTCGCTTGAAAGGAACACGTCGTTGAAGTCGATGCTTGCGGAGTATTTGTCGTAAGCACCCGTATACCATTGTCTGTCGCTATAAGATGGCAACATCTCGTAAGTATCGAAGTTCTTGCTATACGGCGTATCGTCACCCGACACGAATTCGGGAGCGATAGGCGCGTCCGTATCGATGAGCACCTTGACACCGCCCACCCACGAAGAGTCGACGTAGCTTTGGCCTTGATGGAAGTCCATCTCGTCAACGGTTGCAAATCCGCCCGTGTAGAGCGTAAACGCCGTCATCCACTCAATGCTGTTTGCATCGATGACGAAGCGCAAAATTGCGCTATTGGTGCTTGCCTCGTAGATATATTTGACGGTTACGGTATGATTTCCGCCATCGCCCGAGAGGGTGATGTTGAGTTCGTCGTTTTCAACCGCCGTCGCACCCGTCGTTGAGTTAAGCGAGTTGTAGTAAGAAGCAAGTTTGCTCGTATAAACGCCGTCTACGATTGCGTTTTCAAACTTGAATACGTGATAGGACATCACGTCCTCGAATACGAGCGTATTGCCCGAGAAGCCGAGCGCGCCGAGCAAAAGATCCAGCGTCGTAACGCCTTTTGCCCACGTTCCGTTTTGCGAAGCGGAGATGGTTTGTTTCGTTCCGTCCGCTTTGAGGATATAGGACAAGTCAACGTTGTAATTGGGCGTATCGTAGTCCACCTTTGCATAATACGATGAAGTTGTGGCGTTCAAGTTGCCCGCAAGGTCAATCGTATAGAATGTGAATAGATAATATCCGTGTCCCTTTGCGTTGCTCTCGCTCGTGACCTTTCCGTCCGAGTCGAGCGTGCCGATAACGTCGTATACGGACGAGCCGTAACTCTTTGCTTTTCCGTCCACAAAGTTGTAATCGAAGGTAAAGCCCTCTCCCACGCCTATGGGTTTCAGCCCCGACGCAAGCAACTCCGCAAGCGTATTAAACACGTGCGCACTGCCGAGCCCAGCAAGTTCGTCCGCTCTTTGAGCCGTGAAGAACCACACGCGCGGAGAATAATCCGCCGCACTCGTATCTTCCGTAAGTTCGAATTCCGAGCCTACTTCCAAAATATTGGAATAAAGCCACGCAAGCGAGGAAGCGTCCGACTTGATATAATCGCTATCGGAAAGCGGCGTCCCGTTATCATTGAGGCTTGTATCGATACCCGTAACTTCAAGACGCGTATTGATTTTTGCACCGCTATAATCGACAACCGTCGTTTGAATGGTACAATTCTTTGTAAAATACAAGCTCACGACAATTTTCGCATCGCTCGTTTTGATAATCTTCGCATAGCCAACGGAAATTTGCTCGTCGTCCTCTGTGATTTTCAATTCTTTAGTCAAAGTTTCGCTCGATTTGTAGAGTTTGAACTCCGTCTCGCCGACCTTGACGTACATTATTCTCGAAACTTTGCTTAAATTGTCCGCACTGCTCCACGTAAGCCCCGTTCCGCTTACACCCGTAATGGTCTTATCTGCCACGCCGACCTTCGACAATTGCGTCTCATCAAACCCTTCGGGATCAGCCGTATACTCTTCCATCAAATCGTTTATAGATTTACCCGTTCCATTAAACGTGCTCACGAACTCCGTTTGCGCAAACTTGTAATATGGGGTATTTGACATCCCCGGAACCGTAGCGTTGCCCGTGCCGTTTTTGACGTAAGAATTGGTATAAGACGCCAACTTACCCGAACCGTTGGTCACCTTATCCGTTTTTATAAGTTTTTTAGCCTCTCCGAGATAATCGTAAAGGAAATAATCTTCTGCTTTTTCGACGTACGGCGCATACCCGTTTCCGCTCGTACCGCTTACGAAATCGCTTGCAAGTCCCGAATAGGTGCTTGTAGCAATCGGGCCTGCATTGTCTGCACCGACAAGACTGCTCTTCGCTTTAATTGTGAACGTAATGGATATGGTGTTCATATTCATATAACGTTCTCTTGAAGTCGCTTTCCACGCATAATGCATTCCGAATGCCAAAGAAAGATACCTTTTAGAAGAAGTGAGTTCAACCGTCGATGTATGTGTTGCATTGGAGCCGAGAGTGCTGAAACCGTATGAGTAACTTCCATCGCCATTTTTTCTAAGTTGATACGCCTTTTTCCCCGTAAGTCTCGCCGGCCCTGCAACGGCACTCGGATACATTTCTTCCGCCTCGGAGTTCATTGCGTAAGTTGCTTTTATCTCTGCCGTAACAGTGTATTGGCCGGAATCCAAAATTTCATTAATAAAGCTTCCCGTTTCAAAGTTGAGAGCCATATTCAAATCGTTTCCCGAATAACCATCGGTAACACCGCCGTCAAACTTGCCGGCCTCGCCGTTGCCCAAGAACAAATTAGTATCACCGGTATTTTTGTAAATTTCGGTATTATTGTTTGCGTCATTGTCGTTGCTTGGGTTGTTGTACGGCAAAACATTATAATAAGTTGCGGTAAAAATCCACGGCGATGCGATGTTCGGGAAGTCAAAACTTTCAGCCGTTATCGCTCCTTGGTCCGGCAAAATCGGATTCGCTTTACCAAAAGTCGATTCACCATTCTTATCTTGTTCCGTTCTTGCTGCAAGAGCGATGTCGCCGAAATCAATGCTTTGAGCAAAGTCGGAAGTCAACACCGCCGCAAATACGGTGACAAAGACCAAAGCCAGCACAATCAGTCTGGTTGCCGTGAGAAGAAAACCTTTCAACTCTTTTTTGTTTCTCATCATAATTTCCACCTCGGGTTTTGGTGTTATGCGTATATACGCGCTCGCGCATATGCGCAGATTTTTATACATTACAATATTACACAAAAACGATATAAATGTCAATACATATTTCTCAAACGGCATTGCGCACGTATCTCGCGCCAATTCGTTAATGCGGAAGCAATAAAAAAACGCGCCGTGGCGCGTTTTTGGTTTGTCGATTATTCAAGCAAATTGTCGTAAATGATAGAATACGTCGTTGACGCCTTGTCAACCCAACTCTTGTAGAGATATTTGGCAAGTTGACGATTGGCAACCACAAGTTTGAGTTCCATAAGAGTGGTGATATCGTTGTTGATACGCATAATCACCGTGTACGTGCCGTCGGCATTTTTGGAATAATCGCAAAAATACGATTGGCGTTTTTTGAAACGCATACGATTTTCGCGAGCGTATTGCACGATTTCGTCACGGATAGAAGACGGAATACGAGTGAAAAACAACGACAAGCAACTCACGCCGTCTTGGGTGATGTTGATCATTTCGCTCTTGGGCACGCGATAGACGAGGTTGGCGTCGAGAAGCTCGGCAAGATATTGCTTGCACTCCATATACGAAAGCCAATTGTTGTCGGACGAGCAGATGTCCAAGAGTGTGGACTCGGCAAGCGGAATTGCCATTTTATCGAATACGAAAAGAATAACAAGTTTTTGCACCTTGCTATCAAGCGGTTGATTCGAGCCGAAACTGTCTTGAACGTATTCCATATCCCCTCTTGCGACAAGAATTGTCGTCAAATAAAAGCAATGCGGTTGTGTTTATCCATAGTACAACGAAAGATTGCCGTTTTCAAGTGTAAAAATAAAAATTTTGTCGAAATACAATTTATGGTGTATATTCCGCAAGGCAAACACAATTGCGAGCAAAAACCGTCGCCGTGGAAAAGACAACTCACAAGTTCATTGTCTACTGCCACGCTAGGTTTTTGCTCTTCTACCGCACAGCCAATCTTTTGCTATCAGTTTAAGTAAAAACATAACTCACGCCACAGTTTCGCAAGATTGTCTGTTTGGTGGGTGCGGCTGCCACCTATATTGCCACATATGGAATATTCCACAACTTGCGCAACGCGCAAATATCACTTTTTGCGCAAGCAAAAAATATCACTCTCGCATAGCGAGAATATCACTGCGGCAAAGTCGCAATATCACTTGCCAATAGGCAAATACCACTCCAAGCATACACTTTCGCCATTTTGTCTATTATTTCTCTATATCTTGCCATTGACACGTTGCCCGCACTGCGCTACAATATGCTTGTAATTATTCTTTGGGTGGGTATATCCCAACCGGTGGTAATGCCGTCTTGAACGGACAAGTCCAACAGCCCCAACAGCCGATGCGGTGAGATTCCGCAACCGCCTGTAAAGTCAGACTGGGAAGGAGTAGTTTTAAGGCGTATCACGCCGACTTATCCTTCTCCGCCAAAAACGGAGATTTTTTTATGAACAAAGGTGTCAGATTTCTTGTATTGACAGCAAAAACCATTGCGTACACGGGTATGATGACGGCGATCGTTTACGTATGCACGCTGATCGGCATACCGTTCCCCGCATTCAATTTCAACATCGGCGACAGCGCGATTCTCATTTGCGGCGCAATGTTCAATCCCTTGTGCGCTATGATTGCGGGCGGACTCGGTTCGTTCTTGGCGGACCTCACCACCTACCCTGCGACCATGCTCTATACGCTTGTTATCAAAGCGATCGAAGGTCTTGTCGCAGGATTTATTTTTCAAGCCATTTACAGGTGGTACGACAAATCCCAAATGCCAGCAAAGAAAAAGTTCATTCTCAAAGTCGTGTTTGCGGTGCTTACCTGCCTCGGTTGCTCGTTGTTTATGGCAGGCGGATATTTTATCTGCAAAGCGTTCATGTACGGCACGATAGAATCCGCTCTTACATCCCTTCCAAAAAATATCCTTCAAGCGGTTGTATCGACGGTGCTTGCGAGCCTTGTTCTCTATGCCGGTCGACTTGAAAAAACTCGTCACCTCACTTACGGTTCTTTTGTGGATCTGTTCACGAAACCCGTATCTCAACCTACCTCCGCCACCGATGACGAGGAAAACGACGACATAGAACCTACGGATGAAATCAAGGGCGAAATCACGGATGAAATTTCCCAAGAAAGTGCAGACGAAGCGGCTGCCGAAAACACCCCGTCCGACACAATTTCGACAAACGACAACTCGCAATAAGACCAAGATTAATCGCAAAACAGATTTTAGCAATTATAACTTAAACGGCACTTTATCTACACAAATCACGCAAATAAAGTGCCGTTTTGTTTTAAAAATATAAAATATTCCACGACTGCGCCAACGGCGCAATATCACTCTCAGGCTTAGCGCCCACACCTGAATACAAATCTTCCTTGTGTCATTCCGAGTAGCAACATCGTTGCAACGTGAGAATCAAGCCGTAGGCGCACCCACCAAGCAAGCGATATAGCGAAACTGTGGCAGGAGTTTTTATCCGTCTTATTCTGATAGCGTGTATCGGTTGCGCGGTTAGTAAAGCAATAAGGCTAGCGTGGCTAAGGCAATGAACTTGTGAGTTGTCTTTACCACAGCGACGACTTTTGCGGATATTCCACAACTGCGCCAACGGCGCAATTTCACTTGCGCAACGCGCAAATATCACTCTCGCGTAGCGAGAATATCACTTTTGGCGCAAGCCAAAAATATCACTTATAAAATGTTTGTCCCAAACAATCTATTGCCACGATGCACGGCATATTTTCCACCTCAAACTCATATATCGCTTCTGTCCCCAAGTCCTCATACGCAAGCACTTTTGCGCTCTTTATGCATTGTGCGTACAATGCACCCGCACCGCCTACGCTTGCAAGGTATACACCGCCGTTTCTCACGATTGCGTCGTATACGTCCTTGCTTCTATCACCTTTGCCGATAGTGGCAAGCACACCCTCGTCGTAAAGCGTGGGTGCAAATGCGTCCATACGCATAGAAGTAGTCGGACCTGCCGAAACGATTTTGCCGTCCTTTCTACACGGACCTACGTAATATATCGCTTGACCTTTCAAATCTACGGGCAACGCCTCACCATTTTTTACGCACTCGAAAAGTCTTTTATGCGCGGCGTCTCTTCCCGTCAAAATCTTGCCCGAGAGGTAAACTCTATCCCCCGCAACGAGTGATTTTATCTCGTCTTTATCAAACGGCACTTTCAATCTATACTCGCTCATATTCACCTCACAGCACCGCTTTTGCAATGCGCATTGCGTTGCATTGTATATTGACTGCAACGGGCAGTGCGGCAATATGCGTCGGATACTTGCCGATATGCACCGCAAAGGCGGTATTGTCTCCGCCAAAGCCTTGCGCTCCTATGCCGAGAGCGTTGATGTTTTCAAGAACGTCTCTTTCCATATCCGCAAGCACGCTATCGTCGCTATGCTTGCCAACTTCACGCAATAGTTGCTCTTTCGCCACTTCCATTGCCTTTTCCGCAGTTCCGCCTATTCCAACGCCGACGATAATCGGAGGGCACGGATTTGCGCCCGCTTCTTTCACCGCTCGCACGATGCACTCTTTCACGCCCTCAACGCCTTGCGACGGTTTGAGCATAAAAAGCCTCGACATATTCTCGCTTCCGAAGCCTTTTGGCAAAAAGGTGATTTCCATATTCTCACCGCCGACAAGTTCGATATGCACGATTGCGGGCGTATTGTCTTTTGTGTTAACCCTGTTTATGGGATCGAGCACGCTTGCACGATATCCGTTTTGCGCGTAACCACGTCTTACGCCCTCATTGATTGCATCGGTGAGTAGTCCGCCCTCTATATGCACGTCTTGTCCGAGTTTTACGAAAAACACCGCCATACCCGTATCTTGGCACACGGGCAATCCGTTTTGCTCGGCAACTTCCGCATTTTTGACGAGCATATCAAGCGCAAATTTCGCGTTTGGGTTGCTTTCGCTTTTTGCGGAGTTTTTGAGCATACAAAGGCACGCCCCGTCAATACGACTGCACGCGCTTGTGAGTTTTTGCACCTCTTGCACTATTTGTGAGTAAAGAATAGTTTTCATACCCCGATTATATCCAAAAATCCTTTCAAATTCAAGACATTATGACATATTGCCTTGCGTAGATTTGCGCTATGGTGTAAACTATTGCCATAAAAGGCTAACCCCTATCAATACACCACCGACTGCCGTATGCGATAAATTGTTTATATTCCCAAAGTAGCAAAAATAACGACACGCAATGCAGTCGACACTATTCCACGCCATTGGAGACAACTATGAATTATTCCGAAGAATCTTTGAAGAAGCATTTCGAGTGGCAAGGCAAACTCGAAGTTGTATCCCGCGCCAAAGTGCAAACCAAGCAAGACTTGGCTCTTGCCTACACACCGGGAGTTGCCGCCCCTTGCCTCGCAATCAAGGAAAATAAAGATTTGAGTTATTCGCTCACTCGCAGATGGAACACCGTTGCCGTGATAACGGACGGTTCTGCCATTTTGGGACTGGGCAACATAGGCGCGGAAGCGGGTATGCCCGTTATGGAAGGCAAGTGCGTTTTGTTCAAAGAATTTGCCGACGTAGACGCAATTCCTATCTGCCTCAAAACTCAAAACATGGACGAAATCGTATCCACCATTTACAATATATCTTCAAGCTTCGGCGGAATAAATCTCGAAGACATCTCCGCCCCTCGTTGCTTTGAAGTGGAAAGACGACTCAAAGAGATTTGCGATATCCCCGTCTTCCACGACGACCAACACGGCACGGCAATAGTTTTGGCGGCCGCACTCAAAAACGCACTTAAAGTTGTCAAAAAAGATATATCAACCGCTCGTTTGGTAATCAACGGCGCGGGAAGCGCGGGCATTGCCATTGCCGAGTTTTTGCTTTTGCTCGGCGCAAAAGATCTTATCGTATGCGACAAGGCGGGCATCATTCAAGACAGCGACGCGTTCAACGACGCACAACGCGACCTTGCAAAACGCACCAATCCGAGAACCGTCAAAGGCACTCTTGCCACCGCCCTTAAAGGGGCGGACGCAGTTATCGGCGTAAGCGCAAAAGACGCTATATCCCAAGATATGGTGCGCTCTATGTCATCGGACGCAATCGTTTTTGCGATGGCAAATCCCTCACCCGAGATTATGCCCGAGGACGCACTCCAAGCGGGCGCAAGAATAGTTGCGACAGGCAGAAGCGACTTCCGAAACCAAATCAACAACGTGCTCGCCTTCCCCGGCATTTTCCGCGGAGCACTCGACGCACGCGCCACCGACGTCAACGTTGAAATGCAAATCGCAGCTTACGAAGCACTTGCAAATCTCATCGACAATCCCGACGAAACGCATATAATTCCCGAACCTTTCGACAAGCGCGTCGTCCCCGCCATCGCCAAAGCCGTAAAAGAAGCGGCAATAAAAACCGGCGTCGCCAAAATAAAGGAATAAGGGACGTCGTCCCTTAAACAATCGCAAGGACGAATAACATTTCCAAGCGTTGAAATCAAAAATCAGTTTATTTTATCAACGAAATTTCACTTTCAAAAATGCTCGCTTTCGAGCATTTTTTGTTTGTTTTTGACATAATTTTTATGCAATTTTGAGCAATTTTTTGCGTATTTTTTTAGTGTTTTTCGTGTCAATTTGAAGTAATATTTTGTATCGTTTCGTTAAATTTTATCATAATTTTTCCGTCGTTTTCATAAGGTTTTCGTGTGAAAAAATCATTCAAAACGGCAGCATTATATATAGGCACGGCAATCGGTGCCGGCTTTTCGTCGGGTAGAGAGATAGCACTCTTTTTCGGCGATTCGTCCCCACTCAACGTTGCGATTTCCTCGGTTTTTATGTCTTTGCTTTGCGCGCTCTTCCTCGTTGCGGGCAAAAATCACCTTATGCCGAAAGGCAAAATCGTAAACATTGGCATATTTACGGCGGCAAGCATTTCGCTGTGTTCTATGCTTGCGGGAGGCGATTATATTATGTCTTCGCTCACCGGCATACCGCTTGCTTTCGGACTTGCAATGACAATTCTCGGCGGAATAATCGTCGTACTCGGCATAGAAAAAATACGCCTACTCAACGCCGTGCTCGTGCCGATGATAGTGTTGTCTATCTCTCTTATTTTTGCGAAACTTCCGACGCCCTCGTACTCTCTTCCCTTTGCGATTTCCAAGCCGATTTTGTATAGCGGACTTGACGTCCTTTTGGGCGGAGTTATCATATCCGAAGAAGGCGAAAACTTGTCTTACAAAGAGATTTTGCTCTCTTGTCTTATGATATGCGGGTTTATGTTTGGAATGTTATATATGCTTCAAACAGTAGTTTTATCCGACACAAACAATAGTTTAATGCCGGTTTTGGCAATTTCCGAACAATTACATCTAAAACCCGTATGCGGAGTTTTGATTGCTGCGGCAATCTTTACCACCCTCGTATCGTCACTAAAAATAGTCAGTGACAGAGTGCAAAAAGCGATGTCTCGCACAAAAAAACTTGTCCGGTTTTCCGACGACAAACATAGATACGCAATCGTGTTTTTGTGCCTTGTTCTTGCCTATCCTTTGAGCTTCTTCGGCTTTGACAACATCGTTGACAACCTCTATCCTTTCAACAGTGTGTGTGGCGTAATCCTCACGGCGTTGACTATCGTCAAACTCATTATCTTTATAATCAAAACAATAAAAGAAAAGCACGCCCAAAAGCGTGCTAATAATTTGCAATTAAACCGCATTGACGCGGAACGCGTCACTCGTGATGATGACGGCAGTCATCATCACAATCGCAGTCGTGGTCGTGACAATGGCAATCATCATCACAGTCGCAGTCGTCGTCACTGTCACAATCGAAATCTTCGTCATCGCAATCGTGGTGGTGATGCTCTTGCGTGCCGTTGAAATAGTCCTCAAACGGTGATTTGCGACTATCCTCGTCCACCTCGTCAAGTCCTTTGAGATAGCGATAAAGCGGATCGTCGGAAAAGTCTTGCTTCAAATCGAAATCTCCGCCCAGTTCCTCAACTGCATTGCGCAGTTCCATATATTCGTTATAGTTTGGTTCGTAATTTTCGCAGAACGTTTTGAGCACTTCAACGCCTTGCTCGTCACCGTACGCACCGATAAGTCTTGCAAAAAGCGCAACATCTTCACCCTTATAAAGATAGCTCACGAGCCCCATAAAGATTGCTTTGTTGCCCTTGTATTCGGCAAGCACTTCCATAAGCATTTTGCCCGTCTCGCCTTCGAGGGTGTAGATTTTGCTTATCATATCGTCCAAAATCGGCTCGCAGTCTTCCATAAGATACTCGTACGCTTCCAATCTTTGCGGATAGGGCTTATCCTCGTCGAGCATAACGTCGAGCATTTGCAACATTTCTTTTTTGGTTTTATTGTCGTCCATCTTCTTCTCCGAATACGATTTTGTAGTACTTGTCAAACGTTGCCGTGTTGAGGTCATATCTATTTATCGTGATCAATCGCATATTGAGCGGATCGTCTTCTTCGTACACCTTGGCAAGCAACACTCCCACGAGCGTGCGCATACTCTTCATCGTTGATATTTTGGCGTATCTCGGGTTGGTATATTTTGCCTTTCCGTCCTCCACACGCACGATTTTATTGATAATTTCGGTGAGTTTCGCAAGATAAATATTGGGTTCTTCATCCGTAAAAACGATGTCGGATATACAATAACTCACGGCGTTGCACAACACATTTGGCATCTTATAATTGTAATATGCCCCCGGAAGCACCATTCTTATACTCTTGAATCTATCTTGCGCCACAACATCGAAATTGAAACAAAACTTGTTTGGTTTCTCGTGCACAAGGCAGAAAAGCAATCTCGACATAAGTTCGAATGACAAATCCACGCTTATGAGTTGCTGCCTTATAAACTCGTCAACCCACTCGCAATCTATGAGCGCAAGCTTGTCGAGAATGAGGAATTTGAGGTTCTCGTTGTCATCTCTAAACGCCCACTCTATAAGTTTTTTGATTTGCATTGCGTCGTCGTCTTTTAGGTCGAGAACGGTGGCAAGATCGTCGGTAGAAAGTTTGAGTACGGCATCTAAAACTTTGTATCTTCTCACCCTTTCTACGTAGGGCAAATTCATAGAATACTGCACTTTTTCGGGTTCGGTCTTATAAAGTTCGAGAAAATAGTCGGCGGGTGAATACTCACCGAAAATATTGCGCACTTTCACCATAACTTTGCGCGCTTCGTCCCTTTGTCCGAGGTTGTAAAGACCTTGCGAGAGCCAAATCATCGTGTTGGGTTGCAAATCGAGACTTTCAAGCACGCGCCTCGTGTATTTGACCACTTCCGCGTGCATATCCATATTGACGAGCAAGGGCAAAATCATAAGAATATCTTCCATACTCTTGTAGTCTTTTTGCAATATCTCGTCAAGCACTTCGTACGCCTCTTGCACCTTTTCTTCCATAAGATACGCGGTTGCGAGCGTGCATTTTACGGCAAGGCTGTCACCGTTTTCGGCAAGCATCTTTTGTGCGTTGGCAATGACGCTGTCGAGGTCGTTTTTCATCATAAGGCACACCAAAACGATGTGGTTTGCCGCGTTTTTGGACTTGGAACGTGCATCCACTTCGTCCATAAGCGCGATTGCCTCATCAAACTTTCTTGCACGCACGAGTTCGTAAGCGCGCTCGATAAGCATCTCGTAATAGTCCTCCCCCTTGGGATAGACTACGTGGAAACCGCCCTCGCTACCGTTCGTAGCGCTTCCGTCGCCTTCGGGCATCTGAATATCGTACGCTTCGGCTATGTCTTGAAGGTAATATTCGGCAACTTCGGGTTGGTTGACGTCCATAAAATTCATAGCCAACTGATAAAAAATGCGATCTCTCGTATCCTTGTCCGGATGCTTGGACAAAGTCTTAAAGAGAGTCGCATTGGATATATCCCAAACGCCGAGCGAGGAATAAACGGTGGCAAGCGCAAGCGACGCTTCAAAGAAGCGGTCGTCAACGTTCAATGCCTTGTTGAGATTGACGATGCTCTTCTCGCTGTCGCCTTTTGAAAAAGCGTCGTCGGCAAGGTTGAAATAATCCTCTTTTGAGAGATTAAAACCTATGATTTGCGCCATTATTTTTTCTTTTTCTTCTTTGGATTTTGATAGGGTTTCGCGGGTTGATTTTTCTTCTTTTGACCTGCGTTTTGAGCCTTTTGAGCACCGTTTGCGGACGAATTTTGCTTTGCGGCTTTGCGTTGTTCGTACTTTTGCGTCTTGTCTTGATCCACCTTTTTGTTGTGGCACTTGACCATACCTCTGTCCGCAAGCGCGATCCAGCAAAGAGCCATAAACGTGCTTCCGATAAGTGCCATTGCAACGCTTATAACTACGCCGAGCGTCTTATTGACGGACAAGAGCGCAAGAGGAACGGCGGAAAGTGCGCCGACGATAATGGTAAATACGACGTTGTTTGCGATGATTACGAGTGCGTTTTTGAAGCATTGACCGAAGGTCAAATCGTAGGACGTGAAGAGCCCCATCATAATCATCGGAATTGCAAGAAGCGGAAGACCGAACACCCAGCTGAACACGACCGCGCAATATGCGCCCGCGCCCGCAGTGCCGAGCGTTTGTTGTTCCAAAAGATAGAACAACGCCTCGACCATACCGAGCCCTACGACCGTCATAAACAATCCCGCAATGAAGAACTTCCACCAATACTTGGCAAAGCCGTACCAGAATTGTCTTGAAAAGTTTTTATAATAATTTTGATAATAACTGCGTTTTGCGCAATAGAACAAGCCCGAAAGCCCGAGCGAGCCGAAGAGCAAGCACGCCGCATACATTGCGACGACGGGCATTCTTACGTTGCGATAAAGACTTGCGACACTTGTTGCAAGCACGTCACCGCCACCGGGGAAACCGATGCCAATGGCGCCCATAAAGTTGTTGTTTCCGCCGACGTTGACGATGTTGTTTTCAAAATAGCCTGCAAACCAAGCGAAAATCACAACAAACGGGATTGCGAAAATCAAGAAGTACAGCGTTGATCTGAAAAGCAAGGAGAATTCCCCGCGCATAACCGCCGCCGCTCTTCCGAAAAAGGTGTCGGGATATTCTTTCGTCGGGCGAGCCTCTGCAAGCCCTGCAACTACGATTTTTTGAGGTTCTTCGGGTTCGGTCTTGACCGAAGCGTCCGTAAACAATTTACCGAGCCAAAGTTTTGTCGGTTTCTCGGGACGCGCATACGCCGAATTTGTGGTGTTGTTTGCCATTGTCAACTCCCTTAACGCATAGATATAATGATTATACATTATTATATCTAAAATATCAAATGAAAAGCAACAATTATTTGTCGTCCGAGGGTAACGGCAACTTTTCCTCAAATCCCCAACTATGTCGTTTTTACCAAACACTGCAAAAACGGCGTCGTTGCGTCTATATAAATTAACAATTTTCATCGCGCGATTGTCCCGAATTTCGACGAATTTTTTGAATTTTTTGCGGTCGCACGCATTTTTTGCAACCGTCATATTATGTATAAAAGCCTATAAATAGATTTAATTTGACAAGGAGGTCAACGTTAAATTGCGTACATAAGGACTTTGGAGGCTATATGAAAAGATTTAACGTTGCCGTAGTGGGCGCAACCGGTATGGTTGGTAACAAATTTTTGGAGGTGCTGGAAGAAAGACAACTTCCCGTCGAAAATTACTATCTCTTTGCTTCCGCAAAAAGCGCGGGCAAAAAAATAGAGTTTATGGGCAAGAAGCACACCGTAATCGAACTCACGGAAGACAACGTGAGAAATCTCAAAGGCAAAGTGGACTTTGCGCTCTTCTCTGCGGGTGCGTCGGTGTCCGAGAAGTTTGCGCCCGTATTCGTCGAAACAGGCGCGACGGTGGTGGACAACTCGTCCAAGTGGCGTATGTACGACGACGTCCCGCTCGTCGTGCCCGAGGTCAATCCCGAAGACGTCAAGTATAGCAAAGGCATAATCGCCAATCCAAACTGCTCCACGATACAAGCCGTCGTCGCACTGAAACCGCTGTACGACGCTTTCGGAATAAAGCGCGTGGTGTACTCGACGTATCAAGCGGTATCGGGTGCGGGCGTGCAAGGTTACAACGATCTCAAAGACGGAATAAACGGCGTCGCACCCAAGAAATTTCCGCACCCCATTGCGTATAATACGCTACCGCACATAGACGTTTTTATGGACGACGGATACACCAAAGAGGAGTGGAAAATGGTGGTTGAAACACGCAAAATTTTGCACGATAAAAATATGCGCGTAACAGCGACAACGGTACGAGTTCCGGTGTTCTACGGTCATTGTGAGTCGATAAACGTCGAGTTCGTGCAAAACTGCACCAAAGACGATATCGTAAAAGTGCTTGAAAAAGCGGACGGAATAGTGGTGATGGACGCCCCGAAAAACGCCGTATATCCCACCCCGCTTGTTGCCGAAAATCACGACGAAGTTTTCGTCGGTAGAATAAGAAAAGACGATAGCGTAAATAGCGGTGCAAACCTATGGGTGGTTGCCGACAATATCCGCAAAGGCGCGGCTACCAACGCGGTGCAAATCGTCGAATTGTTGATAAAAAACGCGACGGAAAAATAGGAGGCGGAAATGATTTTCAAAGGTGTTGCAACGGCACTTATCACACCTTTCAAAAACGGCAAAGTTGACGTAAAAGCGTTTCAAAAGATACTCGACTATCAATACGACGAGGGCGTCGACGCCGTCGTCGTACTCGGCACGACGGGTGAGCCCGCCACTATGTCGCAAGAAGAAAAGAACCTCGTTATAACGCTTGCCGTCAAGCGTTTGAAAGGCAAAATTCCCGTAATCGTCGGCGCGGGTTCAAACTGCACCGCAAGCGCGATAAAAGCGTGTCAAAACGCCGAGAGGCTCGGTGCGGACGGACTGCTCGTCGTAACGCCTTATTACAACAAATGCACGCAAGAGGGGCTTGTGGCGCACTACGGTGCGATTGCAAAATCGACGAGCCTTCCTATTGTTTGCTACAACGTACCATCGCGCACGGGCGTGAATATGCTTCCTCAAACGTTTGAAAAACTTGTAAGCGAATACGACAATATAGTTGCCGTAAAAGAGGCAAGCGGAAATATGGAGCAAATAGAGCAATGTCTGCGCCTCGTGAGGGGAAAAGCGCACGTTTACAGCGGTGACGACGCACTTGCCGTCCCTATCACGGCAATGGGCGGAAGCGGTGTCATAAGCGTTGCAAGCAACGTATTCCCCGCATATTTTGCAAAGACGGCACACCTTGCACTGGACGGAGACATCAAAGAAGCGTCCAAAATGCAACTCGACGCACTCCCCTTAATATCCGCACTCTTTTGCGAGGTCAACCCGATCCCCGTAAAGAAGGCTATGCAATTGCGAGGATTTTGTGGCGGAAAATTGCGCCTTCCCCTCACCGAAATGACAGACGCAAACGCAAAAAAACTGCGAGATATCCTCGAACGCTTTCCCTTGTAGATTAGGCGTATAAGCGACCGATATATCGAATATCAAATATTAGGTATTAGTAATTAGATATTTAGCATTTGGTATTAGAATTAAGTATTAGGTATTATCGACAATTCGATTATCAACGAATTTGACGATGTCAAGCGATATAAAAAGCACCGCCCGAAAGCGGTGCTTTTTGATGAAAAATCGTTTGTTTTTAACGATTTTTTACGTTAAATTGCGTTTTATTACGCTTTGGTCGGTGCTACGAAACCGTCTTTCGTGCAACCCTCGAACGCTGCTTCTTCGACATTTTCCAAGCCGTTGGCATCACTAAACGTGAAGTTCATAAGTTCCGTACAACCGCCGAACGCACGATTGCCGATATTCTTCAACGAGGAAGAAACAACGACCGTCGTAAGTTTCGTGCATCCGAAAAATACTTTTGCGTCGATTGATTGAAGCAATGTGTTTTTGCTCAAATCGATGCTTTCAAGCCCTGTTCCCTCAAAGGCATTTGCGCCGATATAATTGAGTTTGGTGGCTCTTGACAAATCGATGGATTTGAGCGAAGAGCAACCCAAGAACGCGCCGTTGCCGATATATTCGACGGATTCGCTGACGTAGCCTACGGTCTTGAACTTGATGCCGTTTGCCGACGTGTAAACGTACGGAACGACCTCTGCGCCCTCTTCCCCCTCGACGGTTGAAGCGTATTGGATTGCGTTGTATTTATACACCGTGTCGGGCAAGAATACTTCCGTACCCGCTTTTACGGTGACGCCTTTGCTAATGCCGACGACCTTGTAAACGATACGTTTTGCACCTTCCGTTGCCTCGGTCACGTATTGTGCGCCGATGACAAGCACTCCGCTGTATTCGACGCCTTGCAAGTTGCCGACGCTGACGTACTTGATTGTATCGTTGTCCGTCTCGACGGTGCTTATCACGTCAAAGTTGTCTTTGTCGAGCGTTGCCGTATCGTCGTCCACTCTTTGAGCGGTATAAACGTGTTCAAGCGCGGTGCAACCTCTAAACGAGTTTGTGCCGATGTTGACGATATTCCTGCCTAAATAGATGGCTTTAAGCTTGGTGTAACCCTCAAACACGCCGTGTGTGGATTGGATATTTCCGATGTCCGTAACGGTATAAACCACGCCGTTTTTAGTGTATGTTGCAGGCAATACTATAGTTTCCATACTCTTTGCAGAGGCAATGCAACCGACTATTCTTGCAGTCATAGAGATATCGTCGGTTTCATATTGGAAGAGCGACGCGTCCGCTTCGAGCACTACGGAATAGGTTATGATTTGAGTAAGGTCGTTTGCGGCGTCCGTACGGCTGTACGTGATTTTGAGAGTGTGCAAACCGAGCGTTGCCGTGTCGATTTTGGACGTCTTGACACCGTCTACCTCGACCACTTCAAAGTCTTGAGTCGTATTGAGCGATTTTTGTGTATTTGAACCGTCTTGACCAACCATATTGACGTTGAAGTATTTGAAATAATTGACGGGATCACCGTTGATGGGGATTGCCATCGCGCCTATTTGCTCGATTGCGATATATTTTGATTTCTTGACGTTGTAGTCCACGCTGAATACATACGTGCCGATGCCGTGGAAGTCAACCGTGAATTGTGCCTCATCCGGTTTTTCGTCAATGGTGTTGAAGCCTTCTATGCTCTTGACGGCGATACGGTGAATATTGCCCGCAATATCTTTGTATGCGAACGTAACTTTTACGCTATCCGCCTCCGTTGACGTATAGAACGTGGGAACAGGCTCACCCTCGATGTCGCCCTCGAAGCCCTCAAGCCAGAATGCGTCACTGCTTGTCTTGCCGTTGGCATTGATAACTGTGCCGTTTTGAGTATATTTGTCAATCTTGGTCTCGTAGAAACTGCTCGTTTCGGTTGAGTCGATTGCATCGACTATCGTCACGATAAATGCGTTGCCGTCGGCGGGAGTGTTGTGACAACCTTTTTCACTGCCGTCGTACTTGAATGTCAAGATATACTTGTTTACGCCCTCTTCGCAGAGGTCGGGATAATTGTCTTTTGTGATGAGCGTTGCGGACACGGCGTTGGCGGTGAAATCCAAATCCTCGTATCTCACGACTTCTGTATTACTCGTTACCACAAGTGCGTTTGCAATAGCCGTGCCGTAAGCCGCCTTGATTGCGTCAACTGCGCTTTGGTTGCTGTCCGTACGTAACACGACGTGAGACATTGCGTTGTCCGCAATCCACACGGCTTTAATATCTTCGGTGATAAATCTCGAACGATATTGCTTGTAAAGTCTTATCCAACCGATAGTCGCGCTGTCCGTAACGTCGTCGCTGTCTTTGTGCGCTTCGAGGAAGTTGATGACTTCTTTACGGAAGAAGAATCTTACCGTGTCGAGCAATCTGCCGTTGTCGTCCGAAAAAGCGTATCCCTCGATTTCGGGTGCGCCGACGAGCTTGTTTTGAGCGGTATCGACGCTCACTTTGTGCAATATCAAACTTACCAAAGAGCTTGCGCCCGCAAAGGCGTAATTCTCTATTCTTTCAACGCCGTCACCGATTTGCACGGTTGCGATTTGGTTGGCAAACGTTGCAAAAGCGCGCTCGTTGATTACCCTTACGTTTGAGGGCAACACGACGTCGGACTCAACGCCCACACTGCCCGAATAGTAAATGGTTAGCATACCGTTGACCACGGAGAAACCGTCCTTGGTGAAGTTGTCTTCCGTCTTTATCCACTCGGTCATACTGAACGCGTCCTTGCCGATGGACAAAATCTCTTGCGGATACTCGATGGTGATAGTCGCGATATTCTTGCAATCTTTGAATGCGTTTGCGGCAATGTGATTGACGTAGATACTGCCCGTGTTGTTGGTGGGGATAATCGCGCTCGTTGCCGTCGTATCGAGGAAACGATAGTACACTCTGCCGATTATGATTGCCTTGTAGTCCGTGCGACCGTCGTTGGCGTAAACGTTGCTTGACGAAGACAAAAGTTTTGAACAACCGTCAAACGCAGTTTCGCCGATGTATGCAAGTTGCGAATTTTCGGACACGATAAACGTATCGAGATCCGTGCAACCCGCAAACGCGCCGTTGTTTATTCTCTTCACGCCGTCACCGAGCGTAACGCTCTTGATTTCGGTATGATTTGCAAAAGCACCGTCCGCGATGGTCTTGACTTGCGTCAAGGACGTAAGGTCGATTGAAGTGACCGCTTCACCGTTTGCGTCCACGCCGGTGCCGACGTATTTGTAAAGAACGTCGTTGACGATGAAGTAATCGGTGTCGTGCTTTTCTTTGTACTCGTTTTCAAAACGAGATCTATAAAATACGTTTTTGCCGAGTTCCGTAATAGCGGAATTTTGCGGGAATTCAACCTCTGAAAGCGCGGGGCAATGCGCAAACGCTTGCTCCCCTATCGCGGTGAGGTTGCTTGCCTTTGACATATCGATTTTGAGCAAAGCTTTGAGGTTCATACAAGACTTTGCGGAAATCTCGGTGACGGGGCATTCCTTGCCGTTGACGATGAGAGTTGCGGGGATAATAAGTTCGCTTACCGAATCGTCCGCAATCTTGTCGATACGGATGCTTCCGTCAGCCTTGACGGTGAGACAATCCTTGAAAACGACGTCGGTGTAATAACCGCTCATTCTTTCGAGGCGCGCTCTGTCGCTTTCCCCCTCGATTTCCTTAAAAGTCCACTTGATATAGCCGATGTCGTCGATTTTGCCCGTTTCGTCGGACTCGACCTTATCGACCTTTGCGGGCTCGGTGCATTGATAATCTCTGTAAATACCGCTGTAGGCGACATAGTCTTCACTGCCCTTGACGAGCTTTGCGGTCAAGTCCGCAAAAGTGAAATATCTCGTATTTGCTTTGGTTTGCTCGTCCGTAGCAGACTCGAAAGCCACCACTTTGACGATATATTTGGAATAATCGACGCCGTACGCTAAGCCTCCGACGATAATTCTGTTGAGTGCGTGATTTTCAAGGCCGAATCTCGACGTTGCGTTGACGAGAGTGTAATCCGCGGGAACGTCTTCGTCAGATTGGATATTCAAAGAACTTGTGACGCCTTGCGGATATACACCGCCCATGGTGTAGAGTGTGAAAGAGTAAGAACGCTCCGTCCAACGAGCAACGAGAGTGACGTCCGCGCTACCTACGCTTTGTGAGAAAGACCAAAGCGTGTCGCCGGTGCTATAGTTGCCGTTGCCGTCGTTGTCTTGATACCAACCCGCAAAATAATAGCCGTTGAATACGTTGAATTTGTCAACCACGGGCGCTTGAATTTTGCCCGTACCGCGCACTACGCTTTGAGTTGCGAGTTGTGCGCCCTCGGCGGATTCGAGGACGGGATTGCTCTTGCCGTATTGCACGGTTGCGTCTACGGGTTCGTTGAGAAGAAGTTTTGCCGTAATTACATTGTTTGTCCAGTTTGCCTTGAAGGACATATCGGACGTGATTTTGAAACCGCCGTCAAAGCCTTTCGTTGCAGAAAGAGTATTGTTGCCGTACGTGACGGAGGACAATGCCATGCCGTCGCATACCATTCTAAACGCGTCGGTGAAATCGTCCCAACTTGCAAACGTGATGTCTTTGTCGACTTTGACCGTGCCCTTTCCGTCCTTGAAAGAGCCGAAGTACGCCGTCGCTTTGTCGTTGTTGAGGTCGAATGAGAGTGTGACTTGTTCCGGCTCTTTGTAGCGGTCTTTCAAGTGGAGAGCAAAAGAGCCTTCCGCCGTACCGCCGCCGGAGAGAGCGACTGACACGAAAACCATATAATGACCTTTGCGCCACACGATGGGCGAACCGAGGTCTTTCAAAACGTCTTGATTGTTGGAATTGTCAACAACTTTTGTCACCATAGCGTCGGACAAGTTGCCACCGTTGGCGACGGTTGTGGACGAGCCGTCGGTGTAAACTATGCTGTACTCGACGTCGCTCATATCGAATTCGTCCGAATAAATACTGCTGAAAATGGACGAAACGGCTTTGGGCATACTGAATTTGAGGTATGCGCTGATATTGCCGTCGCTCTTGTCGCCGTTGACATCGCCTGCGCCGATTTCATCGGGCAATTTGGCTATTTGCCTGTAATTGCACGCGACGAGCGAAAGCGTCAATAAGACGCACAAAGCCAAAATCAGGAATAACGTTACTTTCTTTCTCATACACTTTCCGCCTTATACGTACGCGCGTAAACGCGCATCGTAAATATAAGAATACAAATATAATACTACAATATCCTCATAAAATTGTCAACACCAAATGCGAAAGGGGCGCAAAAGCGCGTAAAAAACCCGCATAGAATGCGGGTTTTTGCTTGAAAAATTTCTTGATTATTTTTGTTGTTTGTACATTTCTTCTATCGCAAGAACGTATTTTGTGGACGATTTGCGCTCGGCAAACATAAATCTGTAAACGTGCTTGACGTCGTACATATCAAGTGCCGTACCCGGCAAATTTGCCACCGTGTCCGTGCGGTTTATCGGGAAAACTATATCCTTGAACTCGTCCTCGACGGGCTCCGTGCCTTGCTTATCGTCGACTGCGTAAGTCATGCTGTTTACGCCGTATTTGGACTTGACTCCCTTCGGTCTTGTCTGCCAGTCGGTGTGGAAACGCAAGTTTTGCTTGTCAAGCGTCATTGTACCGCTTGCAACGAATCTGTAACCGTTGTTTTTCTCGTTTTCGACAAACAAATTGACCTTGTCGGATATGCAAAAATCGTCGTTTTTCACCTCTTGGGCAACCAAACCTTTTTGCACGGCGTACCATAAATCTATCCGCTTCAAACTTACGCTGTCACCGACGGGTTCAAGCCGTCCGTCAAAGGTGTAAACGACGTCGTTTCCGCACTTTTGGCAAGTGAGGTGACTGTCCTTTGACGTCATCGCAAATTCGCTATGGCACTTGGGACAATAATACAAAAGCCTTTCAAGTCCCTCGGCGTAATGTCTACCCTTGAACTTGACGCCGTTGTCCACTTGCCACTTATGCTCGTTGTGCGCAAGCGCGTCCGTGATTTTTTGCAAAATCTCCTCTTTGGACAGCGTTTTGACGTCGTCTTTGGTGAAAAGCATATTGCACTCGGTGAGGACTTTGCCTCTGCGTATCATACGCAAATTGTACGCCCACTTCGGTCTTGCAAGCGACGCTCCGCGCATTTTGATGACTCCGACTGGATATCCGAGCCACTGCACGAGTCTTGCGATAGACGGCAAAATCGCGCCCGTTACACCGTCCGCCGACACCTTGCCCTCGGGACAAATAAGCACGCTTATGCCCGCATCGAGATACTTCTTTATGCTCTTGATGCACTGATAGTCCGCAAAATATTGCTTTTTGGTTATCGCGTGATAACTGCCCAAAAGTTTTGCGAAAATCGGCATAGAATACATCATATTCTCCGCCACTACGAAATTGAGCGGCGCACCCTGCATTGCCGACGAGAAGTGGATAAAATCGTACGCCGACAAATGGTTGCAGATGACAAGCATCGCGCCGTTTTTCTTTTGCGCCTTAAACTCTTTGGACTGCGTGCATTTGCCGTGCAAGAACGGTCTTATAAATCCGCACAAACCCAAAAAGAAACGACAGTACGCTTTGGAAAAAGGCACGTCGTTTTTGTTGATATTCTTTTTGGAAGTCGCGTTTTTATCCATACGTTTTTTATACCAAATACGGCGCGCAATGTCAAGACATACACGCTATAAGCGCGAATTTTTACGCTTATTCGAGCAAAAATTCGGCAACTTGCGCGGTCAACTTTTCGTTGATTGAAAAATCCATTGCTTTTATAAATTTTTCCTCAATTTGCTCATGCGCCTTTTTGGCAAGATTGAGCTTGTCCACCGCAAACGCCACCTGCAATAATCCGGCGTTTTCCTCGTCCTTTATATCCTCTTCAAATCCGCCTTTTTGAAACGTGCCGAGATTGACTCTCTCGCTCACGTCCCCCTTGAAATGCCCTACGTCCGACACTACCGCCACACCGCCTCGAAGCACGCCTTCGTACCTCGTGGGATCGAGCGGATTTTGAAGCAGAGTGCAACCTTTCAAGAGTTTTGACAACTCGTCGAAAAAGACGCTTGTTGCGTATTCGCACCCGTCTACGAGATAAATTCGAGCGTTGCGCAAGTGGTCGAAATAAGCACTTTCACCGCTCGGACATATAGCGTGCGAAAACAGTTTTCTATCACCTTTTATATCGCTCTTTTCATGGCGCAAAACGTCTGCGATTTTGTACGCGTAGGCACGTACTCCGCCCTCGTCAACGGTTTGTTTTTCAAGTTGCATTTTGTTGCTAAAATGACATAAAGCGGACTTTAAGTGTTGATATGCACGCATAAAACATTGTTTTTTGCAATTCATAAGTTTTTCAACGTCTTCGCGCACGTCTTTCAATTTGTACGGTTTGAGGCTTTGCGCAAGGTCGAAAATTCTATCTTTCACGACGGGTATATCCACTCCGCTTGCGTGTGGCGCGGTGGCGTCTACAACCGCTCTGTTCGTATCTTTTATATACACTCCGTCAAGGCTGTTCGGGTCTCCCGAACAATACCAAAGTTCTATATCGTGTCCCGCTTTTTTGGCGTATTCCGCAATCTTTTTCATAAGCGTGGACTTGCCCGTCCCAGGTCCGCCTTTGAGAAGCGCGACTCTGTCTTTGCCCTTCAATTCCGCGTCGTAGTCGTTCCAAAATCCGTAACCGCTGTTGTTACCCAAAAAGTATCTTTCCATCTTTCACCTCTTTGCATACTATGTGTGCCGATATTTCTTTGGTGAATTAACTCATTTTTGAAAGTTTGCATAACATACCGTATGGAAAAGAAAAACGTAATTGTGCATCAAACCGACGAGCGTATGTTCTATCTTGCGTCTATGCTGAAAGGGGCGTCTTTCGAGCGTCCCACACACGTTTTTGCGCCCAACGTGCTGATTGAGGCAAAAACGCTCACGGCGGTTGAGGACGGGGCAAACGTGTTTTGCGGAAGGTGTCTCAACGAGGCGGTGGAACTTGCAAACAGTCGCGATATCAATCTATATAAATTTGGCGACAGCGAGGTTTTTCAAGCGATAAACTCGCGTCTGACGGCGGAAGGCGCATTGCAAATAATGATAGAACACTCGCACAAATCGATTGCGGATTGCTATGTGCTTGTTATGGGCTTCGGGCGTACGGGCGCGGCGGTTGCCAAAATTCTTGCCAAACTCGATATAAATTTCGACGTCGCAACGACGTCGTCGGCGCGCCCGGCGCACGCCTTTGCAAAGCGCATTTTGACTATGAAAAACTTTGATTTTGCGCCGTACGATATCGTGATAAACACCGTCCCGTCACCAATCGTCCGCGATAAGGAACTTATGAGTATGCAATCTTCTTGCGTGTATATCGACCTTGCCTCACAGTGCGCAATCAATCTCGAATACGCAAAATATCTCGGCATAGACGCCGATATATACCCCGCTCTGCCCGCAAAAACGTGTCCGTACAGCGCGGCAAAAGCGATGTACGACTTCATTTCGGAGGTGAAAAAATGACGAAAATTTGTCTTTGTATAACGGGTTCGTTTTGCACTTTTGCCAACGTCCTCAAAGTGGCGGACGAACTGATAGACAACGGCTACGACCTTACGCCCGTGTTCAGTTACAACGTATCGACGCTCGATACGCGCTTTTTCAAGCAATCGGACTTTGAAAATATAATCGTTCGAAAAACGGGCAAATATCCCGTAAAAAGCATCGTAGAAGCGGAAGCGTTGACCAAATCGGGCATAGAACTCACGCTCGTTGCGCCTTGCACGGGCAATACGCTTGCAAAGATTGCGCACGGCATAACGGATACGCCAGTAACTATGGCTGTCAAAGCCACTATGCGCACCGATAAGCCCGTGGTGCTGTCCGTGTCCTCAAACGACGCACTCGGCGCAAACGCCAAGAATATCGGCACGCTTCTCAACACCAAAAATATATACCTCGTGCCCTTCGGACAAGACTCCCCCGACAAAAAACCTCACTCGCTTATTGCGGACACTTCCCTCGTCCTCCCCACGGTGCAAAAAGCGTTGCAAGGCGTGCAAATACAACCAATAATACTTTAAAAGATTTGTGTTTAACCTCGGGCATAATTGTCCGAGTTTTTTTATTAAAAAATAGGTTGATTTTATCCTATTTTTGTGTATAATTATAGGTGAGGTGATATGTATGACGTTGGATACCAATCAAATAATATCTATGACGGAAGCAAACCAAAACTTTTCAAGAGTGGTCAAAATTGCCGACAAACAAGGCACGGCCGTTGTGTTTAAGAACAACAAACCAAAATATATGATCGTAAATCTTGAAACAAATCCCGTCTTTGAACTGACGGACGACGAGAGAATCGATATTGCGGCAAAGCGTATCCTTGAAAAATACCGCCCCGCTTTTAAGAAATTGGCAGAATGATTAAATTTGACGACGACAAAGTTTTACTATTGCATCAACTTATCACGCAAGAGACCGGCGGAAGCGACGGCGTGCGTGATTTGAACTTGCTCAATTCCGCCCTCGAAAGCATATACGCGACGTTTGACGGAAAAGAGTTGTACCCCACCAAGGAAGAAAAAGCGGCAAGATTGGGATATAGTCTTATATCAAATCACGCTTTCGTTGACGGAAACAAACGTATCGGTATGTACGTTATGCTGACGTTTTTGGAGGCTAACGGAATTCATACCGATGCCGATAACGACGAAGTCGCACGAGTCGGACTTGCCGTTGCCTCTGGTGAAATGAAATACGACGAAATCCTAAACTGGATACGCAACGTCGAAAGATTTGAATAACTCGAAAAAGAGCATAAAAAAAGCACTCTGACGAGTGCTTTTTTGTTAAGTATTGTAGCTTAATTATGCAACGATGTCAACAGAAGCTTTGTCGCCAACGAACACGATGTTGCCCTTGCGGACGATGTTTGCATCATCTTCTTCTGCGCCCAAATCTTTAACGTATTGTTTTGCGTCTGCGATCTTCGAGAATTTTGTAATTGATACAACACCTGCATCAAGACCGGAAGAAAGAGAAATGTTAGCTTTAGCTGCTTTGACAACCCATTTGATTTCGCCGGAATAATTGTCGTCTTCTGCCATAACTTTGTTCAAGTTTTTTACATAATCGCTGTCTGCATCGAAAGTTTCGACTTTGTAGCCTTCTTTCTCAAGTTTCTTTTGGTAGCTTTGTGCATTGCAAGCAACGAGGCAGATGCCGAGGATTGCAACGAGTGCGATGACTGCTACGATAGCCATAACTTTTTTGTTCATAGTTCAGTATCCTCCATGGATAGATTTTTATTGTGGTTATATTATATTAAAAAAGCATTAAAATGTCAACAAATATAATTAACAATCTAGATGTGTGATTTTATCGGACATTTTTTATATTTTCGCATCTTTTTGGGGTTGAAAAATCTATCATTTTCGGCATTTCACGACCAAAAACATACGTATTGTCAAGTAGTTTGGTGCGTTATGCGCCGATACACTCAACCCTCATCACATATTTTCGGACAATTCGGCACTGTCGGCGCTTTGCTCTCTCTCTGCTAGTCTTTCGTCAATGTATTCCGGGACGCCGTCTTCGAGGCGTTTTTCATACTTCCACGATTTGAGTTGGCGGATATACAATATCAATCCTATTATCGTCGTAAGCGTTTCGGCTACGGGGAACGCTATCCACGTATAGTCGAGACCTATAAACGAGAACGCATAGAAAACGGGCATAAGTCCCACTACTTGGCGTATGAGCGACAATACTATGCTCGGCACAGACTTGCCTATTGCTTGGAAGAACACGGGCAACATGAGCGAGAATACGGCGGGAATAAAACTTGCGCCGATAATCCTAAACGCCGTTTGACCGATTGAGAGCACCTTTTCGTCCTTGGAGAACAAACCTATAAACGTCCTCGGGAAGAACTCGAAGCAAATTATGCCCACTATCATAAACACCGCCGTGATGAGCATTGCGTCGTTCATAATGCGTTTGGCGCGGTCATAGTTGCGCCGGGCGTAGTTGTAGCTTATGACGGGCACTATGCACGTTTGCAAGCCCATCATCGGGATAAAGAAGAACGTTTGCAGTTTGTAATACAAGCCGAGCACCGTCACAGCCTCGTCGCAGAACTTGGTGAGCACCGCATTCAGCACGAGGATATACACCACGTACATCATTTGCATAACGATGGACGGCAACGCAAGCTTGTAAATACGCTTCGTGCAATCCCACCCTATCGAGGGTTTGGGAATTTTGCGACTTCCCTTTATTCCGACGATTATTGCGGATACGAATTGACCTACCACCGTCGCGATTGCCGCACCCAAAACGCCCATAGGCGCAAGTTTGCCCATACCGAAGATAAATATCCAGTCGAGCAAAATATTGGTGAGCGCGCCCGAAAGTTGCGCAATCATAGGCACGACCATATTGCCGTGAGATTGATGCACTTTGGACCAAATTCCTTCCAAAAACGTGCCGAGCGAGCCTACGCACACCACCATACCGTATTGATAGGCGTATTCGATTGCTTCGGGAGCGTTTGCCATTGCGCGTATGTACGGCTTCATAATAAGCGCACTTATGCTTGCAAATACCGCCCACATAAGCACCGCAAGCACCGTGCCCGTGCCAGCAGTGTCTTTGGCTTTTTGGAATTCTCCGCGTGCGTATAGGCGCGACATATACGTGTTGACGCCCACGCCCGTGCCCACCGCAAGCGCGGTTATAATCAGTTGCAACGGATATATGACGGAAAGAGCAGTCAATCCGTGCCCGGAATACTGCCCGACGAAAAGGCTATCCACGATGTTGTACATTGACATTACCAGTTGCGACAACATCACGGGTGGCGATATTTTAAGCAAAATTTTCCAAACTTTTTCCGTTCCGAAAAACTCCGCTTCGTTTTCGATTTTCGCATGCTTTTTGAACATAATTTTTGCTATCCGTCCGACGTTTTTATACAGCATATGGATTATACGCCAACAAAGACACAAAAGCAATCAAAACGACAAAAAATAGGCGTTTTCATACGCCCGGTTTTTGCGCCATAACCGGCGGTTGGATATTATAGGCCGAGAATAAGTTTGACAAACGAAACGACGACTTCCACATATTGCATGCAATAGTCCAAGATGACTGCGTATCCCGAAAATATCACCACGCCGAACACAAGGTAGAGCACGAGCGAAATGACGTTGGTGGCGACGGTGTGCGCTTTTCGCTCGGAATTGAAAAAGAACAACACGGGCAACCCGAGCATTAGCACACGCGACTTGCCTACTCCGAACAAATCCGCATTGGGTATAAGCCCAAAAAGAAAGTCCACAAGACACAACGTCATCAAAAACAATATCAGTATTGCGTTGTAGCAACTCAAACCGCCTCGGCAACGTTTGTACTCGTCAAACGACATATACGAGTTATATTTTGCAAAAAGCCTGCTTCGATATTTTTGATAAACGACAACGCCCCCGAAATAAATAAAACTCAGATAGTTGCGATGCACCAAAAACACACTCTGTTCTACGTTCATTGTAAAATATCCAAGCTTGAATAAACCTCGCGCGATAAAACTCGCAAGCACGTAAAGCGTCGGCAAAAGCACGCATAAACGGAATAACGTCAGTTGTTTCTTGCTCGCCTTTTTTGGCGTATATAAGATAAAAAACGCAATCAGGGACGCAAGGAATAGGTCCAAAAACACGTTCATGTTGGTAAAATTGCTCATTGTGTAAGTCAGCATAAAACGACTTATTTGATGCGCCTCGGCACTCGTTTCACCCTGCACTTCGAGCACGTATTTGACCGTTTCTTCTACAAACGGAACGAATACAAGATAGAAAAACAATATCTCAACAACGGTGAATACAACCGCCATGATGCAATAAAAAATGACGTATTTTTTGATTTTGCTCGTATCGCGCACGATGTTGGTAATTATGCTCGTCAAAAACAAAGGCATAGATATGGTGATGAGATTTTTATAAAGTTGCAACTTTTCGTTTGAGATTTCTTCCGAAAAAGTGACTTTGTTGTATATCAAAAGCATCGCCGATATCTGCCCTATCATAAGCAGAATTATGGCGATTATTCTCATCAAATTGGCAGATATAAACGGACGCAAAATCCTCTTTTCTTCAATCAAACTGTCCATAATCAGTCGCAATATACGTCAAAAAAAGAATAACATATGCGACAAAAAACTTCAAGCATCTTTGCACTGGTGCATACAACCAAATTATTTAGGACGCACAATGACTGTAATATCTGCGCCCAACCGTATTCACATAATACCTCTACACCAGAAGTGTCTGTGTCATACTTTAGTTTAACATATGGCTGCGCTTTTGGACGAGTGCTCCTCTTTGCTAAATTTCGCTTTTATATTAGGTTTGTTTACCAATATTAGGACGCACAATCTACTTTAGTCATTAATTTAAGTTTTGGTTTGTGCTGCGTTATAGCGAAATTTGGCAAGTCATGGGCTGGACATGGCAATACGCTAACCGTGATAATATAAAGTTTTCGGATATAAAACAAAAGACATACACAAACGTGTATGTCTTTTGTTTTGGAAACCGGCATCTACATATCCTCCCAGGCCGTGTCCAGCCAAGTACTTTCTGCACGACTGAGCTTAACTTCTGTGTTCGGTATGAGAACAGGTGGGACCTCAGCGTCATTG
>CAVANK010000015.1:0-34283 GCA_963590075.1 Eshraghiella crossota
TATTATCAAGCATCTTCATTTGCTATTGAAACAAGGTACGAAAGCTTCTTCCCTTGATTGGTTTGCCGTCGGAGATTACAAAAAGCGAGCAAATACTGTCGGTGGAAGGGAAACTTGCAAGCCGAGCGAAGTTCACAAAGCCATGGATAAACTCGTTACGGATTTCAATTCAAAAAGCAATATAACAATCGACGATATTATCGAGCTTCATGCCGACTTCGAATATATTCACCCGTTCCAAGACGGAAACGGAAGAGTTGGCAGGTTGATTGCCTTAAAAGAGTGTCTTAGGTTTAATATAATTCCTTTTATTATAGAAGATTCCAAAAAGTCTTTCTATTATCGTGGTCTTGCAAACAGGAATCAAGAAAAGGGCTGGCTTAGAGATACTTGCCTTGACGGGCAAGACACGTTCAAAAGAATTTTGAATGTTCTTGATATTCATGAATAGAGTCGGGAAATTAGTCGGCCATTCATTCGCGTCGGTGGCAGATATAAAGCAACAAAAAACTCCCTCGTCCCCGTAGCAAATCTTGTTGCTTGGGAAGCGAGGGAGATTTTTTTACATCTAATCCGTTGACGTCAACACGAGATCATTTGCGCTGATTTTGTATATTGTTTTCTGCGACTCTGCGCACCTCTTTGACATCTTCTTTCTTTTTTTCTTCGTCGGCTTTGCGCTTATGATCTGCCTCTTCGACGGAGATTCTGATGCGGTTTACGTTGTCTTCAGAGGACAAGACAGACGAATTTTCCATATCTTGTTCGCTCTCGCGCTCGCTCATACCGCCGATGTGTACGCTTGAAAATTCACTGACGGCGTTGTCGCGGGCGTGTTTTTCAACAGCGTTGCGGTAGTTCTTTTCGATGCCGTTTTTCAACGTTTGCACGTCGTTATTCGGACGACTTGCACACAATTCGTTGAAGTCGCGCTCGCCGATTGCAAACTTTGTCATCGCCTGATTTTTGTACGCTTCGATTGCGTTTTGCTCACCAAAATATCTGAACACGTTGAACAGTTTTGACCAGAATGATCTGTTGCTGCTATGCTCGAGCATCGCTCTGTACGTTTGGGCGACTTTGAGCTTGTTTTCGGGCGTATTTACAATGTTTCCGTCCAACTTTGTCTGCTCGTTGTCGATGAGGCTTCTAAACGCGGTGTAGCCCATACTCTCTCTCCACTCGCCGTTTGCAAAATCATAGCCTTGTACGCTTGCTTGAGATTTTCTCAAGGCTTGTTCGACAGAGTTTTGAGGCACGTATTGATTTGCAAAGTTTTCTTGCAACGCCTTGACTTGCTCGTCCGTATAACCACCGTTGACTATCTTTTGCGGATAGCCGACGTTATTTGCCGCATCCTGCACAACCTGATTGAGGAGTTTGAGCGTTTGATCCATCTGCTCTGCGGAGATTGTCACACCCATCTTGCAGCATTGCTTGTTGAGGTTTTGAAGCGCGGTTGCATAGAGGTCGCCGAAAAGCAACTTGTATTGCTTTTCAAAGATGGTCTTGTCAACGCTTGTATGATTCTCGTCCGCGTTTTGGAGGATGAAACTTCCGATAACGCTTTCCAGACTGTTTCTGTTGATTTTGATACCGCACAAGCCCGCGAGGTCGTTTGAATAGTCGTACGGTTGCTCTTCGCTGTCAAGGGAAACATAACCGGCGTCGTTGTCGATTGCGATCATTTCCGTCTTGTCGTCTTGAGTGGTGACGGCGCCGAAGAACACGCCGAGTTCGCGCAATTCGCCCATCGTGGCGACCGAGTATGCCGAGTTGGGATTGCCCTTTGCCACGAAATATCTGCCTTTTTGGTATGTTGCGAAGTTGAGTTCCTCGACAGCGCCCAATTGATTTTTCTCTTGTTCCGCTTGCGCCGCAACTTGTTCGTCATATTCCGTCGGCTTAAACAGATCGAGGTCTGCCGCATTGAACAAGTTGTTGAGTTGATCTTCTTGTTCGCGCATATACGCTTCGATTCTTTCTTGTGCCGCGACTTGCTTGTCGTACTCCGAGGGTGCGAACAAATCGTCTGCTTCGGGATCGAAACCTTTCCATTGTTCTTCTTCTGCGGCAACGTATTGCTTGTTGCGCTCGTTGGCTTCTACTTCTGCTTTTTTTGCGTTGCACGCATTGATGACGCTTGTTTTGATTTGGTTGTATCTCGTGTCGATATCCGCAACGTATTGCGCCATTTTTTGCTCATATTCCGGTTTTACCGTGACACCCTTTTGCAAAAAGTCTACCGTGTCGACTTCAACCTTGAGTTCTTCGCCGTCCTTCATTATGCGCGCAAACTGCACGAGACCGCTCTGATTGACGAGTGCCGAAAGGAGCGTATTTCTCGCAATTCTTTCCGAATACACACCATTGTTTGCCTCTTTTGCCAAATCGTAAATAGACTTGCCGTCGACAAAGATAAGGTGCACTGCGTCGCTTGCGGCGCTGTTGGTGAAACCGTAGGAACGAAGCGCGGCGGAATCGATGAAGGTTGAGTTGTAAATATTGTCGACACATCCTACCCACAAGGCGATTGAGCAGTCATCGAAGGCATCCTTATCGGGATTCTCACCCGACAACGCAAGTGCGCTTTGTGGCAATCTGAGCTTGTAGAAATTGCTCTTTCCGCCAAAATCGTCTGCGTAAGCAAGTCTTCTTCTTCTCTCTGCGACATAGTCATAGGTGAATTGATGGAATTGCCCCGTTCTGAGCTCCGTCGTCCTCATCTCGTTATACTCGTCGGGCGCACTTTCTTTCATCTCTTTCTTTGCGTTTGCACGTTCTACGAGTACTTTATAATCAAAGCCTGCTCCGAGATTGAGCCAAGTATCTCTTTCCCAAGCGTTGAGCAATTCGGCATGCGCCACCAAATACTGCGCTTCGAATGCCGAGAAGTCCGCTTTGTCCATTTGAGTGGTATAACGTTCCTCATAATACCAGCGATTTTCAAGAAGTTTCACTTCGGACGTTTGTTGCACTCTCATGTACAAGACGGTTTTGAAAACGTCTTCAACCGTCTTGATTTCCGCCGGCGGAGTGTATGATTCGAGGAAGTCGTACATTCTATCGAGATACACCTTCATTTCGTCGTGTTTTTGTTCGGCGAATGCCTTGAGCATCTTTACGGATTCTTTGAGGGTTTCCTCTTCCGTGAGATCGACATCGCCCACGCCCAACGTTTTGGCAAATCTCGTAAACAAGATGATGTCCAAAAAGTCTCTATCGTCGACTTGCGACAGTGCCTGCGCTATCGGGTTGGGTTGCTCGTTACCCTGTCTGTCGACGTAAGTGGCTTTAAGCAAATTCTCTGCAACAAGGCTGTATGGTTTTCTACCTTCCTCGATGAGTCTGTACGCTTCTGCAATCGTCGGCTCGTCGGCTTTGATGGAAAAATCGTTTTTGCCGTTTGCATACGGCGCTCTTTTTTCGGCTCTTTGTGCGTCTTGTTTTGTTTTTTCGGCTAATTTTTTGGAATAATTTTCGCGACCGGGAATAAGCAATTGATCAAGGCTCGCTTTTTGAGCATTGAACAGTGCTTTTCTATACTGCTCGTTCTTTTTGAGCGCATCGATTTTAACTGCGTATTCTTCACTGTCGTCTTCGCCGGTACTGACGTCGATGATGTCCGATTTATATTCGAATTTGCCGTTGATTTCCGCAACTTGAACGATTGACACGACACCCGTTTGATTTACGATCGCATCCATAAATTTGGCTGCGCCCGCATTCGGGTTTTTGGGATCGGGGAGCATATCGTAGATGCTGATTCCGTCGATGAACACCGTCTTGTACAAATCGAGATCGAGCTTTCCGGAGTCGGAATACTTCTTCATCAGTCCATAGCCCGTACTTTCAGATCCGAGCGCCGCTCTGAGCGCGGACGTGATGTTTTCCAACTCGTCCGGCGAAGCGTCGGTATCGAAGTTTTTGCCTTTCAAGGATTTTGCCCAATCGGTGATTTCGAATTTCTTGATTGACGCTTCTCCTGCGGGATTTTGCTTGTCGAGTTCAAACGCTTCCATAAGCGCGTCTGCAAACGGAAGCCTTTGGCTTACCGCGGGACGAACCGCCTCGAATACTTCGCGAGCAACTTGGTTTTCTGCGAGTTGTTTTGCGGGATCTTTGTCAAGAGCGATCAACGTTGACGAGTCGATTTTGACATCGTTGTCCATAAACAAGAAGCCGTTCCACATAGATTGAATCATCAATTGTTGTTCGACTTTTTGGAGTTTCATTCTGCTCGTTATATCGGAAAAATGCGTCGCGATGTATTCAGGGTACTCCTTCAACTTCGTCACGCCCAATCCTTGTTGCGAACGCAAATAAACAAAGTGCTTCAACGCGTCGGCCTCGTTGTTGATTTCCGTGGGCGGATTGTAGTTTGCGGCAAACTCGATCCATTGATCGAGGTAACCGAAGATTTTTTCTCTGTCGTCGTTGACAAAAGCGAGAATAACGTCTTCGCACACCGTTTCGAACTCTGCGTCGGAGAGCGGTTTGCCGTTTTCGGGATCGTCAAAGACGGGTTTGTATCTCAAGAACAACGTCAATTCGCACAAATCTCTTTCGTCACCCTTGGAGTAGATCCTATTCGTTTCGAATCTCATTCTTTCCGCAACTCTGTGATAGATGTTTTCCGTTGCGTTTGCCGTGCGCATTGCCTCATGCAAGCTTTGTCTGTCAATTTTTTGAGTAAATCTCATTGATCTTTGCTCCTTTGCTTATTATGCCAAAAAATTTTTATTTCGATTTTTGAACGCCCGAAGCGTTTTTCATATATTAAGACACTCGTTTTGTCCAAACGGGTGCAAAATATGTTTTATTTTTTCAAATTAAGTTCGGGCGAGGCCTTCGGTTTTACGTCTTTTGCCCTTTCCGTTGTCGTGTGCGCCGCTTCCGGAACGGATATGCGCTCGACGGACGGCGACGACAAACCGAGTTTATTCATCACTTTGTCAAAGCGATTTTCGATGTTGAGCGAGTTTATCGCCGTTTCAAAATTACTCATAGTCAAAACCCTCCAATTTGGATTTCAGTTTTTTGCAAAGCCGTCTGTATTTGCTTTTGACGGTGTTCGCCCCCTCTCCCGTGTCGGCTGCTATTTCCACGAGCGAATATCCTTCCAAAACGTGCCTACAAAGGAGTTCGAATTCCTCTTTCGACACAAGACGGGCAACTTTTTCGATTAAGTCGGAACCTTCGGAAAAAGTGTACTGTCCCACCGTGCGCTCGTCAAGTTCCTCCGTCGGTTTTTTGCTTCGCAGACGGTTGAGCGACAAGTTTCTTGCGGACCTTGTGAGATAAAACTTTATGTTTTGTATCTCGGTTTTGTCCGCTCCGAAATAGAATTTGACAAACACGTCGTCGCTTATCTCGTCCGTGTCCTCTTTGTTGCCCAAAAACCTGTATGCGCAAAACCAGACAAGTTTGAAATACTTGTCGTAAATCTTGTGAAAGACCTTTTGTTTTGCCTGCTCGTCAAACGGCGAGAGGCTCATAGCAAGTTCTTGTTCGAGCGTCATACGTTATTTCATTCAAACATATCTCGCGTCTTGTTTGACGCAACGATGGATATATTGTTTCTCGATTGAGGGCCGGTGATGATAAACGCGTGTCCTCTGTCGTTATTGATGATTTGATCCTGCTCAACCGTATTGATTTTGCCCGCCTTTTCGTAGAGCGTGCAAAGGTCGTCCATATCGTTGGGCGAAAGCGCAAAGATAAAGGAATACTGACACGCATTGATGATTGCCGTAGATTTGCGGATAATGTCCTGACTACCCACAAAATCTTTGATGTTTTGAGTGATGACGATTTGCATACCGTTGTATTTTCTTATACGCTTTGCAAGTTGATACATAAAATCGAGCGCAACGGGGTACGCCGGATCTATAAACACGTGCGCCTCGTCTATTGCGACGATTATTTTTCTGTCCGTGTTGTATTTGAGGTTGAAATCGCGATTTTTGATAATCTCGTTATCCAGCCACCTCAAAACGAGAAGCATTTGCGCGTTTGCGATCGCTTGGTTGTGGTTTGAAAGCAGAGAACGGAAGTTGAACACCGTGAAGTTTTCCTTGACGGACAACGACGATTTTCCGTTCCAAAGCATAGCGTCTCTGCCCTCTCCCGAGAATTTTGCGACAAAATTTTTCAAAATTCTCAAATTTTCGACGTCGTAATTGATCGTCGCCTTGTCGAGGCGGTCGCATATAAGTTTGTACAAATCGTCAAAAACGGGATAATCCTCGGCTTTGAGCGAGGCGAGATCCGTCCTTGAATTTATACCCTTTTGAGCATAGACGTCCACAATGAGATTGTTGAGATATTCCAGCGACTGTGCGTCTATTCCCGACAAAATTTCTCTAAAGAACTGTTCGAGGAATTGCAGATGCACGCTGAAATTGTTTGCGCCCTCCGCGCTCTCGTCGGATTCGAGCGTCGTTATAATGTGGAAAGGATTTATTCTTCCCTCCGTCGCCGTGCCGACGTCTATGATTTTACCGCCGAGATTTTTGGCAAGCGTTCCGTATTCGTCTTCGGGATCGAGGATAAATATCTTACTGTTTTCCACCGACAATTGCGTCAACATAGTCTTTGTGGCGAAAGATTTTCCCGAGCCGGTCTTGCCCATAACCACCATATTCGAGTTGACTCTCTCGTTGTCGCGACGGAAAAAGTCCACGATAACGGGGAACCCCTTGCTTTGACCGAGCATAATACCCTTGTCATCCATAACCGACGACAACACAAACGGGAAGCACGCCGCCACCGTCGAGGAGTGTATTGCCCTTGAATGCTCCGGCATAGCGTCGTATGCCGACAAGTTGGACGACACCACGGCTTGACGTTGTTTGCAGAAGTTGTCCGCAATCTCAAATCCCTCTTCGGACAATATTCTGCGGACGCGTTTTTTTGTTTCCTTGCTCTTTTCGTTCTTTGAATAGACGGCGAAATGCATCGTAACCTTAAAGAGCGTTTCATTGTCGTTTTGGAGCATTTGAAGCAAGTTTACGAGCGTTTTGATATGCGTTTGTTTATCGATAACGGAACTTGCCTTATAGGACTGCTCGCTTTGACTCATAAGTTCTTGAAGCGAGCGGTCTATCATTTTCACGGCTTTCGTTTTTTCGTACGGCTCGATATTCATAACGACTTTCACGCCGTCCATATTGAATATTTTATATCCCCACGCGTTAAGCACGAAGACGGGATAATTGCTCACCGTGTAATTGTACGTTTCCACGCCGTCAATCAGCGTTTTTTGCGGAGTAAACTGGATTTCCTTGGGCATAATCCATTTCATAAGTTCGCCCTCGTCAAGCAACTCCACGTCTCTTTCGTCAAAGTCGTCCGTAAATTGATATTTCAAGAATACGCTCAACTCTTTATTGTTCAATATATGCGACGCCATACCGTTTTCCTCGAAGGAAGGAACGGCGTTTTTCAACACCTCGTTGATAGCCCCCTTATCGGGATCGTAAACGACGAGATAGTAAAACGGTCTGCAAATTCTGTTTTTATCGTCAAGACTTGCGTAAATATTTATTCTGTCGTCAATGATTTTGTTGCGTGCGACGAGTTCTTCCTCGTCGATTGCGCCCGCTTCAAAAATCTTTGCGAGCGTCTTTCTTTTTTCTTCTTCGAGCGCGATGTACTTGGAAAAGTCGAGTTTTCTGTCTATTTTCACAAGCGACGCCTTACTCTTTCCCGATACGCCCCTCAGTATTCTCGCAAAGCACTTGTCGATTATCTGGTCTTGTCTGAATCCCGACAAAAGTCTGAATTCGCGCGGATCTATCTCCAAAACGCCCGCATAATAATCGCCAAACACGATAAACCCGTCCTTGACGTCTTTGAACGCTATAAAGTTGGAGATGTCCGTCGATGCGCTCTTATAGTCCGCCGAATACTTTTTCGCCGAGAAAAGGTATTTGACGAAATACACGAAGAACATATAAAATCTCGAGCCGTTATACGGAATATACAACCCCACGGCAAAGCACAGCAACACCGCCATCAAGATAAATCTTGCTATGCCGATATTCGACATAAAAAGCAACACTTCGAAGATCACGACCACAAGCGCGATGATGATGTCCGCTATGGAAATATTTTTGAAAAATTCTACTTTTACCTTTGCGGTTTTCGGAATAATTCTCATCTTCTCTCCTTTTATCTCATATCTTCGTCGAGATCGTTTTCGTTATTGGCGTTACCGCCCGCATCGTTGTTCATTGCGTTAATCACGGCGTCTTGACGGTTTTGGTTGACATCGTTATTTATATTGTTGTTATTGTCGTTACCGCCCTCGTGATTGTCTTCACCGCCGTTTCTTATGACGTCGCCGATCTGATTCTCGTTTTCTCTTTCCACATCGTTGTGATTGACGTTTCCTTCGCCGTTATTTCCGTTATCCGCATTGACCGCGCCGTCACCCGTCGTGCCGTCGTTCCCTCCGCCGTAACGGCTGCCGAACAACTTATTACCTATCTTATCCTCAACGCCTCTGTTGACTGCGTTGCCAAGTCTGTTTGCGCCCCACGTAAACGGTTTTGCCGCAACGCCGGCAATCATCTTCAAACCGCTTCCGAGAGCGTGACCTGCAAACGCACTGTCGCGCAACTCGTTGCTTCCGCCGCCGCTGCTGACGAGGTTTCCGATAAGAGCCATCGCCTTCTTCATCGTGAGCGAACCGCCTATGATAAAGAGTATTTTGCAAAGGTTGTTGAGGAAATTCGACGAGAAAAACTGCATCGACGAATCCATCACGAGCAAAACGACAAGGCAATAGATGTTGATTGCAAGGATCGTGCCGAACCCCACGAAGAATTTGGTGAGCATCTGCTCTCTCCACAACTTAAAGTGCGAGCCGTCGTCAAACACCGACACCGCCACCGGGAACGGTGAAACTATATATAAAATCACAATAGAAATCGCCCTGTCCACAAACACGAGGAGTGCCCACGCGATATTCCACAAGATGACCGCGCACGCCACCCACGATGCGAAAAAGTCGAAGTTTTGAAGGTCCATATATTCCGCCACCGTGGACGTATTGGTATAATCGAGCGTTCCGTTGATAAACAATGCGGCGGAATCTTTATTATACCAAGCGTCGTCGCCGAATGCGGCAAACAAGAAACTTCCGAGACTACTGTTTCCGTTCAACGTCGCCTTGTACAATGCTTGCATAAACACGTTTGCCACCCAAACGCCTATAATCATAATGGCGGGGATAAACAAGAACGTCAACACGCTTTTGAAGGATTTCACGCACACTTGTGCGGGCGTCATATCGGGTTTTTCCTTCACCATAAGTCGTATGATTGCAAGTATGGTGAAAAACACCAGAACGATAAGTCCCAGCACCGCGGCGACGATAAAAGCGTTGGTCACCGTTTCGCTGCGAATGAGATACGTAAGGAAATCCGTACTCTCGCCGTTGACGGTGATATCCTCTATTCCGCACAATTTATTTGCACACGCCATCACTCCGTCGATAATACGGAGCATCGATTTCGTTATGCTGTATAGAAATTCCCAGAACCAATCAAACATATTGCCACCTTTTAGCCTACGCGAATTAACATTGCCGTGAAACTCACGTTTGCCGACGGATATTCGTTTTCGATGAGGTTGCCGTCATTGTCGTAGGCAACGCAGTTGTTTACAAATTGAAAGAGCAGACACTCGCCGTTTACAATCGGCACGACGTTTTTATTGTTGTCGGAGACGTCAAACGAGCGTATGTACAAAGCCGTCCATTCGTCTTTTTTGAGCGACACCGTTTTGGTTGCCACCGCGTCGCTTTTTTGAGGCTCGTCAAACTCTTTCAACCTTGTTTTTTCCTCTCCCGTTTCGGAGTCGGTATACTTTTCAAAATCGGATTCACCGCCCGTTGCAATGGTTTCGGGCAGACCGTTTTTCACGTAAACGCATACGCTAAAAGTAACGTCCTTGTCCGAACGAACGTAGATTGCAAATTCCTCAACCGAAACGCTTTCTCCGGCAAAGACCGCCATATACTTATATGCGTCGCTTGCAACGGGACTTTCAAAGTCCTTGCGATTAAAGTCGTTGACCGCCTCGTCGTTATAGAAATCTTCAGACTTTTTATTTACGACTTCGAGATCGCTCCCGACAAAATCGACAGTCGGAAATTTTTTATAAAAATCCTCGCTGTTTTCTATATTGCCGAGATCGGGCGCGCACCCTGCAAGAGTGCAAAACACAGCCAAGCAAAGCGCAACGACGCAAATACCTCTGATATGCTTTTTAAGCACCATAGGTTTGCCACCAATTCTCAAATACGGACAAACCGACTTGAAGCATCGCGAGCAAAACGAATATCAAAACAAATCCTACGATTGCGTTTTTAAGTGCTTTTTTCGCCTTATCGTGATCTTGAGGCTCATCCGCTCTTGCGTATTTGACTCCGAGCACGATGCAGTAGATTGCACCTACCGCTCCTACCACGCCCAGCAAAACCGGAACCAATACGTTGCATACGTCGAGTAACGGCTTGACGATTTTTTGAAGTTCTTGTTGTGTCAGTGCCGACAAGGTGTTGTTAAACATTTTTTTGTTCTCCTATGTGTATATTTTCTTTTTATAACAAGCAAACTGCTCTTGTTTTTTACTGTTTGTTATTCCACTCTCGAACGTTTGCGGAAGAATAATCCGGCAAACAATCCGACGACCACCACAAGTATCACTCCGATAATCAATGCGGTTGTTGCTACGTTTGCGGTGTAGACTCTTTCAAATTCCACTTCCGACGTTCCGCCCGCCTCGTTGACGACGACCACCTTATATTTACCTTTTTCGGTAATTTCGGGCACGTCCGAGGACGCCGTAACTTTTATTTCCTTTTCAAGTTTCCCGTTGCGATATATATACACGGTATCGCCCGCTTTATATCCCGAGATTTTGACGTCTTGCTTTGCCACGCTTCCCTCCCCGACGCCGTCGAGGGTGATTTGGGGCACGCTCTTGTCAATCGTTATCGTAAACGCGCAAATCTTGCCCGTGATGCTTGAAGCCATTTCGATGTCGTACTTGCCGTTTTCCGTAAGCGCGATATGCGAAGAGTCGCCGTTGTCGTCCACTGCGTCCGCCCAATTGATTTTTCCGCCGCCGTTATCGCAAGTGATTTGCGTTATCTTGTATCCGTTCGGCGTATTGTACTCGTAGGACACGTATGCGTGCGAGATGATGTGGAAGCAGAAATAATCCTTGTTTCCGACCTCGTCCGCAAGCACGACTTCCCACTTACCGCTCTCGTTGAAAGACGTCAGCTCGTAGCCCGAAACCTCTTTGCCGTCGTGATATATCAAAGAATAAGACACGCTATCCCCGTTCAAAGGTGCAAAGCGCACGACGGAATTATTCGTAACCTCACCGCTTGCCAACTTTTCGTCGATGGTGTCGGTGTAGAAACAATAGTCCACTATACTGTCGCGCTTGACGGTGTATCTCGTAACGTTTCCGGCAACGTCGTACACGGATATGACGTAGTTGCCGTCCACGGAATATCTCGTACCGCTCTTATACTCGCCCCTATCCGTGCCGTTTATGGAAATTTGTGCGAAGTATTCCTCTCCGAAAGTTATCGCGACGGAATTTTTCGTAACGCCGTCTTTGACGTCCATCGTATCTTCTTTGACTTCTATCGACGTTCTATAAAGCACGCACTTGAATTCATACTCGAAGCCGTATTCGTCTACGTAACCGACGGTGTATTCATATCTGCCGTTGCCACTCGCATTCGGGAATTCCATAACGTACGGCAAATCTCTCTCAACGCCGTTTACCTTGAAGATATACGTCGAAGCGACGGTGTCGAGAGTGATGTTTTTATTGCTCCAAATGCCGTTTGCAAGCACGTCGGCGTCTATCTCGTAAACTGTTTCGTCCATTGTGCGAGTGATGCGTTTCGCGCTTATAGCGGGCGTGGAGCGGAAGTTTATATTCTTGACGGCTTTATTGCCGTACTTATCTCTAAAGGTAACAACGTATGCGCCCTCTCCCGCCTTGCCTATCGTATAGCCTTTGAGCGCTTGCTTATCGCCGGCGACGTCAAACGTTTCGCTTGCGGACGCATAGGTTGCCGATACGGTTGTTACTTCTCCCAACGCGTCGACGTTGAAGTATACGTACGTGTTGGTATATCCGTCTTTCAACGCTTTTTCGTTGAAGCCCGTAAGCCAACTGCTTGAATATTCCAGCGTTTTTTTATTGATAACGACAGTTCTTTCCGCGGTATTTCCGAATTTCGTATCGCTCAACGAAAAACGATACTCGCCGTTTCCTTCCACGGTAAGCGTCATTATACCGCTGCTCGAAATCGTCTTTTGCGGACTGTATGCATTTCCGTCCTTGGTTACGGAATACCCGACATCTTCGCTTATACTCAGCGAAAACGCCTTATTGGAATAGAATACTCCTTCATACCCGGGTGCGTACGTAACGCTCGTATCGTCGTCGTACACGACGGTTGCGGTTGACAAAATGCCCACGCTAAACGCAACGTCAACAGTCGATACGTTGCCGTATATGCTGGCGATTTCAAATCTGTAATATCCCTGTTCCGTCGCTTCGTATGCGTCGCCTATAATATATTGTCTCGTCGCATCGGCAAACGTACCGTCTTTGGAATACAATACAAGATAGATGCCTGTTGCGTTTACGATATCCGACGATGGCACGCTTACGCTAAACTGTTCGTTAAAATAACTCGTTTGGTTAAGCGAGCCTTTAACGTCGCCGACGCAGTAGTCGAGATACACCTTTTCGTCGGAAAGCGTCGCCTCGACATATTTCGTGTCGAGAACGATATCCGATTGAACGCGCAAGCGGACTGAAGTCTTATGCACCGTATCCGCCGTGCCGTCCTCGCTCTTTTTGAGTGCGATTTCAAGGCACACCGCCCCGTCTTTGAGATAAACTCTCACGCTCTTACTCTCGTCGTCTTTGTTGCCTATTTCAGTGGGCGTAACGCTCAAATTGTCGTATTTCGTCTCCTCGGCTCTTACTATGCGCCTCGTAGAACCGTCGCTCGCCGTCGCTTCGTCGACATACAAAATCGTGCGTGTGAGAGTTTTTCCGTCCCACGTCAATTTGAAGTATTCGCCGTCTATTATAGCGACAAAACTGCCCGCGCCCTCGAGAGTCGCGACGATATTATCGTTGCCGTAGTACACCTTGTTGGACTCCGTCGCTTCGAAGTCGTCAACGCTTATCTCGGTGTATTCCGCGCGTCCGATCGTAAAGGAGAAAGTCGACGTGTTGCCGAGTTTGTCCGTCGCGGATATATAGTATGTCCCCTCGGTGTTGAAGGAGATTTTTTCGGGTATATTCTCGGTGTATTCCGTAGTCTTACCCTTAAAGGTGTACGACCATTTATAAAGACCGGATGCGTCCGATATTCTTACGTCCACCGTACCGCCCGTAACAAGTTCGCCGGAAATCACGGACTGTGTCGCGATGGGATTTTGAATGAACGAAACGTCCTCGAAGTTTATTATGTCGCCCTTGGAAAGTTTCTTAAGATAAGCATCTATGACGGCGGCGTTCTCATCTGCATACGAGTAAGATTTTTTGCTTGTCGTCGCGCTTATCGTCGGAGCGGAAGAATCCGATTTTCCCGTATATATAGTATATAGATTTTCGTAGTTTGAAAAATATACCTTAATTTGCCAATTGTCCGTTTGGTCTATCGCAACTTCGGTATACGCCGTTCCCGCGTTGTACTCGATGCCCGTCGTGCCGTTCAGCAATTGATAGCGGTATGCCGTTCCCGAGGGGATACGGAATCTCACCTTGCCTTTGCTCGTAACGAGGATTTCGGAAGAACCTATCCTTGTCTGCACAAAGCCGAGTTGCGTTGTATCCGTTTCGTCAACTCTCACAAACTCCGTGCCGTTGTCGAAATACCATATAACTTGCGGGGCTTCCCTTTCAAATTTAACCTTTTGATTGTAGAAGTTGCCGTACAAGTCCTCCACGTAGAACTCATACTCACCGCCCTCGTAAAAGGTTATTTTATTACCGCTTTTGATGCTGTTTGTGCTATCGACTATAAGCACGCCGTCGAGTTTTATTTCGAAGCGCGCAATCTCGTCAAACGAGTAATCGCACGTGAACGTAAGATATTCGTTGTCTTTCTTTTCGTAGGCGCATTTTTGGGCGACGCTTTCACTGCTCACGCGGAGCAAGAAGCTATATCCGTTGCCCGATCTGTCCAAAACGACGATTTGATATCTGCCGTCGTCAAGTTTGACTTGCGATATCTCGCTTGAGCGATACATATTTTTAAGCGCTCCGTTTGCGGAATAATAGACCGCAACGTATGCGCATTTATCTGCGTCCACAACCGAGCCGAGCGTGAAAGATTTTACGTTCAAAGACGAAATCTCGTCGCCACCGCCGAGTTCCATATCGACTTTGCCTTTGGCGTTCTCGATGGTAAACGAAAATCTCGGCGAGGAATTGTCGATATACACGCTATATTGTCTTGCGCCGTTTTCGTCGCGCTCGAATATGTCGAAAACTCCCGTTCCGTTGATGAGTTTCTTAAGATAGAATTTTCCCGAAACCACGTATTTCGTATATTCGATTTCGTCGCGCGCCTTGATGAAAATCGTCGTATAATCGGACGCGGTCAGTTGTTGAACCGCAAACGGGTACGTCTTGCCGTCGACGTCGAAAAATACTCCGTCGTATATGGCGGCATCTCCTTCGAACTCAAGTGTCTTTGAAAAATACCAACCCGTTCTCGTTTGGATACTGGTCAGTTTGTCTTTGCGTATACGGGAAGCGTCGATGACGGGCACGTTGTTTGAATCGAGCCAGTCATCTCCCGTAACGTCAACGCTTTTGCCTTTATTGACAATCTTATCGACGACGCTCTTGATTGCGCTTCTCAGACTTGACGAAAGTTTGTCTATATCTATCGTCGTATCCGTGCTACTGTCGGAATAATAATACATATTCCAATCTTTCGCTTCGGAAGATTGATTCCACGTAGCGGATTTGTATCTTATCCAGATTTGCCCGCTCGTAGCGTTCGGTTCGTTCGGTGCTTTTCTGTAATCGTCACTGCTTCCCGAATTTATGGACGTTGCGATCGCGTCCGTCACCAACACGACGGAAAGATCTTGAAGTTCCATAAATCTCACGTATTCCCACGCTTTATCGGACGACGAAAACACAAGCGACAAACTCTTGTTCTCGTTGTAATATGCAATGGATTTGATATCCCTTGCACTGCTCCAGTAGTAGTAATCCACACCGTCGAGCATATAGACCTTGTTGGATACGACTTTATTGTCCGAAAGCGTCTGATATCCTTTCACCGCGTCCTTTTCTCCCATAACATAGAAGGAGAAAACCTCACTCTTTTTATCGCCCGATCCGTTTTCCAACTGAATGGTGTAATATCCGCCCTCGGTTTTATTGTACGTCATAAGAAGATTGCTCGTACCGTTTCCCGCAATCGTAAAATAATCGCCGTAATTTTCCGCCGCGATAACCTTCGAGCCAACTTTCAAAGATGCAATCGACAGCGTCGACGCCGCGTCTATCGGTGTGAATTTCAATGCAAAATCGACGTATGAATACGTGTTTTTATACACTTTTCCGCTCTCGCCTATGGTGGTGGAGTTTTCAACCTTTATTTCGTCATACGCGTCGCACGCCGTTCCCGTTATATCCAGCCTCACCGCACAACGGTCGGATGTGTCGAAAAGATACGATTCGCTCGTTTCGAATTCCGCCGTATTGCCCGCAGTGTCCGTGGTCTTGAATTTGAAATAAAAGCGTTTATTTTGATCGTCCCCCATTCCGAGAACGTCTTTGTCTATTTTGAGAGTCGCCTCTGTAGCGTCGTCGGAGGCAAACTTCATCGATGCAAGCACGTCCGAAACCGTCCAACTCTCGCTTGCAGACTGTCTGAAACTCATCGTAACCGATTGAAGTTCCGCCTTTTTTCCGTCAAACGTTATATCCAGCGTGCGCTCTACCATAGCCGCGTTCGCGTTGCCCAAATCCACCGATAAAATAGCGACGGGAGTATTGTCAAACGTCAGTTTTTTGGAGTGCCCCGTTTTTACTTCGCCGTATGCGGATTGAGCCTTGCAGAACAGATAATACTCTCCGTCAAGACCTGATCCCGTCACCGTGAGTTCCGTCGGAGTGGTCGTATTGCAACTGTCGTACGTCGCGGGGCTATAGTTGTCGACTTCCTCGTCGGTGCTCCCCGCCTTCGAAGCCTCAACCCACGTATAATACAGTTTTGATCCGCTATTTGCGCTCTCGGCCATATTCGACACGCTTATGCCGACCTCGTGTTTTTGACTCGGCGACGCATACGTCGGGCAGGATATCTTATCGATATTCGGCACTCTCTTGTCTATATTGACATCAAAAGTCGCGCCCGCAAAATTGCCGAAGTTTGCGGCGTTGTTGCTCATCTCGAAATTATACGCGTAGTCGTACACCGCTTTTTTGAGCGAGTCGAACGTGGCTTCGTTAAATTTTATCGTCGAAAATTTCTCGTAACTGAGCCCAGTATAATCCTTGAGATTGCAATCGAAATAGAGTGTATCCGTCCCTTCGCCTCCGCTATAATCGAAGACCAAAGGTTTCTGCGTGTTGCCGTCGGCAAATCCGCTGATCGAAACACCCGCTTTGTCTATATTCGTTGCAAAATGCACCGGCTCTGAAAATCTCACCGACAAACGCAACGTCTTGTTGTCCGTGCTTGAAATATTGTCTAGATACGTGCCTTGCACGGTGGGTGCGGTTGTATCGTAAAGTTCACTGTCTATGCGCAAAGCGGAAAACACCATCTTCCACGTTGAGTCGCGTTCCACCCTCAAAGTAAGGGTATCGGCGTTGCTCTTGTACACCTTGCCCGACAACGACTGAAACGCATAACCGGACACGCGACTGTTCATCGGATCGTTGGAATTAAAGACGGTATAACCCTGATTTTTCTCGAGCCATTCTTTCGTTGCGCTTGTAACGTCATAACTATAATCGCTGTTATTATTGTGAGCGTATTTCGTTTCGCCGAACACAATCGGCGCTCCGCTACTCTTCGGGTCGTAGTATTGAGAAAAGTAAATCTGCGTCCCCGACTCGTCTTTAAGGGTTACCGTTGCGGGGGTATCGACGGTGCACCAACCGCTCTCGGAGATAACCGCCGAGCCTCCGTAATAGATGTCTGCCCACCCGTTTTGTTGATATTTTACGATATAGTCGTAGTCGATAAGTCGTCCGAAAGACTTTTCAAAGTGATAACTTTCATCGTTGTCAACCCACACTTCTTTCGTGCCCGACGGAGTTTGATAATAAATTTTCGGCGAAACGCCCGTTTTACCCTCAAACCAAGCCGACGCAAAACTCTTGCCGTACAGATAGTCGGTAAAATAAATGCCCGTTGCGCCGTCTTTTATTGTGTATTCGTAATCGTAACGAGTTTTCACCCTGCACTCAAAACTATCGACGCCTTCTTCCGTCGAATTGAATTCGTTTGTAACGACGCACTTGTTTCCGAGCTTCGATACAATAGAGCAAAGCACTATCTCAAACGTTCTCGTCGTCCCTTCATCACTGCTTTTTCCGCTTTCGACAAGGTTCGGCGCATACGTATCTACGTTAGTTTGCACGGTAAAATACTGCGATCCGCCCGCTTTTGTGAGAGTGAACTCTTGCGTGTTTGCCTCGTAGTCTATGCCGGCGACCGCGCTCTTGTTGCGTGTGGTAATAGTGAGCGTAACCTCGTCGTCGGGAGTGTCGTCGGGGTTTGAAATGCCGACGCTTATCTGTATTTTACCCGTCGTCGAATCGGGCAAAAGAACATTCCCGTTCGACGCGGTGTTCACGGGATAAAAGCGTATGTAAGTCGTATTCCCACTACCGGCCGAAGAATAGTCGCTCGCATAAGCGAGAGAACTTTGTTCCGCGTAAGAACCGCCCGCCACTCCGGATAGGAAAACGGCAAGGCAACAACTTAGTGCCAATATAAATACGAGTGATGTTTTTACAATCGATTTTCTCATACGCAAATCCTTAATATCAGGACAATCCTTCCAGTTTCGAGAAGATGTCTTTTTCGCTCAATTCGGGATGTTCTCCCCTAAATTTTATCCACTGTTCGAGCCATTGTTTGCTGTTATCGTTGCCGACGACGTCCTTTTTGACGTCCACTTTTTCGACGTTTTCGTTTTCGGACAAGTCGATTTTTGTCGATTTTTGCGCCATCAGTTCCGTTGCCGTCATCAAACCGCCGTCCTCGCTTTGGTTGAAGACGATATCGTTGCGTTTTTGCGCGTCGTAAAAGACTGCGTCCTCGTCAAAATATCTCTCCGCAAGAAACGCCGTATCCATTGCTCCCGTCTTATAAAGAGGCACTTTGAAGCTCGGCGTAAAGTAACTCTTGAAGGGATAATTTCCAAAGGTCACTATGATAGAGTGCCCTATATCTCCCCCGTGATTGAGTCTTTGAAGTTCGCTCGGATATATGAGCGGTCTCACTTGCGTTTGCGTGGACACGTTCACCGACTTGTCGAGATCCGTACCGCTCGTAGAGCGAGTTACGACCGTAACGTTTCCGCAAAGTTCCGAAAATTCCTTGCAAGTCGCCAGATCGTTAGAGCCTATAAACATCTTAATTCCGCAATTGCCCTTGATGATATCCGCCACTCTGTCGCCGTAGACGTTGTTGAGTTGCGAATAAGATTGCACAATCATATTGAACCAAATTTTACGGCTTCTTCCGACGGTTATCATCTTGTCGAAGTTTTCGATTTTCGGCATATTCCCGAATTCGTCAAGGATATAGTATACGTTGCGAGGCAACGTCAAGTCTTCGTTTGCCGACGCCACTTTTATGAGTTGTTTGTACAGATTGAGCACAAAGATACCCGCAAGATTGTGCCTCGTCGTCTTTTCGTCGGGTATTTTGAGGAAAAGCGCGGTAGGCTTTTTTGCAAGGTCTTCGGGAGCGAAATCCGACGACGACGTGAGCGCGCATATACCCGCGTCGTTGAAAAGCGTCAGTTTTTCGTAAACGACGGACATATATGAAGCGCGCGTGGATTCCGCCGCGTCGCACACCTGCTTTGAAAGCGAGTATGCCTTTGACAGAGGGCTTCTGCCCGCAAAATATCTGCGCAATTGCAAATAATCGTCCGACGAATTTTGCAAAATTTTGGTGAGGTTAAAGAAATTGTATTTCTCTTTTGTCATCCCGAGTTTCGCGTCCTCGCTGTCCTCGAGCATAGCAAGGAGCGTCGCAAGAGTAATGCTTCTTGCGCCCTTTTCCCACATAGGATCACGCTCGTTTTCTATGGGAATAAGTATAGAAACAAGGTCGTTCAAATCCTCGTACACCTCGTCGTACGTCTTGCGTTTGAACACTTTTATCGCATTCACGAGATCGCCGTATTCCGAATACGCGCGCCCTTCGAACTCATACCACACGTCCTTCCCCGCAAACGTTTCGCTCGCACTTCCCTTGGGCATACTCTCATCGAGAGCGTCCTTGTGCAAATACGCGTTGTTGTGCGCGTCGGCGTATTTTTGATAGTTGTCCCAGATAGCGTCGAGCGGGTTCCAGCGATACGACGTATACGTATCTCTCAAATCGATGACTTTCACGTCATAACCTCTCTCTGCGAGATATGCGGAGTGAAGGTTGAACAATTCGCCCTTCGGATCGGTCATAACCATAGACGATCCCGCGTTTGTAGACGCGACAATCTGTATCATAGGACTTACAAACGTCGTTGTCTTGCCCGAGCCCGTCGCGCCGATGATTATTGAGTGGCAAGGCGAGTTGAAAGACACCTCTTCGTCCGTACCCTTTTTGTTGAGTTGCGCCATCACGGGGACGCCGTCTTTATCCACCTCGTTTAGTTTTGTAAATTGGTAGGTTTTGAAATTCTTTTGTTTTTCCTCTTTGCTCATCCAGTGCGAGTTTTCGAGGTTTGCCTCTATACTGTTGATTTTTCCCTTACCGATCAAACCGCTCGTCCTTGTAAAGCGCAACATTCCGCGATCGAATATTCCGCAATAAAACGCCACGACTCCTATGAAAATGCCGAGAGTCAATCCAAAATAGAGCCAGTCCCAATCGAGAATGGATTTGATGCTCACGCCCCACGCAATTTGTTTTATCTTCCAATCGCTTTTTATGAGCGAGAAGAACAAAAACGCAAGCGCAAACGACACGATAAGCGCAACCGATAGGAAGAACAACCACTCTTGCGCCTTACCGCTACAAAATCTGTTTGAGAAAAACACGTTTGAAAACAGCATCAACAACACAAATAGGAACACTTCGCACTTTATATACGCGCCGAAAGTAAGACTGCTGTTGAGCGCTCCCAAAACAATTACGTTGGAAAGCACGAGGTTTATGAGGACTATAATTCCGATTGTACCCAATTTTTTCTTCATACGCACCTCTTACTCTCCCGCGCCCGACGTATCTTTCTTTGCGATAAACGTCTCAACCTTTGAACCGAGATATTCGTAGTTGACGTTGTCTTGCTCCAAAAATTGTATTTCCACAAAATATTGTTTCTCTTCCGTAACGCCGTCCGCTGGGTTTTCGCCGTCTTTTATGTAGTTGTTTCTTTCATCGTTGGGCGTCGATTCAAAATATCTGACGCTCGTTTTGAGCGCGTTTCCGTCTGCGTCGGTCGGCACGTTTTTCAATACGGCACGCATAACGCCGTTCTCGTCCGTACCGCACTCTATCGTCATCTTGGAAACGTCGTACGTTGCCTTGTTGATAGTCAGTATTGCGGAAAGCTCAAAAGCATTGTAGTTTCTGCTTCCGTCCCCGTTATCCTTGTATATGGCATAAACGGTATATTCGTATATACCGCTATCCGCGACGGACGACACGTAGTCCTTGTCTTCGTCGTCGTCTATATGCAACTCTTTTTCGTCTTTTTTATAAATGCGATACAAAATCTCCCAACCGTCGTCGAGCGTCGGATCATCGATAGAATATCCTTTCCCGTTATAAACGACGTTTTTGCTTTGCAAAGATATTCCGCTCGTGTCGTAATCTGCGGGATTTATAGTCAATATGGCGGTCATATCTTCTATTTTTGCATAATTTTTATCGTGAGGAGTAAACGTTGCGGTGTACAAATACTTGCCCGCGTTGCAAACCTCCGTGCCGTCAACGTCAACGTAGGTATCGCCGTTTTGCTTTGCCACCTTATATTCGACACTGACGCCGGTAGGACAACCGCTCACTTGAATGGAGTGTCCTTTCTTGTCGTACGTTACGCTTGCGTCGTCAAACACAAGAGAAGACGTATCGTACCGTTTCGGCTCTATGGTCAGCGTGGCGCTCATATCGGCTATCTTATTATAGTTGTCGCTATCCCCCGAGAATTTTGCCCATACGGTATATACGCCGGCATTGACTTTGCTGTTTGCGCTCTTGGAGCCTGATTCGTCAACGTACTCGTACTCCACGCTCACACCGTCGGGAAGATTGCCCAAAATCGCAATCGAGTGCTCCTTTCCGTCATACTCCACCGTGCTATCGGCAAATTTAATATCCGTTACGTAGTCCGCCTTTGCCACGTTCACCGTTGCGGTAAGCGTCTTTGTAACATAGTCCTTTCTTGAAACGATAGCGGTGACGGTGTATGTGCCGGCGTTTGTAAACGAATTTCCGTTTTTATAGTAAACCACCGTGCCTTCGGGATAATTGTCAAAAACTTCCACCGAAAAACTCTTGCCGGTATAGGTTGTGTTTATCACGCTTTGTTGCGTACTCTCGTCAACGACGGCGTTCGTAAAATGCAAATCTTCAAATTCATATAGACACACCTGCACGGAAAACTCACAACTGACGCCTTCGTAATTTACGGTAAAATTTTGCAAACCGCTTTCAAAAAATTTGATATTGTCGTCTTTGGAAAGCATACTCTTTTCAAGCGCGACTTTCTTTGTGTTGCCCGATTCATAAACGACGTCCAGCGTAAAATCGGAATACTCGAAATCTCCCACGAAAATTTCTTTCGGTCCGCTCACGGATACCGATTGCACACTGTCGGCGGAACAAGAAACGAGCACCGTCGCACAAGCGAGGCACAACAACACCGCCAAAACAATGCACCCTACCAAATATTTTTTCTTCTTCATAGTATCTTTCGTGACCGTCCTCGTATTCTTCTCAATCGTACAAAGCGTTTCCGTTTGACTTTTGATTATTCTGCCCTTTAACCGCATTGCCAAGCAAAATCGCACTTTGGTTTTTATCTGTGCCTTTGCGCCGACCTCGTTATCTTTCTGCGTCGATCGCTTTAGAGCGAAGCCCCGACAGACTGTCCGCAACCGCAAAAGCAACTATTCCCCTATACGCATTATGCGCAAGCGCGCGAGGCGCAGACACATAAATACTTTAAAATCGTTTATTATAATATATTATCAACGTTTATTCGTCAACTTTTTTTATGTAGTTTTCTTTTCCTTAAAGCCCCATCGACACAGTAAAAATTTCCCACTCCTCGCACGCAGTGCGAATATCACTGCGCCAACGGCGCAATATCACTCTCGCTTTGCGAGAATATCACTTGCCAAGGGCAAATATCACTCGCACGCAGTGCGAATATCACTTTTAGCCATAGGCTAAAAATATCACTTGTCGTAGGCGCAAGCCACACGCACCAAGCAAGCGATATAGCGAAACTGTGGCAGGAGTTTTTATCCGTGCTTGAACTGATAGCGTGTATCGGTTGCGCGGTAGCAGAGCAATAAGGCTAGCGTGGCAGTAGACAATGAACTAGTGAGTTGTCTTTGCCACAGCGACGACTTTTGCGAATATCACTGCGCCAACGGCGCAATATCACTCTCGCTTTGCGAGAATATCACTTGCCAAGGGCAAATATCACTCGCACGCAGTGCGAATATCACTTTTAGCCATAGGCTAAAAATATCACTTGTCGTAGGCGCAAGCCACACGCACCAAGCAAGCGATATAGCGAAACTGTGGCAGGAGTTTTTATCCGTGCTTGAACTGATAGCGTGTATCGGTTGCGCGGTAGCAGAGCAATAAGGCTAGCGTGGCAGTAGACAATGAACTAGTGAGTTGTCTTTGCCACAGCGACGACTTTTGCGAATATCACTGCGCCAACGGCGCAATATCACTCTCGCTTTGCGAGAATATCACTTGCCAAGGGCAAATATCACTGCGCCAACGGCGCAATATCACTCTAAATATCTCCTATTAGATACACTGTTTTGCGAATTTTGCGTTTTTATGCGTTTAATCATACCCAAAAAGCAACGGATAGAATGCGCTTTTTTGGCGCATTTAACCCTTTCGCACGGACAAAATGTCAAAAAATAAAAAATTGTTTGCCTTAAATGTTTGCCAAACGCAATTTATTTGTGTACAATATTCTCAATTTCATTGGAATAGATAGCGGTTTGACCGCCAAATCGTTTAAGGGAGTACACTATGGACAAAATTGCATTGCAAGCCAAATTGGACGAGCAAAAATGGAATGACAGCGTCATCAATCATCGCGATATGTGCGGTGGTTACGATTATTGCGCGTTTTGCGACAAGAACGTCGCTCTTCCTTGCGCATCCGCATACGAAGAGATGAACAAGCCCAAAGTCGTGGCAAAACCGCAACCGGCAAAGGTAGAAAAAGCGGAAGAACAAGACGTAACCACGCTTGACTCTTCTCTCGGCAAGAAGTTCGATTACGACAAAGTTATGGCAAAGAAAGCGGCAAGAAAGAGCCTCACTTTTGCAGAGAAATACGCGCTTTCCGACGACATCGTCAAGGAACGCTACGCAATCCTCAAAGACGCTCTCACCGCAACCCCGAAGGGCACGCCCAAAATCAAGAGCCGTATCAGCAAGCAATGCGATACATATCGTAGAGAAGGCGACATCGTTGCCAAAGTGACCATCATCGGCACGTCTTTGCGTATCAACCTTCCCCTCGATCCGGAAGCACCCGAATTCAACGACGGTCGCACCCCCCACACCGCAACGGGACACAAGAAAGTCTACGAGGAAGTCCCCTTCCAATTCAAGGTCAACAGCAAGCTCGCTCTCAAGCGCGCTCTTTCCCTCATCGACCTCGTAAAGTAACCTATCGGCTACATGCCACGCGAGGATTGATTGCAGAATCAATCAAAACCTACTTAACCAACGAAAAACGCTATGCACATCGCATAGCGTTTTCTTTATTGTTCGTCGCTTTCTTATATATCGCTTTTACAATATATAGAATTTAGCGTTGTTGAGTCCGAAATGTCCGACCGTCGTCAATACCGCATCGGGAGCCACATAATCTTGCGCGGAAGAGAGTTTGCCGTTGACGGTCAAAGATATGGTGTTGGTAAGCACTATATTTCTCTCGGTATGTTCACCGCCCGTCGGGCAATAGCGCAATTGCGTCTTTACATCTATAGCCACCAATGCGCCGTCTTTCATCTCGACCACCATTTCCGCCTCGTCTATTTGATTGTCTTCGTTGAAGTAGTTTTGCACGTCGGTCACGTTGTCCGTCGGATTGGAGTTGATAACGTCGGTTATCTTTTTTTGCACGTTGTGCGTTGACGTTTTGTCAAGGTAAATATAATAGAACACGCTTCCGTCTTTTTCCACCTTTTTGATGCAATCGACGTTTGTATAATCGGCTTTTGCAATGGACGTAAGGTAGTCAAACTGTCCGTCCGCGCTCACCCCTTCGAGCAAAGTATTGGTATTAGTGCCTTTTCTCGATATACGATACACCTCACCCGTCTTGATATTTCCGACGGTAAACTTGAAGGTATCTTTATCGTCCGTATCCGTGTGCGCTTTATATTCAAATGAGTGGTTGAAGTCCACTCTTCCCGTGTCGGCGTCGGTGTTTTTGTACATTCTTGCGATATACTTATCCACCGTTGCGTTGATATTCCACGCGGGATCGAACTCGTTTCTCGCTTCCAAATCAAGGGAATATGCGGAAGAATTTTTCAAATCTTCGATAGCCTTGTCAACGATATCCATCTCGCTCTTGATTGCGTCTTTACCGATTATCAAACCTTGCGTTGACGGAATATTTATCGTAGCGTTATTCTCTTTTTGCAAATACGTAAGTTTTATCGTCGCACCCACGCCCTTTACGGGGAACGACACGTCCGCGCTCATCTTGAAATCAACGAGTTTTTGCGTATTGTCGAGGTTGAAATACATTTTCACACCCATCGGATTTGTAAAACTCACGTCTTTGAGATTAACTTTCGTGCCGAGTTTTTCAACTTTGCCGAGAAGGGACGATATCAGTGCGTTGTCCGATTGAAGAGCGAGCGTCGCAACGTACTTGTATCCCGCAACTCCCGACAACTCGATTTTGGTTATATTGTCCTCTTTGAGTCCGTTTACGAGCGCAACGAACGGCATATTGATAAGGTCAAGGCCCTCGTCCTCTTTTGGCAAAACGGACGCTTTTTTCACTTCGCCTTTTTCATTTTCAACAACCTTAATTTTTGCGTCGTTTTGAGTGTATATATATTCGGTGGAGTCAACAAGCAATATCCCGCTCGTTTCCCTACGGAATTTTAGATCGCCCGTAGCCGTGTTAAATCTATACTTGCCGTCATAATTGGCGTTTGCCGTTTCGGTGATACCGAGTGCGTCAATCGTTCCCGCAAGATTGAGATAAAAATCGTAGTTTTGCTCGTTGGCATTCTTTGCGTTTGCACGAGATGTGACGAGCATATTTGCGCTTGGCAAAATAACGAGTTTCGCACTCAACGTTTTCGTTACGTATCCGTCTTTCGACACGGTTGCGGTTGCGTTGTATTCGCCTATATCCGTACCTTTGTTGGACGTATAAACCACATTTGCGTCAGTCGGCAAATTCTTGACGGTCAATTGATGTTCTCGTCCGTCATACGTCACCGTTTCGTTTGCAAAAGTCAAACCCTCGAAGTTTTTAAGTCCGCTTTCCGAACTTCCGCCTTGTTGACCTCCGCTTTGTTGGCTTCCGTCGTCGTTACCGCCACAAGCAACGAGGCACGCGCATAAAACCGCGCACATAACAACGATCAAAATAGTTGTAAAAACAGTCTTTTTCATTATCGTTCTCCCTTAATATTGATAGCATATTGCTATATTTTACCATTATTTTATAACGTCTTGCTATCATTGTCAATAATAAAAGCCTATGGAACAATTTCAACAAGCATTGATAGAACAGCGAAAACTCAACAAGCTCACGCAACGACAAGTTGCAAACGCGCTCGGAATTTCGCAACCGTCTTATATCCGCTATGAAAAAGGTCAAGCCGAACCTACGCTTGAAAACCTCGTGAAACTTGCGGATTTATTTGACGTGTCCGTCGACTATTTGCTTGGAAGAAAAACCTATTGACCTATTCGGCGTCCGTGTCGCATCTTCTGCTTTTACCGTCGTTTATCTCGTTTGATTGCCATATAAAAACGATATTGCCGTTTGAGAACGTTTTTCAAAATACCTTCAAAAAATTTCTTGAAAAAAGTTTGTAAAAATCTATTGACATATGCCGAAAATATGGTATCATTCCAAATGTATTTTTTTTGAGGACGTCGCAAATTTACTTGCGGATTACGGCTTGAAAAAATACGCACCACACCCCATAACAAGACCTAAAAAGGCGTTTTTTCTTTTGACTGACTCGGTTAGTTAAAAAAAAACGCCTTTTTTTTGTTTTTTAAGGGCAAAAAACACGATAAATAAACTGAAAATCATACAAAATCCAATCACGGAGGCACACAAATGAGCAAGTACATTTTCGTAACGGGCGGAGTAGTATCGGGGCTCGGCAAAGGCATAGTTGCGGCGTCGCTCGGCAGACTTTTGAAGTCGGCGGGATACAGCGTATATGTGGAAAAATTCGATCCTTATATGAACATCGATCCCGGCACACTCAACCCCACCCAACACGGTGAAGTTTTCGTCACGGAAGACGGTGCGGAGACCGACCTCGACCTCGGACACTACGAGAGGTTTATCGGTGAAAATTTATCCAAGAGTTCCTCTCTTACCAGCGGAAAACTCTATCAATCCGTCCTCAACAAGGAGCGCAACGGCGATTATCAAGGCAAAACCGTACAAATCATACCTCACGTGACCAACGAGATAAAGGACCACATTTTGCAAACCGCAAAAGAGTCCGGTGCGGACATCCTCATCACGGAAATCGGCGGAACGGTGGGTGATATCGAGAGCCAACCCTACCTCGAAGCGTTGCGCCAATTCAGCCTCGACGTCGGCAGAGAAAACTGCGCTTTTATCCACGTGTGCTTGCTTCTTTATATGTCTTGCTCGGACGAATTCAAGTCCAAACCCGTGCAACACTCCGTGCGTGAACTTCAACGTTTCGGTATATTCCCCGACGTGGTGGTAACGCGCTCGGACAAAAAACCGCCCGAAGAAATCATCAAGAAAATATCCCTCTTCTGCTCTATCGACGAGAACGCCGTAGTGCCGAGCACGACGGTCAAGTGCTTGTACGACGCACCTGTTATGTTGCACAAAAACGGACTTTATACCGCCGTAAGCAAGGCTTTAAGTCTCGATAATAAATGTAACCTCACGGAATGGAAGAAAAAAGTAGCCACGATGAAAATCACTTCCGACAAGGTGAAAATCGCAATCGTGGGCAAATACGTGTCTTTGCGCGACTCCTATATTTCGCTCGTTGAAGCCATCAAGCACGCGGGCGGAGCAAACCTCGTGGGCATAGACCTCAAATGGATTGACAGCGAGACGATAACGGACAAAAACGTTGCCAAGACGCTCAAAGACGTGGACGGTATTATTATCCCGGGAGGCTTCGGAACGCGCGGTGTCGAGGGTATGATTACGACGTGCAAATACGCACGCGAGCACAAAATCCCCTATCTCGGAATTTGCCTCGGCATGCAAGTCACCGTCATCGAGTACGCTCGCGACGTGCTTAAAATCAAGGATGCGACAAGCGGCGAATTTTCCGAAAGCGGCAGCCACGTCATCGACATACTCCCCGACAAGAAGGGCAAGAAGATCGGAGGAACGATGCGCCTCGGCGCGTATCCTTGCGCCCTCAAAGCCGGCACCGTAATTCACGAGGCGTACGGCAAGGACGAAATCGAGGAAAGACACCGCCACAGATACGAGTTCAACAGCGACTATCTCAAAGCCTTCGAAAACGGCGGTCTCGTGATAAGCGGAAAGTCCCCCGACGGGCACATCGTCGAAACGGTGGAAGTCAAAGACCATCCCTTCTTTGTGGGCGTACAGTTCCACCCCGAGTTCACCTCTCGTCCCGACGCCGCCAACCCGATTTTCAGTGCGTTCGTCAAAGCGTCGAAAGAGTCAAGAAGCAAAAAGCGTTAACGCCTTTTTCACACCTCTATGCAACGTGAAAAATGACATAATTTTTATCAAAAAATCGCAAAAAAAGAGCGTTTATCACGCTCTTTTTTCAATATAACCCGTTGATTGGAAAATTTGCAACTCCGCTCAATCGGCGTCTTTTACAAAGATTTCCGTGTTGTTGTAGACTCCAAACGAGTTTGTGTCGGGAGTTTGCCCTTCATAGGTTTTCACGAGCGACGTTCCCTTTTCGATCACCGGATTGTCGTTCTCGTCTTTTCGCAACAAATATGCACCTGTCGTATCTAATTCATAAGCCACTCTGAACACCGTTATTGTATCTACATCGGCTTGTGCATTGTTTACGTCTTGCGCACTTGCAATGTACATATACGCAACATACTTCGGTTCTTCAGACGTTCCTTCGTTGATAACCAAACGCATAACAAACGAAACACTTTCGTCCGCACCAAAATGACTGCTGACCGTTCCCTTTATTGTCGTGCCGTTGATTGGTGTTGTATCCATACTCCCAAAATAGCCGTAAGAGGATCTATAAGGTCTGATTGACATATAGGCAAACAACGCACCGTCTTGGCTATAGTAAGATTGCATATTCAACCCGCTCGTTTTTGATCCGTCGACATAATTTATCAATGTTGTCATCTCTTGCGTAAATTCGGAATAAACGAACGCCGCCATCGTTGTGCTCACGTTGTCCGTCTTCGGCTCGGTGACCTGCGTATAGTAAAAGAACGCGCCGAAAACACCTCCCACGCATAGGCAGACGGCAATAAGCACAACGGCGCAAATGGACAAAAATAGTTTATTCATTTTCTTCCCTCACTGTTGCGTGCTTTTTTTCGGCACGACGTATTTTCGCTTGTTCTTTTTTGTACGCTTTTTCATCGTCGATGATTTTCTTTGCTATATCGACGCTGTCCTTTGCCGCTTGCAATGTATCTTCGCTCACAATTCTCAAGCTCACGGGAGAGGATTTGACTTTGACTTTGTTGCCCGCAACGTATCTCTTGAAGTTGTCGTTTGGCATCAAATATTCGCAAACCACGCTTCCCCGTTTTATAAGCACGCGCACAAGGCGTGTGTTGCCCGATCTATACTCCTCGTACCTATCGTTTTTGATATGTTTGCATCCGCCGACCTGTGCGGCGTATGCGACGATCTCGTCATAAAACGCTTTCTGCTCTTGCGAAAGTTTTGCGTATTTTTCATCGAGCGTTTCGGTACGCGGTTTGACAAATTCCGCCGTATTTCCCTCAACGGGCGCGTCGTTGTGTTGCGCTTGGCTCGCATCCGAATCCGCCTCAACCTCTTCTTGTGCCGTTTGAACGTCGCCGTCTATTTGCGCAAGGCGTAAATCGGTTGCCTTTTTGACCTTTCTTTCAATCAGCGGATATGCGATACACGCGCACAACACCAAAATAATACACAAATATCCCGCGGGTGAGTTCATAAAGACGACAAAACTTCCTATATACGCCACTCTTTTCCCGTTGTAAATTCCCTTCATTTGTGAGTATAAAACGGGGATTTTGTCCGCATATACGTTTGCGTCGCCTTTTAGGACAAACCTTCTTTCCGAGTGTGTTTCGTCCGGCTCTTCGATCCCGATTATGCGGTGCACAATCATTTGTCCGTCAACCTCATACACGACTATGTCGTACAGTTTCAATTCGTTCTCGTCGGGAAGCGGTGACACTCCTATGAGGTCAAACATTTGAAACTGGTTGTTCAGATCGTTGTCGAAAAGATATTTGTTGTTTTCGTTTTTTGTCGACATCGACTGGCTTTTGACCACTTTGACGACGGATCTCTCAACCTTCGCGTTTTCATTGACCTTTGTGTCCAACGAAAGCGCAAACACGGTGATTGCAATTGCGACAAACAAGACGGATATGATTTTTTCAAATACAGAGAAAGCAGCGTGACGCTTTTCTTTCGCACGTTGCTTTTTCAACTCTTCGTCAGCCATCCCGCCTTGGATGTTTTTAAGATACATCTTTACAAGGGAGATTATCATTGCGACAAAGAAACAAGTCAATGCCGCAAAGACAATCAGACAAAGGACCAACACATAAATGTCATATCCTGTCATAGTACCCTCTGTTATTAAGCCTCGCTCACTGTGATGGTGATTGCGGTTGCGTCGAATGCAGTCTTATATGCGTCATATTCTGCCGCTGTCGGCAACGAGATTTCGCTCACTTCGATGTAGTCGGCAAGATTGACGGTGATTTCGTCCTTAACCTTGTTGCCTCCGTTAAGCACAACGCCGCCCTCGGTATATGCCGCTTTCAATACGAATATAGGAGTTTCCTTATATGCGTTTGTACCGCTGATCGTGATGGTAAGTTTGAGTTTGATACCGTTGGTTTGGACGTCTGCGTCTGCGCCTGTTGCCGGAGTGAAAGACACCTTTGTGTCTCCGTTTGTGGTGTACGAGGTCTTCAACTCGTTTGACGTATCGTCAATCGTGATGGCAAAGGTGTTTGTAAGGTTGATAGTACCTTTTGCTGTCTCGACAACTTTGCCGGCGATATCCGTCGTTATCGTTGCGTTTTGTGGTGCCGCGTCGCCTTGTGCATAACTGAACGTGGCGTAAACACCGCCGATAGTAAGCACGATTGCCAGAATAATTACAATTCCGATTCTTTTCATTTTTTTACTCTCCATAAAAAGTTATTTTTATTTTTTTCCAAACGCGGATTATATCACCCCCCCCCCCCGCGTGTCAAGAGATTTGGTCTCATTTTTTTTATTTTTTTTATATTTTTTTCGGATTCGTTTTTTCATTTTCGAGACCTTGTATTTACTCTAGTTCTATCGGGTTTTCGGACAACTTGACACGCGTTCTTGACGGCGCACACTCACGATGTTAATTTTTTTATTAATTGCATTTTGTTATGCAATCCGCTTTTCTTTGAGCGGATTTTTAGATATAATCTTTATATAAAGTCGAATACACCTTTTAGGAGCATATATGAAAAATCAAACCATTCTCGTTATGGACTTCGGCGGACAATACAAGGAGCTCATTGCGCGCACGGTGCGCCGTATGCACGTGTATTCCGTGGTAGAGCCCGCAAGCACGTCCATCGAAAAGATCAAGAAAATAGATCCTATCGGCATCATTTTCACGGGCGGACCTAACAGCGTATATCTCGAAAATTCGCCAAAATGCGACAATGCGCTTTTCGACCTCGGTATTCCCGTGCTCGGAATATGCTACGGTATGCAATATATCGCGCACACCTTCGGCGGAAAGGTGGAAGCGGGCAACGTCAGAGAGTACGGACCGACCGGCGTCCATATCGGCAAGTCCGCAATATTCGACGGACTCGACAAAGACGAGATTATGCTTATGAGTCACACGGACTACGTATCGCGCGTGCCCGACGGTTTCACCACCACCGCAACGACGGACGATTGTCCTTGCGTTGCAATCGAGAATAGCGCAAGGCGCATTTACGGCGTGCAATTCCACCCCGAAGTGGAACGCTCCATCCACGGCGAAAAGGTGCTTGAAAACTTCGTAATCAACGTGTGCAAAGCCATTCGCGACTATTCGTTGGACGATTATATCGACACTCAGATCAAACTCATCCGCGAGCAAGTCGGCGACAAAAAAGTGCTTCTCGGTTTGTCCGGCGGTGTGGACAGTTCCGTTGTCGCCGCGCTCATAAGCAAGGCTATCCCCGATCAACTTCTTTGCGTGTACGTCGATCACGGTTTTATGCGCAAGGACGAAACCAAGCAAATCAAAGAAGCCTTTGCTCCTCTCCCGCTCAAACTCGAAGTGGTTGACGCAAGCCAAAATTTCCTCTCCAAAATCGCGGGCGTAACCGATCCCGAACGCAAGAGAAAAATCATCGGTGAGGAATTCGTAAAGACGTTTGCGGAGGTTGCCAACTCGCAAAAAGGCTACGACTTCCTTGCACAAGGCACGATTTATCCCGACGTCATCGAATCGGGCGCAAATAATTCGGCAAACATCAAGAGCCACCACAACGTCGGCGGACTTCCAAAAGATTTGCCCTTCACGGGGCTCGTCGAGCCTCTTCGCGGACTCTTCAAAGACGAAGTACGCGCAATCGGCAAAAAACTCGGACTTCCCGACTATCTCGTCAATCGTCAACCCTTCCCCGGTCCCGGACTTGCAATCCGCACCATCGGCGAAATCACCGAGGAAAAACTTGACATACTCCGTGATGCCGACGCGATTATGCGTGAAGAAATCGCAAAAGCGGACGTCAAAGCCGACCAATACTTTGCAGTCATCACCGACACCAAATCCGTCGGCGTAATCGGCGACTACCGCAACTACGGCTACGTAATCGTGCTCCGCGCGGTAACCACGTCCGACTTTATGACGGCGGAATACACCCGCATTCCCTACGACGTGCTCGGCAAAATCTCCTCCCGCATCGTCAACGAAGTGAAAGGTGTGAGCCGTGTGTGTTATGATATAACCGGGAAGCCCCCTGCGACTATCGAATGGGAATAAAAACCGCGCTAAATCGCGCCTAACTTCGGCAGCACCCCGAGTTTCGCAAATCACGTACGCTTTAGTACGTTTGGTTTGCGCCCCTTGAGGTGCTTTCTTGTTATGCATCGATTTATCGCGTTTTTTTAAGAGTTGTACACTTGTTCGTTGCCTACTTATCCATTCAGGGCGTACTTATTAACGGAATGTGCTTATTCGGAGCTGGAGGCGCAAGGCGCCGACCGCATCGAGCGTCGAGCTTGATGATTAGTACAAGCGACTGCGCCGTGTTGTTGCGTAGCCGGCGCACAAAGCGCAGTGGCACAACGAGTGAGCGATACTTATCTATGCGAGTACCGTAAGGAGCGGAGCGACGGAATAGCGATTGTTACGAAGTCAATCGCGTCGCGTGTCCCCCGCTACGCGGTCGTCGTGGGTTCCCTCAAGCAAAGCGCAGAGGGGGAACGGAATATGGGCGCGACGCGTTAAGCAACACATTCGGTGAATGTGTTGTAGCCAAAGCGAACGAGGCGGATTGCGGTGCGCAAACGCCGAAGTCCAAACACCTTGAGGAAAGGGGAAAATTGCATTTAAAGGAGTCACGACGCACTCTATTAAATTGTAAAAGGAGGCCCCCTTAAAACTCAATATTGATTTGATTTTATAAATGTATTATTGCTTTACAAAACTATCGTGCTTGTTATAAAATCAAATCAATAAAACGTAAAAGGCAAACTTATGAACACTGTAACTGTGAAAATCAAAAAACTCAATCCCTCTGCAATCGTCCCCAAGTACGGCACGCCGTATGCGGCGGGAGCGGACTTGTATGCGTGCGAAGGCAAAGACGTCGTAGTCCAACCGCACAAAACCGTCTTTATCCACACCGGCATTGCCGTTGCCATTCCCGAAGGTATGGTGGGATTGGTATACGCGCGCAGCGGACTTGCAAGCAAACGCTCGCTTGCGCCCGCCAACAAAGTGGGCGTCATCGACAGCGATTATAGAGGCGAGATTATCGTTTCTCTTCACAACCACGGCGAAGCGGAACAATTGATATCCGACAAGGAGCGCATTGCCCAACTCGTCATCGCACCATACTACACCGCCGATTTCGTAGAAGACGAACTTGACGACACCGCCCGTGGCGCAAACGGTTTCGGCAGTACGGGCAACCTCTGATTTGCAAAATCAATATCAAGCGACATTTACACCCCCCCACCTCGCTCTTAAAAAAGCAATGCCCCGTTTGCAAATCATCCATTATTCTATAAAACAATCATCCGATTTCACATCAAAAAAGGACTGCGGAATGCAGTCCTTTTAGTTTTATCAGCGCAATTTTATATTGCGCCTAACGTTGCTCGTAGGCAGGCGGAGCCTACGCAAAATCC
>CAVANK010000016.1:0-34245 GCA_963590075.1 Eshraghiella crossota
TATAACTGCTTTGGTGTAGGTTGAACCTACGTCGCATCCGCCAAAATATTTCATAATAGTATCCTACCTTTTATTTTTCAAATTACCACGCTTGCGTGTCGTCGAAGTCCAATAGGCTTTCGTCGAGCGGTTTTTCTTGCAAAACCGTAGTCATATACTTATTGACTTGCTCACGCATATCGCGTCTGGATATCGTTCTGCTGTCCATAAGGTCTTGTTGCACCCAGATGAAGTTGTACCCTCTCTCGCGCGCTTGCTCGTCGAAGATACCCACGAGTCCGTCCATACCCTTGCAAGAGATTTGGTCGTACATAATGATGGTGTCGACGTTGTACTCTTCCGCGACACGCCAGCACTCGTTGAGTACGTTGGCGTAACCGCCCTTGGTGTGAGTACGCATAGTTGCGCGTTGATAGGTCTTTGCGAGGTCTTGCAAAGCGTGCTCGTGAGTATCGGTGCGGAATTTGAGATAGGAAATCATAGTTTCCATATCCATAACGACGTTGATACCCCAGCAGTTTTCAAGCCAGTTTGCAAAGGACGTATAGTAGTTTGCGGGGCAACTCCACACGATTGCTCTATGGCGCATTTCCTTGCTTGCGGGAGTCTTCTTCTCGTACGCTTTGAGCATAATCTTGTTGACTTTCTTATCGACTTTGAGGAATCTCTTGTCGAAACCGCCCGAAAGGTGATAGTAATAAAGTCTGTAAAGCCAGAACGTAGCACCCGTCATTTGCGGATACTTGGTCTTGTTCACTTCCCACTTTTGCATCTCGTAATCGAGTTGCTTGTTGTATCTTTCAAGAGCCTTGATAAATGCGTCCCAATCAAACTTTTCACCCGTTTGATCTTCCACGAATTTGATCATTTCCTTGATTTCCTCGACGGCGTATTCTTGAACGTCCTCACCCTTGTATCTCAAAGGCACGTTGTACACGTGTGTGGGAAGTCTGAAATATCTGTCTTGGAAAGTCGTGGTCATAATCGAGCCGTCGCAAGGCATATTGCAAGTGATCATACAAGTGCCGAGCTTGGGATAATCGTCCTCGACGCACACGCCCGCTTCCGCACTTGGGAGAGGGCAAACGTCCGCCGGCACGCCGAAACTCTCGATTGCGTCGAGATAAGGCGGTACGACGAGTTGGTCGACCATACTCGAAAGGAAGATAGGCATAGTTTGCATCGGGTACGCTTTGAGGTTGGGGAAACCCGCGATGAACTCGACGGGGATAAGCTCGTCGATGCAAACGAGTTTTTTGCTCTTTTTGTTCTTTGGGAACATCTTTTCGTCCGCCTCGAACGCAGTGAGGATAAGCCCCGTTGCGTGCTTGACGATCATATTGAAGTGAAGGTGCGTCATAAGAAGTTGCGGTCCGCGCAAACCTTCCGTGTGACGATCCACGAACGCGGGAGTGGAAAGGTACGTTGCCATCCAACGATAACGCCAAAGCCCCTTGACCACGGCAATCGGGTTTTTGAGGACCATAACGACCATATCCTTCCACGTCACGAGCCAACGCCAATAGTCGACGAGAGTGTCCTTGAAACCGCGCCATTCGCGATGTTTGAGCAAGCCCGTTTTATCTTCGTGAAGATTTTTGTAACCGCCGTATTTTTTCTTTGCCATAGGTCACTCCTTCGCCTTTTTGGCTTTTTGAATATGTTTGATTTCAAGACTTTCGACAAACGCTTGAATACGTGTGCGCAATTGTCCCGACGCATTCGCCGTATATTGACGGTCGATTGCTATGGACGGAATACCGAATTCGTTGGTCATAATGTACGACGCGAGCGCGCGCTCGTAACCCCAGTATTCGCAGAATTTGAGCTGTTCGTACACGACGCCGTCGGCGTGGAATTCGTCAACGAGATGCTTTACGAACTGACGTCTGTCCTCTACCTTTTCGTGTTCCATATATCTCGGGCATTGGCACGTCTTCATATAGTGACGGCAAATTTGCGTAAGCACGTCCTCGTCGTCGTTGAGAATAATCTCTTCTCTTCCCGGGAACGAACCGAAGCAATATCTGTCCGCGCACACGAACGCTCCGCTGTCTTCAAACAATTTAGTGAAGTCGGGATCGTCCATTTCACTGCCAACGAGCACGATTCTTGCTCTGTAAAATTTCTTTTGGTCGGGCTCACGCGTTTTGAGTTCCTCAAGCGTTTCTTCAAGTTTGTCCACAATGAGATACTTGGGGCAACAATAACTTGCAACGCAAAGCACGTGGAATTCGTATCCCGTGATGCGCGGATTTTCTTCCTTGCGGAATTCACCTATTTGCGTAATCGCTCTGCACACTCTGTTGTGAAGCTCAACCGCCTTGCGCATCGCCTCGTCGGAAGTGTCCACGCCGTAAACTTCTTTGAGTTTGTCGAGCACTTTGAGGCGCATTTGATTGACGTAACTGTCAAGGCAATGTTGGTTGGTCTTGAACGGCATATCGAAAATGCTTACGAAGAACTTGTCGTTGTCGACGAGTTGCAAAAGCTCGAAATGCTCGATGGTGCGGTTCATCTCACTGCACGTTTCACCCGAGAACAGCGCGGACAAAAATCCGTAACCGCCCTCTATGCCTCTTTCGAGCAACGCTTTGGCGTATCCGCAAATAAACGGACTCAAATAGTACGTCGCGATATCCACCGATCCCGTACGAGGCGCGCGAAGTCTTACGCTTACGCAGTTGTCGAGATTGAGCAACACTTCGGGTACGTGATAGCAAGTGTAGCCGAGTGCAAGTTTGCCGTCTTCTTGAACCGCTTTTTTGACAAGCTCGTTGTTGGCTTCCGTCAAAAGGTTCTCGAAGTAAAGCAGATGCTTTAAGTCTCTCATATAATTCTCCTATAATAATCGGGCATAGCCCCCTTTTGTTGCAAAAAAGAAAGAAAAACAAAAATCGCGCGTTTGCATTCCTTCATCAAATAACGACACATATATACAAATATCGTTACGCCTGTATATATAGTAACATCAAAAAAAATCCTTGTCCATATTCTATACGAAAATATTTATATAAATATATCAATAAATAGACGATTTTTATCGTTATTTGCGCCTCAAACGCCAAATTTTATTAAATTTTATAAAAATATGAAAAAAGTTTCACATTTTTATTGACTAAACGCCGATTATCGCATATAATCATAATCGAACAAGGCGAAAGCCACAACGTAGACTAACATCACCAAATCTCATCTCAGAAACGGTGATTTCTCCCAATTATCTTCTTTACAAAAAACAGATGCCCCGCAACACGGGGCGTCTGTTTTTCTTAATATCTACAAACAATTACTAGTAAAAATTAACCGCCTAGGTTGACAAGCAAGTTATACCGCCTATTCCGTCAATCGCGATTGACGAAATAGGCGTTTCGTCGTGGATTTTACCACTTTTTTCAACTTTTTTGAAATCCTACATAAATTTTTCTAAAAAATAACTTGACAATTCAAAAGAAAAAGCGCACTTGCGCGCGCTCTTAATTGTGGAATATTCCGCAATTATTAATTATTCATTATTAATTATTAATTCGCAATTACCTAAGTTCAGCCAATTCAAATATAAGTCGCTCCGTCTTCTCCCAGCCGAGGCACGGATCGGTGATGGATTTGCCGTACACCCCGCCGTCGGGGGATTGCGCGCCGTCCTCGATGTAGGACTCTATCATAAGACCTTTGACAAGCTTGTATATATCCTTGTCGCAACGTGTGCTGTGCATAATTTCCTTTGCGATACGAGGTTGTTCGTCGTATTTTTTGGCGGAATTGGAGTGGTTGGTGTCCACGATAACCGCTGGGTTTGCAAGCCCCGTTTGTGCGTACATTTGGCAAAGCGTTTGCAAGTCCTCGTAATGATAGTTGGGAATGGTTTGTCCGTATCTGTCCACCGATCCTCGTAAAATCGCGTGGGCAAGCGTGTTGCCTTTGCTGTTGACTTCCCACCCAGTATACACGAAGGTGTGCGGGTGTTGCGCCGCGCGTATGGAATTCATCATAACCGCCAAATCACCGCTGGTCGGGTTTTTCATACCCACGGGTATGTCAAGACCGCTTGCCGTAAGACGATGAAATTGGTTTTCCACCGACCTTGCTCCCACCGCGACGTAGGAAAGCACGTCGGACAAATAGACGTGATTTTCGGGATATAACATCTCGTCCGCGCAGGAAAAGCCCGTCTCTTGAAGTGCTTTTATGTGCAGTTTGCGGATTGCAATCAAGCCTTTGAGCATATTCTCGCTCTCGTGCGGATCGGGTTGATGAAGCATTCCCTTGTATCCGTCACCCGTCGTGCGCGGTTTGTTGGTGTAGATACGCGGAACAATGACGATTTTGTCCTTGACCTTCTCTTGCACGGCGGTAAGTCTGCTTATATAATCGAGCACGGCGTCCTCTCTGTCCGCAGAGCACGGACCTATAACCAACAAAAGTCTGTCATCTTTGCCCTCAAATATGTTTTTGAGCGTTCTATCCGTCTCTTTTTTGCGCTCGGCAAGAGTATCGTCAATGGGATACATTGCCTTGATTTCTTGAAGCGTGGGAAGTTTCCTCTTAAATTCCAAATTCATTTTGTCTCCTGTGCGTCCTTGTCAAACGTCTTTCTGCGCTCTGTCGAGAGGCGCATCGTCTTGCGTATATTCTCTATGTCTTCCGATACGATTGCTTTTTTCAGACTGTCGAACTGTTTCTCGAAAAGCTCCATTTGCGCAACCAATTCGTCTTTGTTGGCAAGGAACAATTCGCTCCACATCTCGTCGTTGATTTTGGCTATCCTCGTCAAGTCCCTAAACGAGTCACCCGTGTACTCCGCAAGGTGTTCGTTGTCCTTGCACACCATAAGCGACACGGCAATGCAGTGCGTTAGATGCGACAAAAATCCGACTATTTCGTCGTGCTCTTCGGGTGAAAGTTCGCTTATTCTCTCAAATCCGAGTTCTCGCCCCAACGCCTTGCACGACTCTATATTCTCCGCCGTGTTCTCGCTTGTTGGCGTTACGATATAGTTTGCGTCCTTAAAGATTTGCGCGTTTGCGCTCTCGACACCGCTCGTTTCTCTGCCCGCCATAGGGTGCGCGCCGACGAATTCCACGTCTTTGCGCAATATCGATTGCACTTTTCTAACCACGCTACCTTTTACGCCCGTAACGTCCGTGATAAGCGCACCGCTCTTGAAAAACGACTGATATTTTTCAATCCACTCGACAAGCAAATGCGGATATAGCGCAAACACGACGAGGTCGAATTGCGACACGTAGTCCTTTTCCACTTCCGTCCGTCCGCTCTTTATCCAGCCTTTGGCAAGCGCATAGTCAATGGACGTTTTCTTGGTATCTATCGCGCCCAATTCGTAACCTTTTGCGCTCAACGCCTCGGCGTAACTTCCGCCTATAAGTCCGAGACCGACTATCAAAATTTTGGTATTCTTATTCAATTTCATATTTGACACCCAGTTTTGCTATATCTTCAAAAAAGTTCGGATAACTCTTTTTCACTGCCTCTATGCCGTCAATCGTTCCGCCCGCCTTGCTCAAAATCACGGCGTTTGCCATAACTATGCGGTGGTCGTTGTGTCCCGATATCGTAGCGTTCGGCGTATGTAATTCCCCGCCGTAGATAGTCACGCTGTTTTCTTTTATATCCGCTTTTATTCCGTACTTTGCAAGCTCTTCCGCCATTGCCTCGGCACGGTCGCTTTCCTTGATTTTGAGTCGTCTCGTGCCCACGAATGTCGCGCCGTGCTTCGTTGCGCTCAGCGCAAACAGCACGGGTGCTAAATCGGGACAATCCGACACGTCAATCACGGCGTTTTGGTGTTCTAACTTCTCAAAATATCGCACACAAACCTTGTCGCCTTGCGCGCAGTTCTCGTCTAATCCGTCGACTTGCACCTCTCCGCCTATATAGTTGAAAGCAAGCAAAAACGCCGAATTTGACCAATCTCCCTCAACGGTGTAATTTCCGCACTTAAAACGTTGACCGCCTTTTACGACGAAAACGTTTTTATCCGTCTTTTGGATATTCACACCGCACTTTTTCATCACGTCTACGGTGATATCAATGTACGCACGCGACTCAAACGGCTCGATTACCGTAACCGTGCTGTCTTCGTCAAGCAAGGACAGCGCGATAAGCAAGCCCGTGATATATTGACTGCTCACGTCGCCTCGCACGGTATAAGTTCCGCTTGCAAGACGTCCGCAAACCGTAATCGTATCAACGTCTTTTTGCACTTTTACACCGTTTTGAGCAAACACTTCGTCATAAACGCCTATACCTCTTTGTATAAGGCGCGCCGTGCCTTTGAAAACGCAATTTTTTGCACCGAGCGCAAGCACGACGGGCAAGAAAAAGCGCAACGTGCTTCCGCTCTCGTTGCAATCGAATACGGCGTTTTCAAGCGGTGTTTTTTTGCAACCTTCTATATGCGCAACGTTTCCGTCCACCATTGCTTTTGCGCCGAGTGTGCGCACGCACGACAAAGTGGCGAGCATATCCTCGCTTTGGCTTATTCCGCTTATTACACTTTGTCCGTCCGCAAGTGCGCAAGCAACGAGCAATCTGTGCGCCACGCTTTTTGACGGCGGAGCACATATCTCACCTCTTGCAACCGACGGGAAAAACGTCGCTTTCATACCTGTTGCAACCTCTCTTTGAGGATATCCATCGCTTTGAGATATCCCTCGAAGCCCATACCTTGTATCGTGTCCACGGCAACCGCGCGCACGTAACTAATTTGTCTAAACGGCTCTCTCTTGTCAACCTCGGAGATGTGCACCTCGATGGTGGGAATATTCACGCCCTTGATTGCGTCGGCAATGGCAACGCTCGTGTGCGTGTATCCGGCGGGATTGAATACGATGCCGTCTACCTTGTCAAAATACGCCCTTTGTATCTCGTCAATCAGCGCGCCTTCGTGGTTGGATTGGAAAAATTCGACTTCCCCGCCTATTTCCTTGGCGTGTTCGCTCACGAGATTTTTCAAATCCTCGTACGTGCGCTTGCCGTAAATATCGGGTTCTCTTATGCCGAGCATATTGATGTTCGGACCGTTCAAAACGAGCAATTTCATATCTTCGTCAACTCCCTTATCGAGTTTATCGTCTCTCGTACGCTTCCGTTGGAGTCTATACGCGCGTCGGCGCATTTGACGTAAATCGGATAGCGTTTTTCATACAGTTTTTTTATCGCTTGTACGTTTTGCGCAAGCGGTCTGTCGCTCGTCGCAACGAGTTTGTCTACGTCCCTATCCAAAAACAGTATTATGCCGTTTCTGGACAGTTTTTTGATATTATCGTCGTTGAGAGGCACGCCCCCGCCCGTCGATATTATCGCGCAAGATAGGCTCGACGCGTCATTCACGACTTCGCTTTCGAGTGCTCGGAACGCGCCCTCACCCTCTCTTTCAAATATTTGCGATATGCTCACGCCCGCGCGTTTTTCAACTTCCGCGTCGGTGTCGACTACCTCTCTACACGTAACGCGCGCAAGCTCGTTTGCAATCGTAGTCTTTCCGCAAGAGGGCATACCCACGAGCACGATATTGCGCTTTTGTGCGAGCACCTTTTCGTATACGTCGTCTATTATATCGACGTTGATTTCTTTATTTTGGAACAATCCGCAAGCGTACACCGCTTGCGCCACGAGCATATAAAGCCCACCGCACGCCTTGATACCTTTGCGCTTTGCGTCTATCACGAGTTCGGTGCAAAGCGGGTGATAAATGGCGTCAATCACCGCGTCTACGCACGGAAGTCTGTCGATATCGATAGGCTTCTCGTTCTCGTGAGGATACATTCCCACGGGCGTTGCGTTGACTATCACTCGCGCGTCCGAGTGCTTTTCGTATGCGTCGTCGTAGCTCACCGCTCCGTCTTTTGCCGTCCTCGAAACTTTGATAACCTCGCTTGCACCGAGGCTTTTAAGCACTTCGGTTGCGGTCTTGGACGTTCCGCCCGTCCCGAGCACGAGTGCCTTTTTCCCGCTTACGTCAATGCCGTTTTTGAGAATAAGCGCGCGCATACCCGCAAAATCCGTATTGTATCCGACGAGCCTTCCGCCAACGTTGACGATCGTGTTCACCGCACCGATTTTCTTTGCCTCGTCGCTTATCTCGTCAAGAAGAGGCATAACAGTTTGCTTGTATGGTATCGTGACGTTTATTCCGTCAAAATCGCGCTTTTTAAGGTACGGCACAACTTCGCACTCGTCAAGTTCCACGAGGTCGTACGAGTACGGCGCGATAAGCGCGTGTATTTCTTTGGAATAACTGTGTCCCAAAGGCTTACCGATAAGTGCGCATTTCATTGATTTATACCTTTTATAAAAACGTCCGTGCCGTATCTTTGCGCAAGCATATCGCACACGCAAAGCGTGCTCACCGCATTGATGACGTGGCAAACTCTGCGCACGATTGCGGGATCGTGTCTGCCGTTTATTTGAAGTTCCGCATTTTTGCCGTTTGCAAAATCAACGGTGTTTTGCGTTTTATAGATTGACGGCGTCGGCTTGATTGCGCAATTGAAAAGGATAGGCATACCGTTGGTTATTCCGCCGTTTATTCCGCCGTTGTTGTTGGTGACGGTGACGACTTTTCCGTCCACGAAACGCATTTCGTCGTTCGCTTCGCTTCCGCGCACTTTGCACATATCGAAGCCTTTTCCGAATTCTATACCCTTGACGCCACCCACTGCGAACAGCGCATGCGCAAGCACGCTTTCCATCGTGTCGAAGTACGGCTCACCAACGCCCGCGGGCATACCCACGATTGCCGTTTGCGTGATGCCTCCGACGCTGTCTCCGTCCGCTTTTGCAAGCTCGATTGCTTCCGTCATCTTTGCCTCGACGGTTTTGTCGATTACGGGGAATTTGACGCAATCGAGACTTAAAAGCTCGTTTTGCAAGTCGTTAAACTCTTTATCGCGCACGTTTGCACATTCAAGCACGTGCGTTCCTATCTTTATTCCGAGCCTGTCGAGCGCACCTTTGAGAAGCGCACCGCCAGCCACTATGCCCGCGGTAACTCTGCCCGAAAAGTGTCCTCCGCCTCTATAATCTTCAAAGCCGTGATACTTGCAAAACGCCGTGTAGTCCGCGTGCGACGGGCGTGCGATTCCGTATTGATAATCACTGCTTTTGGTGTTTTCGTTGGGTATGATTATGCAAATAGGCGTGCCCGTGGTCTTACCGTTAAACACACCGCTGACGATTTTGAATTCGTCCTTTTCTCTGCGTGCCGTGTCAATGCTTTGCGAGGGAGCGCGAAGCGCAAGTGCTTCTCTTATCTTGTCCTCGTTTACCTCAACGCCGGAGCAAAGTCCGTCTATAACCACGCCCACGCAATCACCGTGACTTTCACCGAATACGGTCATTGCAACGCTTTGTCCGAATGTGTTTTTCATTTGACTTCCTCCGTAGTTTTCAGTATTTGCTCAATCGTGGCGTTCTCAAATCGAAAACTGCCGATTTCGTCCACTTTGACGACGCACACGCCGTCTTCGTTTGCCTTTTTATCGTGAGAGATGTACTCTCTCAAATCGTCGCTGTTCCACGCAATTTTATGAGGCAATCCGCACTTTTCAAGCACCTTTTTAAGCCTCTCTCTAACGGATACTGCGCACATCGGCAACATACCCAGCCCGACGCACTCACCGTGCAAAAGTCTGCCCTTTTCCGCACTCTCGATTGCGTGTCCCACGGTGTGTCCGAAATTGAGAACTCTGCGCAGTCCGACCTCTTTTTCGTCTTGTTCGACAACTGCGATTTTGACGCGGAGCGAACGCTCGATAATCTCCGGCAAATTGCGCTTTATCTCTTCCGAATCGGCGCAATTTTCTATAAGCTCAAACAGCACCTTATCGGACGTGAGCGACATCTTGATTGCTTCGGCAAGTCCCGACGCCAGTTGTCTTTTATCAAGCGTATCGAGCACTCTCGTGTCTACAACGACTCTCTTGGGTTGATAGAACGCGCCGACCACGTTCTTTACGCCCTCGAAGTCGATGGCGGTTTTCCCGCCCACCGACGAGTCTATTTGCGAAAGCAACGTCGTGGGAACGTTGTAAAAATCGATACCGCGCATATAGCACGAAGAGGCAAAGCCCGCAATGTCTCCGACTACGCCTCCGCCGACTGCGACAACGCAATCTTTTCTCGTGAACGAGTGCGTGAGCATAAGTGAAAGTAGTGCCTTGAAATTGTCGAAATTCTTGCTTTCCTCTCCGCTTTTAAGCACCGCAACGACGCTTTCTTTTGCCAAAGACGCCACTTTTTGAGCGTACTGCTTTGGCACTCCGTCGTCGGTTACTACGAGCACTTTTCTGTCGAGATCGAGAAGATTTGCGATATCGTCAAGCGCGCCCTCTTGCACGATCACGTCGTAGGATTGAGTTTTTAGGTTTACGTTCAAAATCATTTTGCACCGTCCGCATTGTCGGCAAAGTAACTACCTACCAGTTTGAGTTTTGCGCAAAGCGCGGACAACTCTTGCATAAGGTCTTTGCCGTTTTGAGTGTTCACGTCACCTTCCGCCTCGATGTAGAAATAATAGTTCCATTGCAAATTCTTCATCGGACGAGAACGGAGCGAACGCATATTGAAGTTGTGCGCGCCGATTATATTGAGCGCGCTTGCAAGCGCACCCGATTCGTTTTGCACGGTGAATACGAGGATAAAATTCTCGTCCTCACGCTTTGAAACGCTTGCGGGCTTGTTGATTTGCCTTGAAAACGATGCAAATCTCGTCGTATTGTTGTTTGCGTCGTTGATGCCATCTTCGAGAATTTGAAGCCCGAAAATGTTTGCCGTCTCGTCGGAAGCAATCGCTCCGATAGTGACGTCGCGGGCGTTCTTGACATACTCGGCGGCAAGCGCGGTGTTGGAATACGGCTTGCCATCGATGCCATTTTCTTTGAGATATTCCGCACATTGCGCAAGTGCTTGCGGGTGGCTGACCACCGTCTTTATCGTATCGAGAGTCGCACCCTCGCACGCAATGAGATTGTGCGTTATGGGCACTTCGATGACTTGGTTGATGTGCAAACTGCCGTTGAAGGTCAAGTCCATCACTTCGCCGACCTCGCCCGCATAACTGTTTTCAAGCGGAAGAACGGCGCAATCGAACTCACCATTTTCCACGCCCTCGTACGCCTCCGCAAAAGTCGCGCACGCCACGTATTCCGCCTCGGGGAACATCTTCTTGGAAGCGATGTACGCAAACGCGCCTTGAATACCGCAATACGCCACGCGCATAGAACGCAACAGCGACGATTGATACTTGCAAGATACGTCCATCGTGCTTCTGATAAAATCTTCGTAATAGGGTTGAATTTCGGCATTTTGAATATACTCCGCATTGCGCTTGACCACTTCCGCCTCGCGCGCCTCGTCGCGTACGCTGAGTCCGTTGCCCTTTTTGTACAACGCGATATCTTTGCAAATCTCCATTCTCTTTTCAAAGAGCTCTGCCATTTGCAAATCGATTTGATTGATTTCCTTTCTTGACGATTGAATGTCTTTCATATCTACCTCTCAACCCCATTATAATCAATTATGATTATAATTCCAAAGTTTTTTTCGCATTTTGTGCTTTTGCGCCCTCATTTTTATCGTATTTGCGCATATTTGCCCAAATATCCTCAATTTTCGCGTCTATTTTTACCGATTGTCGCAATAAATCTATCAAAAAAACGGCTTCCGCAAAGGAAACCGTTTTGTATGCACGAAAATCGCGACCGCTCTCGGCGTCCTTTGCTTATTTGCCCTCTCTGCAAAAATAAAAATAATATGCGCCCTCATAAAATCGAGATGCGCACGCAAAAGACTCCGCCTCATAGGAAACGGACACACAAAGTGCGTTGTTTTTGACGTTATTTATGCCGTTTTTCGCGCCTTTTTTCATATCCTTCCTCCTACTTGATACCAAAACTATAAGCCCACACCGCCGATTTGTCAACTTTTATTTTTTGAGATTGAGGCTGAAAATTCTATATCAATAGAGTGCGTCGTAACTCCCATAAATGCAATAACCCCCTCTTTCCGGACACGCCGGCATTTCAAAAAATATAAAATGCAACATCACCCCTTCCCTTCGGGCTTTCCCCTATTGCTCAAATATGCGTCATTTCTCTACTTAAACCAACATCGTTCGCAAGAGGGGCAAGACGCGATTGACTTCGTAACAATCGCTATTCCGTCGCTTCGCTCCTTACGGCACTCACATAGATAAGCATCGTGCACTCATTATGCCACCGTCCTTTGTGTGATTGCTTCGCAACAACACATCACAGTCGGACGGTACTTATCGTCAAGTTCGGCGCTCCACCGCTCGTCGCCTTGCGACTCGAAGCTATGAATAGGCACATACCGTTAATAAGTTGGCACTACACAGTTATTCGCTATTTGAGACCTTAGTGCCTTCTTCAATCAATAAGACGCCCAAACGGATGAAAAACAAGAAAGAGCCGTCCCACACCATATTTAATTTCCATACTGCAATAAGAGGCTCAAATAGATGAAGAACAAGGAAACACCCCATTGACAGCAACCCTAATTTACAAGACGTAAATGAGTTGATGGCAATGGGGTGTTGACAAAGTTATTCGCTATTTGAGCCCTTAGTGCAGTATGGAAACCGCGTCGAGGATAGACTTTTCAAGCGCTTCCCTCCCATACTTGTCCACTTCGGCTTTGTTCTTTTCGCCGTGGGTGAGGCAACCGGCTCCGCCGATGCAACCGCCGGTGCACGCCATACCTTCGATAAAGTTGGCGTCGAGAAGGTTTTTGCTCTTCTTGAGGAGCGCAATCTTGCACTCTTCGATGCCGTCGCAAGAGCAAGGTTTGAGATCGAAATCGATGTTTTGCTCTTTGAGAGATTGTTTTACCGCGTCGCTCAAACCGCCGCTGCGGGCAAATATTCTTCCAAAGTAAGATGCATTGTCGAGCACGCCTTCTTCAAGAGTGGTGATATCGAAGTCTCTGCTGTCGAAAAGCGCTTGCAATTCCTCAAAAGTGAGGACGGAATCGACGTAAGGTTTGACTCTTTCGTCCTTGATTTCCGTTTTCTTGGCGGTGCAAGGACCGATAAACACGACTTTGGCGTCGGGAGTGGTTTCCTTGATATACTTTGCAAGCGTAGCCATCGGAGAGAGATTGCCCGACACGTGTTGTTGGAGTGCGGGGAAATTCTTCTTGATATACGCGACGAACGCGGGGCAACAAGAGCTTGTGAGAAAGCCCTTTTCCGCCAACTCTTTGCCCTCTGCAAGCGCAACCATATCCGCGCCGAGAGCCGCCTCGATTACGGTGTAGAAGCCGAGTTCTTTAAGTCCCGTAATGACTTGGCCGAGTTTTGCATAGGTAAACTGACTGGAAATGGACGGAGCGACCACCGCGTAAAGTTTGTACTTGGTGTTGTTTTCGCTCTTCTTTATCAAGTCAATGACGTCGAGAATATAGGATTTGTCGGAAATCGCGCCCCACGGGCATTGATACACGCACGCACCGCACGCAATGCACTTGGAATTGTCGATTTTTGCGGCGTAATTTTCGTCCATAGTGATGGCTTTGACCTTGCACGCTCTTTCGCAAGGGCGTTTGTGATTGGTTATTGCGCTGTACGGGCATACCTTTGCGCACGCACCGCACTCTTTGCACTTGGACTTGTCGATATGCGCCACGTGTTGAGCGTCAAACGTGATTGCGCCGAATTTGCACACGTCTTCGCATCTGTGCGCAAGACAACCTCTGCACGCGCCCGTGACTTCGTATCCGCCCATCGGACACTCGTCGCATGCGATGTCGATAACTTCGATGACGTTGGAATTTTCCTTGTCACCGCCCATTGCGAGTTTGACGCGTTCGAGCAAAATCGCACGCTCTTTGTACACGCAACAACGCATAGTCGGCACTTTGCCGGGGACAATCTTTTTGGGAATGTCGATGGCGGTCTTATCCAGCCTATCGTCCCACGCCTCGCGAGCGACCTCACGCAATACCTTGTATTTCAAGTGTTGAACTTTTGTATCGAATATTCTCATCTTGCACCTTCTTTCGTCTTGCCGTATTATATAACAAAACACGTCCAAAACAATTCCTTTTGTGCCTGTTTTTGCAATTTTTTGCTACTTTTTTTTAGAAATAACTCACCTTTACGCGTTTTCCCATCTTGACAAGACACTCGCTAAGTTCTTTTACGAGGTTCATTTTGATGCTGAAATTGATGGGTAAATCGGGGTTTTGGTGCGCGGGGTTGATGGCTCTTCCCACGAAGAAGTTGATGTCCGTAGCCTCTTCAAAGAGCAATCTCGACATAAGCGAAGCACCGTCGCGCTTGAAACTCCATTGCTCGTAACTCTTGTTGTCTTCGAGATAGTCCTTGGCGTAGGTGAGCACTTTGTTCATTGTTATAACGCCTTCCGTGACGAGGTCGACGCCCTCGATTTCGGATATCGGCGGGACGTCCGACGACTCGAAGTCGAGCGACGTACGCAATTGTTTTCCGAGATATTTTGCGACAATGGACGAGGTTGTGCCTCCGCACACGATATGCTTGCCCTCTTTTGAGAAGAACAAGGACATCATTCTGTCGCAATCGTCGCGATTGGACGGCGGTCCGAACAATATGTTCATAGGCTCGCGCTTGCGTATCCTTATCACGCACGCAGTCGCGTCGTCGCCGGGTTTTTCGCCGTAAAGTTTGTTGCACTCGTCAACCAAAATCGTGGAAAGCGTCTTTGCCGTATATCCCACGAGGCTTATGCTTTCCATAAACGATATGATATCCTCTCTCTTCCAGCCGAAGTTGTAGGAAAGACCGAGCCCCGCATGCGGGCAACCGTCGCTCATAAGGATAAAAATATCGTTCTCCATAAGCGACACGACGGATTTGAAAATTTTCTTTCCGCCGATGACCATTTCGGTTTTGGGATAATCGTAGTTTTGTCCGTCGCGAAGCAGTATGACTTGCGGATTGTCGTATTGAATTATCTCCGCATCTCTGTTGTTGACGATATGCACGATTGTAAAAGTCGAATATGCAACGCCTCTCACCGAGCAAATTGGCAACGTCGCGGCAATGGTCTCCACGCAGTCTTCGAGGGTGAGCCCCTCCGCCATCATCGTGGAGATGATTTTGCTTGTGAGCGTTGAGAGAATACTTGCCTTGACACCGCTTCCCAAGCCGTCCGCAAGCACGATAACGGTGGAATTTTCGTCTTGATTGACGATGTCCACGTGGTCACCGCAAAGTTGCTCCCCGAAGTGATTTATACTTTTGTAACCGATATCGGCGCACAAATCATTCATCTTTGATGGACTCCTTGAGTTTTGTCAAAGCAATCTTGGTTTCGGCGGCAGTCTCGCCCAAAAGGGACGCGATTTCTTGCACGATACGCATTTGCTTGTCGACGACTTTGTCTGCCGTCTCGATGGTTTGTCTGCTTATCGACTCCTTTTTCTCTTTCTGTTTCTCCTCGTCGGTGATGTCTCTCATAATGCCGATATAGAGGCGGTTGTCGAAGTCGTAAACGACGGTAAGTTCCACATATCTTTTATATTCCGCAAGATAAACCCTGCGATTGCGTACGTTAAACCTCGTTTTCTTCACTTCGAGGAAAACTTGCGGATCCATAATGCGCACCACTTGCTCACCCAAAACGTCGCTTGCGGAACGGATATTCATAATGTCCATTGCCGCCTCGTTGATTTGTTGCACCTCGAAAGCGTCGTTGAGCACGATGATGCCGTTGGGCGTGTTGTTGACTATTCTGTCCGAGAAGCCTTCCGCTTTCTTTTGAAGGTAGGGCAAGCACATAGACACTTCCGCTTTGCCTTGCAAAATAGCGATTGCCTTTTCACGGCAAGTGTTGTATCCGCAACTTCCGCAATTGAGTTCGTCGCGTTTGCTTATCTTGCCCATCTTGCGTAGCGTTGCCGAAATTTCCGCGTCGGTGGGAATTTGATTTTTCCTTTCGATTTCCGAAAAATACTTCCTTATATCTTCTTGGTTGGGTTGTTCCACCTTGAAGTCTTTATCCCCCGCATACTTTGCCACGGCAAGATATTCTCTCACTGGTGAGGGGTGATATTTTTCCATAACGGGACCGCCTACGCAACTACCCACGCACGAGGACATCTCTATAAACGTGTGGTGTATGTTGCCTTGCTCGATGTCTTTGAGCGCGGCGATACAGTTTTCAACGCCGTCGATTGCCAAATAATCGTAGCCGGGTTGATCGAGTTTCATGGTTTTGAGAATTCCGCCCGTCGTCGGGAAGAATCTTGCTCTGCTCTCACGGTTGCTATCCATCTCTTTTTTGAGTTCGATACCCTCCGCCGAAAGCCATTCCGTCAACTCTTCGTAAGTCAACACCGCATCAACTATGCCCTCATAGTGTTGCGCCTCGTCCTTCTTTGCAACGCACGGACCGATAAAGACGGTTTTTGCGTTGGGATATCTCTTCTTGATATCCGCGCAGTGCGCTTGCATAGGCGACATTACGTCCGCAAGATACGGCAAAAGCGACGGGAAATACTTTTGAATGAGCAAGTTGATCGAGTGACAGCAAGAGGAGATTATAATATCTCTCTTTTCCTTTTCAATCATTCTCTCGTACTCGTTTTTGACCATCGTAGCACCGATTGCAGTCTCCTCGACGTCGGCAAATCCGAGTTTTTTGAGGGCATCTCTCATTGCGCCTATTCCCACGCCCTCATAGTTTGCCACGAAGGACGGAGCAAGCGACACGTATACGGGTTCACCCGAGTGGATAAGCACTTTGACCTTTTCCGCTTCGCTTGCAATCTCTTTTGCGTTTTGGGGACAAACGACAAAGCAATGACCGCATAAAATGCACTCATTGCCTATGATGTGCGCCTGATTGCCCGAAAAGCGTATAGCTTTTACCGGGCAATGTCTGATGCACTTGTAACAGTTCTTACAGTTTGACTTTTTGAGAGTAAGACAATCCATATCAACTCCTGCCTGCCTCTATGCGAGACAAGACTTTATCCTTGAAGAATCCTTGAAAATTCTCTACGGTAATGCCGGGATATATATCGTCGTCGACAGCCACCGTCACGCCTATTCTGTTGCATTTTCCGAAACAAAAACTGCCCGTGAGAACGACGTCTCCTTCGAGATTTCTTTGCGCAATCTCTTTGCGCAACATCTCGACTATCTCTTGCGAACCTTTAAGGTGACAAGAACTGCCGACACAAATTTGTATTATAACCATATCCTTACGCCTTTGCAAGTATTTCTTTCTCAAAGAATTCTTTGGTGGTGTCGGGAGTGAGGGAGAAGAATGCGCCGTCAACCGTCACACACACGCCTTGTTGACACTTGCCCATACAAAACGTTCCGCCGAGTTCAACCTTGTCTTTGAGGTTGTTTTGAGCGATGAGATACTGCAATTGTTCGACGACTTGTCTGGATCCTTTGATGTGGCAGGAACTGCCTATACACACTGTAACTTTCATAATCTATTCCCTCTCGTTTATTATTGGAATTCCGCCACGTCAATCCAAGACATAAGGAATTCCCTCTCTTTTTCGTGGCCTTTCACCGATTGCGACGCAGCCACGATAGGCATCCATTTTTGAACGTATCTCTTGTCCGTTCCGCTCTTTTTGCAGAACAAATCGAGGTATTTTTCCGCCGTATCGATATCACCGTCAAGCCAAAAGAGCATATACGTTCTCGCAACGTCCGCCGACGCGTTGCCTTGCGTTGCGTGCGACCAGTCGATGACGTACGCTTCGTCGTCACCCGTTATGATGATATTGGACGGGTTGAAGTCGCCGTGGCACAATTTGTTGTGCTTGGGCATACCTTCGAGGCGCGTATGCAACTCGTATTTGACGCTGTCGTCCAAGTTGGTCAAGTTGATTTTTCTGTTCATCTTGTCGCGAAGGACGGTGAGAAGCGGGCATTTCTTGGATTGCACTTCGATTTGCAAATCCACAAATCTTTCAAGATACTCGTCTTTCTTTTCGGGATTGTCTTTCATAAGTCTGTCGAGCGTCTTTCCGCCGATAAACTCGGATACGATTGCCCATTTGCCGTTGACCTTGGTCACTTCGATGATTTTGGGCACGTTGAGCCCCGTCTCTTCCACTCTCGCTTGGTTGAGCGCCTCGTTGAGGACGTCGACTTTGGAAAAGTCCTCGTCGAACACCTTTACGCAATGCTCTCCGTCGCGATAAACGGTCTTGTTGGTTCTCACGGCAATAATTCTGTCGAGATTCATATTCTCCTCCTTATACCTCTATGTGCGTGCCGTAGTAGGCGTTGAGATACATTTGTTTGATTTCACTCATAAGCGGATATCTCGGATTTGCGCCCGTGCATTGGTCGTCAAAGGCTTGTTCCACCATATCGTCGAGACGGCCTAGGAAGTCTTGCTCGTCGGGCACGTAGTCCTTGATGGTCGGCTTGATACCCACTTTTGCCTTCAAATCGTCGATAGCTTTGATGAGGTTTTCGAGTTTTTCGTTGTCGTTCTTGCCCTTGATGCCGAGATAATCTGCAACTTCTGCGTATCTTGCGAGCGTGTGCGGATATCCGTATTGCGGGAAAGTACCCATCTTGACGGGAGTTTCGCTTGCGTTGAAGCGCAACACTTCGTCAATCATAAGCGCGTTGGCTACGCCGTGCGGGAGGTGATGGAACGCACCGAGTTTGTGCGCCATAGAGTGGCATACTCCGAGGAACGCGTTTGCAAATGCCATACCAGCCATAGTTGCCGCATTTGCCATTTTTTCTCTTGCGACGGGATCGTTGGGACCGTTGTCGTACGCTCTTGGCAAATACTCGAAAATCATCTTGAGCGAGCGCATTGCAAGGCTGTCCGTATAGTCGGTTGCAAGCATTGCGGCGATTGCTTCGAGGTCGTGAGTTACCGCGTCGATACCGCTTGCCGCAGTAAGTCCCTTCGGTGCACTCATATGGAAGTCTGCGTCGACGATTGCCATATTCGGCAAGAGTTCGTAGTCCGCAAGAGGATACTTGACGCCCGTCTTCTCGTCCGTGATAACCGCAAACGGTGTGACTTCCGAGCCGGTGCCGGCAGAGGTCGGGATTGCGATGAAGTACGCCTTTTCACCCATCTTGGGGAAGGTATAAACACGCTTTCTGATATCCATAAAGCGCATTGCCATATCGAGGAAGTCTACTTCGGGATGTTCGTACATAACCCACATAATCTTACCTGCGTCCATTGCGCTGCCGCCGCCGAGCGCGATGATGCAATCGGGCTTGAACGCCGCCATTTGTGCCGCGCCTTCCTTTGCGCAAGCGAGCGTCGGATCGGGGGCGACGTCAAAGAACGTGGTGTGTAGGATGCCCATTTCGTCGAGTTTGTCCGTGATGGGCTTTGTATATCCGTTGTTATACAAGAAACTGTCGGTAACGATAAACGCTTTCTTTTTGCCCATAACGTGTTTGAGTTCGTCAAGAGCAACGGGCAAGCAACCCTTCTTCATATACACCTTTTGAGGCGCTCTGAACCATAGCATATTTTCTCTCCTTTGGGCAACCGTTTTGATATTGAGCAAATGTTTGACTCCGACGTTTTCGGATACGGAGTTTCCACCCCACGAACCGCAACCGAGCGTGAGCGACGGCGTAAGTTTGAAGTTGTACAAGTCTCCGATACCGCCTTGCGAGGACGGCGTGTTGACGAGGATACGGCAAGTTTTCATTCTTGACGCAAATTCGTCTATTTTTGCTCTTTCGGTCACTGCGTTGAGATAGATAGAGGACGTGTGTCCGTATCCGCCGTCGGCAACGAGACGCTCCGCTTTGGAGAACGCGTCTTGAATGTCCTTGGCTTTGTACATCGCAAGCACCGGTGAGAGTTTTTCGTGTGCAAATTCTTCGCTGATATCGACGCTTTCGACTTCACCGATAAGAATTTTGGTGTTTTGAGGCACGTCAAATCCCGCAAGTTTCGCAATCGTTACGGGCTTTTGTCCGACGATCTTCGCGTTGAGCGCACCGTTGATGAGGATTGTCTTGCGCACTTTCTCCGTCTCTTCGGGATTGAGGAAATAGCAACCTCTGTCGGCAAATTCTTTCTTTGCCGCTTTGTATACCTTGTCAAGCACGATGACCGATTGCTCGCTTGCGCAAATCATACCGTTGTCAAACGTCTTGGAGTGAATAATGGAGTTGACCGCAAGCACTACGTCCGCCGTGTCGTCAATGATTGCAGGAGTGTTGCCCGCGCCGACGCCGAGTGCCGGTTTTCCGCTGGAATACGCCGCTTTGACCATACCCGGACCGCCCGTTGCCAAGATGATGTCCGCCTCTTTCATAAGAAGGTTGGTCATTTCGAGGCTGGGAACGTCAATCCAATCGATGATGTTCTCGGGTGCGCCCGCCGCGACTGCCGCTTCGAGCACGACTTTTGCCGCCGCAATAGTGGACTTTTTCGCTCTCGGGTGCGGGCTGATTATGATGCCGTTTCTCGTTTTAAGAGCAATAAGCGTCTTGAAGATTGCGGTAGAGGTCGGGTTCGTGGTGGGGATAACCGCCGCGATAAGTCCGAGAGGCTCTGCAATCTTGATAGTGCCGTAAGCCTTGTCTTCTTCGATAATCCCGCAAGTCTTGGTGTTCTTGTAGGCATTGTAGATATACTCGGACGCATAGTGGTTTTTGATAACCTTGTCTTCGACTATACCCATACCCGTCTCTTCAACTGCGAGTTTTGCAAGGGGTATTCTCATCTTGTTTGCAGCCGTTGCCGCCGCAAAGAAGATTTTGTCCACTTGCTCTTGTGTGTAGGTCGCATATTCTCTTTGAGCTTTGCGTACGAGCGCGATTGCTTCTTCGAGTTTTTCGACTCCGTCAACGATACGGTTTCTTGCTTCCATTTTTTGTTCTCTCCTATACGTGTTTGTCAAATTTTTGAGCTATCGATTATTTTAGGTTAAATATTCGATAACTATTTATCGATATAATTATATCTACACGCGTATTTCGTGTCAAGTTGTTTGCGCCTATATTTTTAGGAAAAAACAAGCAAATTTCAAGACATTTTATCGTTGTTGTATGATTATTGTATTCTTTGTCTTTATTCCTCTTTGCTCTCGCTTTTGTCAATGCTCAAAATGAAGTTGAGGACGTTTCTTGCGGTGCGTTGAAGTTCCGCGCGTTTAAGACCTCCCCTTTTGAGCGATTTGAGCGTCGAGCCGTCGTACTTGCCTCTCACTCTCGAACCGCCCGGCATAAGCACGTCGACTTGCGCGCGAACTCTGTACGCGTTGTCGTCCACACCCTTGAAGTCGGGGTTCTTTGCCTTTCTCGTCCACCAGTCCGTCATAACAAGATTTTTATATCCCCACTCACCGCGCAAAACGGTGGTGCACAGATCGTAATTGTGATAGGAATAAACGCCGTTTATCTTGTTGTACGAGGTCATAATCGCTTTGGGATTTGCCTCTTTCACGCATATCTCGAAGCCTTTGAGGTATATCTCGCGTAGCGCGCGCTCGCTCACGCGCGAATCATTTATATAGCGCGCCCTCTCTTGGTTGTTGCAAGCAAAGTGCTTGACGCAACTCGCTCCGCCTTCCGCCTGTATGCCTCTCACAATTGCGCTTGCCATCTTGCCCGTAAGATACGGATCTTCCGACAAGTACTCGAAGTTGCGCCCGCAAAGCACGTTGCGATGTATGTTTATGCCCGGTGCCAAAAGCACGTCCGAGCCTTTCTCTTTCATTTCGAGTGCGACGAGCGAATACAGTTTTTGAGCAAGTTCCTCGTTCCACGACGAGGCAATCGCGCTACCGCACGGAAGCAAGGACGCCTTGGCGCAAAGTCTTATTCCGCTCGGACCGTCCGTGGTGATTGCGCACGGCACGCCCTTTGCTTTGAGTGCGTCGCTTATACCGCCGAACGCACCCGCATTACCCCTTGCTCCGAGAGGACTGTTCATCCTCAAATCACCGTGGCAAAGCGTCTCCAAATCCTTGTCCGACAGAGTGGATATAAACTCGTCAACCGTCGCAACTCCGCGTTTAACATCATCAAACGATACATTTAAGTCCTTGTTTTGCGCAATCTCTGCGGGCATGTTGCGCTCTATGCGCTCTTTGAGATAACCCGTTTGAGCGTGCTTTTGAGTGCACTTCCACTCATGCGCTTTTAGCAAATTTTCAAATTTATTGAGGTACGCTTCCGCGTCGTCAGCGTCCATTTTATATACGTCGGCTTGAAAGTCCGCAAGCGTGTCGTATTTCATAAGTTGTTCATAGTCCTCGTCACTGTTGAGAAGACTGTCGTAGCTTTCAAGCACCGTCAAGTCGTATTTCGGCGAGCAAACGGTGTGGCACTCTTTGGTTGCCTTTTTGTCAAAGCGTACGCTTCCGACACTTACGACGTCGCGCACGTTTTCACCGATGAAAAACTCGTATTCGCCGTCTTCCGTCACCCAACAAGCCTTGTAGCCCGTAAGCCCTTCGTCGTCGTAAGAAGACAAGGTGTACTCGTCGATACTCATCTCGATCGTTTGCTCTTCGCCGACTTCGAGAAGTTTGGTTTTTGCAAACGCTTTGAGTTCTCTCGACGGCTTGACCATAACGTTTTGAGGCGCGCGCACGTATACTTGCACGACGGTTTTGCCCGCTACGTTACCCGTATTTTTGACGGTTGCGACGATTTTTACGCCGTCCGATACTCTTTGGAGTTTTGCGGTGATATCGAAAGTCGTGTATGACAGTCCGTAGCCGAACGGATACAGCACTTCGTTTTGCGCAAAGGACTCGAAATATCTGTAACCGACAAATATATCTTCGACATAATTGTTGAATTTTTTGTGTCCGAATTCGCTTACCGACGGATAGAAAATATACCGTCTTGCAATACTGTCCGTAAGTCTTCCCGAGGGATTGACCTTTCCGCAAAGCACGTCGCAAAGCGCGTTTCCGCTTTCCATACCGCCTTGCCACGCAAGCACAACGGCGGATATATCGTCACCGAATATTTCGATATCGTCAAATTCGATGATGTTGCCCGTGTCGAGAACGAGCACCACTTTTTCAAAGTATTTGCGCACGAGGTCTATCATTTTGAGTTCGTCGTCGCTCAAAAGAAAACTTCCGCCCTTCAACCTTTGTTCTCTGTCTTCACCAGCGGCGCGCCCTATCACGACGATTGCAACGTTGCTCGTTTCTCTTGCCTTTTTGACGATTTCATAGGAGAGAGGCATCTCGTCAAAGCAAAACGGCCAATGTCCCCAAAAGCCCTCGTCGGGGACGTGCTTTGCGCACCAATCGGCGTAAATCCCCGAAAGGTGTTTATTGACTTTGATTTTGTCGCACGCTTTGAGACCGTCGGCAAAACTTGTCTTGTACGGTGCTTTCACGTCACCGCCCGAGCCGTAACCCACGCAAAAATAATTGTATTGCGTGCGTCCGAACACCGCCACTTCGTCGTCCTCTTTTATTGGCAAAACACCGTCGTTTTTGAGCAATACGATACCTTCCGCGGCAAGCGCACGCGCGGTGTCTCTCATCGGTTTGGACGTAACCGCCATTTTATTGTTGTCCCCCGCACCTGTCTTTTGCGCCGTTGGCGAGAATAAATTGACTATCTTTGAAATCAAACTCATTGTTACCTCAAAATCTCTATCGCAAAGTTTTTCCTTTGCAAATCAACGATATATCAAATATATTGTATTTGATATCCGCCCAAATGTCCATAGTGAATTTTGATAAATTAATAATTAATAGTTTTCTTTCCAAACACGCCGATATCTCTACAACCAACTATTAAATGCAACTTTCCCCCTTCCTCACGGTGTTTCCCCTATAAAACCCTAACAGAGTAAATAAACAACTACTTAAATGCAACATCACCCCTTCCCTTCGGGCTTTCCCCTATTGCTCAAATATGCGTCATTTCTCTACTTAAACCAACATCGTTCGCAAGAGGGGCAAGACGCGATTGACTTCGTAACAATCGCTATTCCGTCGCTTCGCTCCTTACGGCGCTCACATAGATAGGTATCGTTCTCTCATTATGTCACCGTCCTTTGTGTGATTGCTACGCAACAACACATCACAGTCGGACGGTACTTATCGTCAAGTTCGGCGCTCAAAGGCTCGTCGCCTTGCGACTCGAAATTTCCGTCTTCGAATAAGCACATTCCGTTAATAAGTATCTTCTAACGAATAAAGCGCCCAAACAGATGAATAACGCAAAAAAACTACCATTGCGGAATAACGTTCCAAACGGATGAAGAACAAGAAAACACCCCATTGACAGCAACCCTAATTTACACGTCGTAAATGAGTTGATGGCAATGGGGTGTTGACACAGTTATTCGCCGTTTGGGGCGTTATTCCAAAGGAGCGCCGCATGAGGAACAAACGGTATCCGTCGACATATTCTTGCATCCGCAATACTTGCACTTGACGAAGGTCACCTTTGCACCCACGGTGAAGGACACGTTTTGCTTGGTTTGGGAAATCGTGTCTTGAAGGATTTTGGCAATGGCGGACGGGTTTTCAAGGTCTTCGAGGACGGAAGCTTTGCCGGTGGCAGTGATATAGATATCGCCTACTTTGGCAAGTCTATCGATGACGCCGTAGCGAAGATTGACGGCAACTACGTCCTTGTATTCTATGCTTTTGAAATCCACGGCAATAGTGCCTTTGCGGATAATGATGCGCTTGTCGGTAAAGGCGTAATCGGTGTTTTTGTGGCGTTTGCCTGCGGTGACGCTTCGATAAATCCATATCCACACGGGCGCGAGATGCAATACGAAGAATATGCAAATAGGCGCAATCATCGAGGTGGGAAAACCGTTTGTGTTGGTTGCGAGCATAACTATAAAAAACACATCGAACGCGATCCATAAAAGCGCAACGGGAAGCATCTTGAAAACGTTGTTGAGGACAAACGCTTTCTTTTGCGGTTTGCCTTGCCACAAGATTTTTTCATCGGGCAAAAGCGACTGCTCTATCGTCTGAACAACGTCCTTGTCGTCTTTTGGTTGAAAGTACTTTTCGTTGAGTTGCATAATATCACCTATCGGTATTATACCAAACGTTTCCCTCTTTTTCAACACATTTTTACATGTGCACACAAAGACACCCGCAAGCAACGAGCGTTTGCGTTATATGGCAGAACAATATGTTTATACAACCGTTTTGACGTTATAAAGTGCGTGTTTTTCAATTGTTCGCTCTTACTTTCGCCGTCTAAGCGATACGATACATTTTGTGCCTTCAAAAAATATCTTACAACTGTGTAAAAATTTTTTGCAGACGTATTGCCAACGTGCACAAATTATGATAATATTTCCTTATAATACTAAGGGAGAAAGAAATATGAGCAATTTACCCGATTACATAAGCGAGACACGTTTGCCCGCACCGACGCCAAAATCTATCGTCGAAGACGGCAAAGTGCATTTCGGCACGTTTGACGCTCCGTTTGAAAATCTCAATCTTCTCGATTGCGTAAAGCCTTGCGGAAAGAATATGCCCGACTTTTTGAAACCCGCTCGTCTCGTCGAATGGGAAGCGTTTGAAGTGCATCTCGACGAAGGCGCACTTATCAGCGCGGTTTACAACACCGGTCCGATGGGTTTTTCCATCTTCGTGTGGTACGACAAAAAGGAAGACAAGATTTACAGCTGGCGCAACCTCGTCCCCAAGAAAAAAGCGCATGTCGCAACGCAACTCGTCAGCGACTATTGCTATTGCAAGACCAAAAACAGCGAATACAAGATTGAGAACGATTTTTTGAACGGAAAAGCGCACGCCAAAGGATTTACCAAAGGCAAAAACGGTCAATTCACGATAGATATAAGCTTTAAGCGCATTTCTCCGCTTGCAAACGGCGTTATGCCCCTCGGCAAGGACAAAGAAGGCAACTTCATCAACGCTTTGTACAGCGAAAAGGACTTTTTCAAAGCAACGGGCACTATCACCGTCAACGGCAAAGTCTACACCACCAACGAGCGTTCCGTGGGTATCATCGACGACCACAAGGGCTTCTATCCCTTCAACGCGCACTACGATTGGCTCACCACGATGGGACAAATCGACGACAACGGCACGAAGAGATATTTTGCTTTCAACCTCACGCGCAATCAATCCGTTGACCAAAGCCAATACAACGAGAACGTGATTTGGGTTGACGACAAGTCCTTCCCGATGCCTCCCGTCGTATTCACGCACGAAGACGGCAAGAAAAAAGCCAAAGTTTGGTATATCAAAGACGAACAAGGTCAAGGCATCGTCGATATCAAGTTCGAGATAAGCAAAGTGTTCTATATGCCCATTCCGCTTATGTGCTACTACGCACTTCCCTACGGCAAAATCAGCGGATACGTCACCGACACCGACGGCAAAAAATACGTCGTTGACGGTATGATCGGCATCGGCGAAGACAAGACTACGCATATGTGAAAACCAAGCACGATTTTTCAAAAGGAGCATCAAATGATGCGCCTTTTTTTATCGTCTTGATTTTCACATTACTACCGCACAGCCAATCTTTGCTATCAGTATAAGACGGACAAAACCCCATACCACAATTTCGCAAGATTGTCTGTTTGGTGTGCGGCTACGCCTAGATTGCCACTCATAGCTCGCGATGACAAGCGGAATATTCCTCTTTCATAAAAACAAAAATGCACCATTCGTGATGCATTTTTATTTTTTTGGATCATTTTTTGATCCGGAGGAAAGTTGAATAAAACAATGTAATCGCTTGCTTATTCTTTTTTATTTTACTACCCGTTTTGGGTATTGTCAACCCAGTTTGGGTATAATTGTATATCATAAATTTATGAAATTCGGTGAAAATCTAAAACAAATACGGCTTTCGCGCGGAATGACGCAAAAGGACGTCTATACGATATTGAGTGTGTCTCCCAACTGCTACGCTTCGTGGGAACAAGGGCGCACGCAACCCGATATCGAAAGCATCAAAAAGCTTTGTTGCATATTTGACGTGACCGCCGATTGTCTGATAGGTTTTGAAGACGAGTTCGGAACGAAAACGGACGAATATCGACGAATTGCCGAAAATTACAAAAAATAACTTATAAGAACAGCGCAGATTTTGAAGTGCACCCAAAAATTTGCGCTGTTTTTCGTTATAACCGATGGCTTGAAAACGATTTTTATCCTCTTATATCGAGAAGATAAACCCTTGATTGTGTCAATATAATTACTTGGTCACCAAATACAATCTCAACGTGTCATTGACTTTTTCAATCTCTTTGGCGCAAAGCCTTTGTGCGGAAAGCGACCTTTTGAGACCGAGCCAAATTGCCTTTATCATAAGTGAATCGCGCGTGTCGAGTGCGGCGGCAAAGCCTTCGAGCATAACCATAAAGTCTTGCCTTTCGCCCTCGTCTATTTGCGCCTCTTGCACCGCGTTGTATATTGCGACGAGCAAATACTCCGTCTGTTGATGAAGCCCGCTGGACGCAAATTCCACCATTCTTTCAACCGCCTTTGGCTCTTCCTCTATGCCGTCGATGACGAGACTAACGAGCGCAAGTTTGAAAGGCTCGACGACCTTGGCGCAACATTGCTCGAAGCTTGCTTGCTTGGTTTCCGTGGGGAAAAATCTGCTTGAAAACGTCACGATATCCATACTGCCCGCGTCGAACTCAACGAGCATATTGGACACGAGCGCGACGATAGTCTTGGGATTTTTGGGCATACGGAAAACGTCGCTGTCTCCGAGCTTGGCAAACGCTTTGCGCTTTTCCGCGTCATAGTCGAAGCCTTGATTGCAATAGGACAAAACCGTGCGAAATTCGGGATAATACGCAAGGCATTTGAGAAGCGGTTTGAGCTTTCTGTCAATAAAAATAAGGTTGGAACTTTGCAAATCTTCCACTGCGCAAACGAGCGCGTGTATGCCTTCACCGTTGTATTCCATATTCACCTCATTCGTGATATCTTTTATTTGATTGCGAGCGCGATTATAAGTCGCGCTCGCATAGTTTTTACCATTTGTTGTGTACTTTTTCCGCAAAGCCGAGTTCGTTGTCAAGCTCGATAACCGTGCCGTCGTCAAGCACGCACTTGCCCGAAATATAGCCGAACACTTGGTGAGGTATCATACACATAACCTTAAGATCGAAGGGCTCGTAGCGGTCGATGAGCGGACGGAAGGTGCAATCGAGACGACCGTCGTCCGAGACAAACTTCCAATCTTCCATATATTTGGGATCGCCATCTTTATCTCCCGGGATTATAAACTCGGTGCGACCGATTTTGTGAGATTTGCCGTTGTAGAAGAACATATCTTCGCTTGCCGCTTCCGTGTTGCCGAAGCCGTAGCCGATGTTCCACCCAAACGTAGAACCGTCTTTGAGACGAGTTTGCAAACTGCCCCAATACCAAGTGTTGTCGTACGTCCAAACTCCGCGTCCCCAATCGAGCGTCGCGAGACTGTCGGCGGGATCGAATTTGCACTCTTTGTCACCGAGGAAGAAACTGCCTTCCGCTCTCATACAATTGATTTTTTGATTGAAATAGAAGTGTTTGTCCTTGTTGAACGGCGTTGCGATGACCATACTCTCTTCGGGAACGTCGGTGATAGTGATATCCCACTTGACGTCCGTGCCGAATTTGTCAGCGTTGGGATAAACGCCCGTAAGGTGACGCTTCGTGCCGTCGTTTTCAAACTTCATCTCGACCTTACCGATTTTCCGGGCGCAGTCTCCGCTTTTGCTGGTTCTGGGCATATTAAACTTGCCCATCGGGAAGAGGCAGATTGCCGAATTGGTGAATTGTGCGGGCGTAACGAAGTCCATAACCGTAAGGCTCAACGCGCCCACGAAGCCCATATCGCTGATGGTGAGGCAAAGTGCAAATTCCTTGTTGGAAATATAGTAATAATCCCACTCTTTGAGACGAGTTTTGGGTGCTTTGACGTTTTCGCGATTGTAATTGTAAAGCATTTTCTTGGCAAATCCCGGTTCGAGAATATTGCCCTCTGCGTTCAACAAATCGGTTGGATTGGTGATTTCGTGTTGCATAATAGTCTCCTATTAAGTTTAATATAAAATAATAATATCATATTTCGCGCGCGTTTTCAATAGCAAATATCCGCTATTTGAACGCTATTTACACTCTATCGGTGCGTTTTTGTGCAAATATAATTATAGATTTTGAAGCCCGCCCTCTTCGTCGCCTTGAAGCGACGTTTGTCTTATATAGACATAGCCCGAGTATTTGTCCGCAACGCCGACGTAAGGCGCGTATCTTTTGAGCACAGCGCAAGAGACGAGCGATCCGATTACGCACCAGCTTACGTCCGTTGGCAAGAACACCGCACAACCCGCAAACCACGCCTTTGACATAGACATTGCCGTGCCGACGTAGAAGTTGAGCATAAGATACATATAAAACACGCCCACCGCGTACACGATTGCAAGCGCACTGAACGCGCCCAGAAGCATACGCCATACGCTTATAGGCGCGTTGTTTTTGAAGCCTCTTGCTATATAACCGCTGATCGGCGCACCTATCAAAAAGCCGAGGATATAACCGAAAGTGGGTTGCAAGACGTAGAAAATTCCGCCTCCCGCCGAAAATACGGGTATGCCGATAAGCCCCATTGCAATGTATATCGCAACGCAAATAAGAGAGTCCGTCCCGCCTAGCATAAGCGAGGCAAACATACAAAACGCAAACTGCATCGATACGGGCACTATGCCTATCGGGAATTTGACGAAAGCGCCCACGATTATGAGCGCAAGAAAGATTGCTATTCTTACGAGGCGCAACGTCCTCGATACTGCTTTTGAAGATGCTTTGTTCAAAGTTTTATCCTTACCTCACCGACTTCGAGCGTTTCGCGCTCTCCGCCCTCGTAGCGCACTACCAGTCTGCACGCGTCGTCTATATCCTCGACGATTGCGGAGCGTTCCTCGTCCGTTTTGCACACCGCGACGCTTCGTCCGACGAGCATCGACATATCTTTATATTGCTTTGCAATATAACTTTTGTCAAAACGCAAGTGCATATCCGCAAAATTATTGCAAATCGCGCCCACGATTTTGTTGGCACAATCGTCCACACCGTCACCGACGAAGCCCGCTATATCCTTGATTTGCTCGTCCACACCGCCCTCTTTTTCGTAGAGGTTGACGCCTATTCCGCACACTACGCGGTCTATCGCACCGCCTTGCGACGATACGCCCTCGCAAAGTATGCCGACGCACTTTTTCATATCGACGTAGATATCGTTCACCCACTTGATTTGCGCGTTTTTGGCGCACACCTCGCGAATTGCCTTTGCCGTGGCAACGGCGCACATCGGAGTGACGAAACTTATCTCGTCGGCGCAAGTGGGTTCTATTGCGAAACTGAAATAGACGCCCGCGTCCTTTGGTGAGAAGAATTTGCGCGTAAAACGCCCTCTTCCGCTCGTTTGCTCTCTTGCGACGACCAAAATATCCTTTTCGCCTTGCTTTGCGCGCTCTTTTACGATCGTATTGGTTGAAGAAACGACGTCAAACACTTCCACGGAAAAATCCGCGGTCATATATCTTTTTATTCCGTCAACCGAAACGATTTGCTTCATTTTGCACCACTCAAAAAGCGTTTTTGCACCTATTTTTTTGCTATTTCGCGCGCTACCACTCCTCAAAAAATGCGGGATATTCCACGCGCTTCAAGCACTGCGCCGTAGCGACGAGCGCCATATTCTATCTCGGCATCAGTATATAACATATACTGCCCTTTTCACAACCGATATGCTCAAAGTTGCGATTTTTGTTTCTTTTTGCGTTTTGCACACATACTATGGGTATGAAAAAATATATCAAAATTCTCGCTTTTGCGTGCCTTACTCTCGCATTGGCGTCAATCGCTTTTATTATGGAAGGAACTATGCACCCAAAAGACGTGGCAACGGCAGTATCCGACGGACAAAAACTAATCGCGCGCTTTTCCACCTACTACGGAGACAGCAAACCCAACCGCAAGGACAACGTTGCGCTGGCTTGTCGCAAAATCGACGGAACGGTGCTATACCCCAAGGACGAGTTCTCCTTCAACGATATCGTGGGGGCGCGCACGGTTGAAAACGGGTTCAAAAGCGCGTATATCATCAAGGACGGAGAATTTGTGGAAGGCATAGGCGGTGGCGTGTGTCAAGTGTCGAGCACCGTGTACAACTGCGCCTTGCTTGCCAACCTCACTATAACTTGCGTGAGGGCACACTCTCTGCCCGTGAGCTACGTTGCGCCGTCCTTTGACGCTATGGTGTCCTCGGCAAGCGATTTGCGGTTCGTCAACACCCTATCCTCGCCCGTAACCATCAAAATGGTTGCGGACGGAAAGTATCTCAAAGCGGAAATGTACGGCGTAGAGTCTTGCACCATACGTCGTCGCTCGCAAACGATAGAAACTCTTCCCTTCGAGATAGAATACCGCGACGACGCCACTCTCAAACTCGGAGAAGAGGTCATCGACACGTACGGAAAAGCGGGGCTTCGCTCGCAAGGCTTTTTGGAATACTACCAAAACGGAAAACTCCTAAAAACCGTGCTTATCCGCAAAGACGCGTATTTCCCTCAAAAACGAATTGTTTTGCGCGGGACGGCAGATTCGGCATTGACACGAGAGGGTTGATAGCGGTATAATTTAACCAACGAAAACGTAGAGGTATGCTATGGACTATCAATCAAGTTATACGCAATGGCTCACAAGCGATGAAGTGTCCGCCGAGGACAAAGCAAGACTCGCATCTTTATCGGAAGAGGAAAAGAAAGAGGCGTTTTATTGTCCGCTACAATTCGGCACGGCAGGTATGAGAGGCGTGCTTGACGTGGGTACGAACAGAATGAATACGTTCACCGTACGTCGCGCGACGAAAGGTCTTGCCGAATATATAAAAACACTCGGAAGCGAAGCAATGCAAAGAGGCGTCGTTATATCCTACGACACTCGTAAATATTCAAGCGAATTTTCTATCGAGGTGGCAAAAGTGCTTGCCAAAAACGGCGTAAACGCCTACCTCTTCGACACCGTGCACCCAGTGCCGATGTGCTCCTTTGCAATACGCCACTTAAACGCGATTGCGGGCGTTATGATCACCGCTTCGCACAATCCCAAAATCTACAACGGATACAAAGTCTACGGTGAGGACGGAGCGCAGATGTCACCCGAATCGACGGATAAAGTGGTGGAATTTATAGATAAAACCCCGTATTTCGGCATTGAGGAAGAAAACGCGGTCTTGACTGTGGACAATATTAAAGGGCTTGACAACGTCGAAGTCGCACCGCATATCACCGTCATCGGCAAGAGCGTGGACGAGGCGTATTACGACACCATAAGCAAACTTTCACTCTCCCCCGAAGCAGTGCAAAAATACGGCAAGGACGTCAAAATCGTATACACGCCCATACACGGAAGCGGTTACGTGCCCGTGACCACCATACTTTCGAGAATGGGTATCACCGTCAACGTCGTAAAGGAACAAGCGTTGCCCGATACCGAGTTTTCAACCGTGCGCGTGCCTAATCCCGAAGAAGCGGATACCTTGCGCTTGGGCGTTGAACTTGCGGACAAAATCGGCAGCGACATCGTCATAGGCACTGACCCCGACGCGGATAGAATGGGCATTGCCGTGCGCAACGACGAGGGCAAATTCGTGCTTCTCAACGGCAATCAAATAGGCGTGCTTCTTGCAAATTACATATTCCTTCGCAAGAGCGAAGACGGCACTATGCCCAAAAACGGCGCGCTCGTCAAGACTATCGTCACCACGGAACTTGCAAGAGTGCTTGCGTCGAGCTACGGCGTTACGACGTTTGACGTGCTCACGGGCTTCAAATTTATCGGTGAAAAAATCAAGGAATGGGAGCAAAACGGCAAATATACTTACCTATTCGGCTTTGAGGAAAGCTACGGTTCGCTCGTCGGCACGCACGCAAGAGATAAAGACGCGGTCGTGGCAAGTATGACGTTTGCGGAAATGGTGTGCTACTTCGAGTCCAAGGGCATCAGCGTATACGACGTGCTTCAAGGCATCTACAAAAAATTCGGCTACTACGTGGAAAAGGCAAAATCCATAACCTTCGGCGGTTTGGACGGTATGCAAAAAATGGCGGATATTATGAACGAAATCCGCTCCACTTCCTTCACCGAAATCGCGGGAGTAAAGGTGCTTGCGCAAAGCGACTTCGTAACGCGCAAAAAGACGTACGCTTGCGGAAAGATCGAAGATATCGACTTGCCAAAGACCAACGCTTTCAAAATTCACCTTGAAAACGAAGACTGGATTTGCGTCCGCCCGAGCGGTACAGAGCCAAAACTCAAATTCTACGTAGCAACCAGCAAACCCACCCAAGCAGAAGCAACCGCCCTTGCGGAAAACTATCTTGCATATATGGCAAATCTTGCAAACTGATATGACAATCGAAGATATTAGAAAAGAAAATCAAGCCGTCTTCGACAAGATAGACGCGGAGTTTGCACCCGCCGAGCGCAAAAAGCAATATTCGGGTGAGTATGCACGCGTTTTGCGAGATTTGGAAAAGAAAGAAACTTCGGCATATAGCTACGTAAGACCGGATAAAAAGGCTATCGTTGGCATAATAGTTGCAATAGTTTTGCTCGTAGTCGTCGGCGTATTCTATACGATTGCTACGGGCAACGATACTCAAAACTCCGAGTTTTTCATCTGCGTAATAGCGTATTGTGCGGCAGCAATAGTGGCTATCGTTTCAATTTCCGTCTTTACGGCAAGATATGTGCGTTGGAAGAAAATTTCAAATAGAATCGCGTTCCTCAAAGAATATATGCTTCACGACGACGATATGTATAAGGAATACAATAATCAAATCGAAAGGGAAAAACGCATAGAAAATATGAGTGCGTTCGTCAACGCATCGATGAAAAAAGCCAACGAATCGTCGTCTTCCACTTCAACTTCTTCGTCCTCTTCGTCGTCGAGCGAACAAAGCAGTGGCGGATACTTCTCTTCACCGTCAAACAGAGTCAATTACAAAGACGGATATCGCGACGCGGGCTATTCTGAAAACGGCAAGATGTACGATTCAAACAATCGTCAAATCGGCTACGTTGACGACAACGACAAAGTCTACGACAATGACTACAACGCCGTCGGTTGGTTTGACGACAACGGCACTTATCACAATTATTGATATTGTTAAGCACAAAAAAAGCGCACCGATATGATGTGAACCCCAAAAGTTTTACATTTTTGTCCAACTTTTGGGGTGCACTTCAATACGGTGCGCT